>JANYIO010000129.1 GCA_025362015.1 Gammaproteobacteria bacterium | reverse complement strand
CCACTCACTGATTTTTGCGGTGGCGACACTTGCACGGCCGAAAAGCCATTCGGCCCCAAATAATTTTCACACTCGCTTGCAATAGCATTCCATTGCCATTCAAATAAATGAACAAATGTCGTGCGGGGAACAGGTGCTGTCGTTGCCGCGTGTGAGAGTAATGCGAAAGACATAGGTATTAAAAATACTAAAAATATTTTATAAAAGTTTAGGTTCAATACGGAAGATGATTTCATTATTATATTCTCCTGAGAGACGTAGAATTTAGGGGGTATTACGCCAATAGTTATTTTAATAAATGGATGTAATTATTAATCTCGCGACTTCAAGGGGCGGGAACATTAACTTGTTAAGGTTATTATTGTTATTGCGCGATTAATGAAGACAAAGTCTCACCTTTTTAACGAAATTGCGACTGAATACGTATTCATTGTGAGGGAAAAATTATTATTTTAATGTAATCGTTTTCAGTATTACACAAAAGTATTTTTAAATGGCGCGGGAATTTTTTTTTTGATTTTTAACAAGGGAATGGGACGTTTGCCGTGCACTTCATCTTCGTGGGCGCCAATAAATTTAAACCTGAGTTGCATAAAATCATTGTAGCCATTTCTATCTTGCGCTTTATTGGGCTCAAGCTTTGGCCGCACAGCAGACAATGCTGAGTTTCAAGCGCTGTTTGCACTTTTGGCTAAAACGCCCACTGAAAATGAATCTAAAGTTGTGAATGAGTTGAAAGCTGTTTCTGGAAAAGCAGTTGATTTAGGTGGTTATTACTAGCCAAGTCGTGAGTTAGCTTACCAAGCGTTGCGCCCAAGCGTGACTTTTAATGCAGCGCTTGAAATAATTGCTTGGTTGGAAGTGGTAATCGCTGCTTTGTAGCTTCAGAAAGGGATTCCTGAGGGTACCTGTAACACAAAAAGCCGCAGTTGCTAGGCAAGTGCGGCGTGATGGTATTTAACAAAAATGACGTTTAGCTTATCGTCAACGCTTCAGTTGCTGCATCAACGGTGGTGCTTAAAGGTGCACTAATATTGATGGCATGCAGACCTTTATCACCTTTGATTATGTCAAAAGTCACTTGTTGGCCTGCTTTTAGCGTTTTATAGCCATCCATACTGATTGTCGAGTAATGAGCAAAAAGATCCTCGTTACCCTCATCCGACAGAATGAAGCCATAACCTTTGGCATTGTTGAACCACTTAACGGTACCTGTGGGCATATTGAAGTCCTACGCCTTGGCCCCATATAGAAATATGTTGCCTTCATTATTATTTTCCCAAAATGTTATTTTGGGCGTTGATAGGCTTGCGGTATTATTGTGCAACCAATTAGCGAAAATTGCCAGCAAAGTGGCGAATATTTGGTCAGTAAAACTGTTTTTTTACCAACAATCGGATGAATGTCAAGTTTCTGGCAGTTAGGGCTGTGTTATGCCTATGAGTTACAATATCGCGCATTATCCAATCATTTTATATTTCTGTTGAATCTCTATGAGCAATCTAACAAACCTTCAACTAACCTTAAATCAAGACGGTGATTCTGATGCCGATAATCATGATGGAAATCTTGCAGTATTGGAGTCAAAACCAAAACTCAAGCGTCCGTCAATGTATAAAGTGTTGTTGTTAAATGATGACTACACTCCAATGGATTTCGTTGTTGAAATTTTAGAAATATTTTTTTCGATGGGCCGTGAAACAGCAACACATGTAATGTTAACCGTACATGTTCATGGCAAAGCAGTTTGTGGCATCTATACTCGTGATATTGCGGAAACTAAATCCGCACAAGTTAATGAGTATGCAAAAGAACATCAGCATCCTTTGTTGTCTGAAATAGAAGCTGTTGATGGTGATGAGTAATAGCCCCGTGTATTTTAAATCGGAGTGTTTTTTAGGCTAAGAGGGTAAGCGCGATGTTAAGCAAAGATCTAGAAGTAACTTTGAATCTCGCCTTCAAAGGTGCACGCTCAAAGCGGCACGAGTTTATGACAGTGGAACATTTGTTGCTCGCACTTATCGACAACGATTCAGCTGCTACGGTATTGCGCTCTTGCGGTGCCGATTTATCGAATTTACGAAAAGAATTAATTGAATTCGTAGATTCAACTACACCACTCATTCCAGAAAATGATTCTGATCGCGAAACGCAACCAACACTTGGTTTTCAGCGAGTGTTGCAGCGCGCTGTATTTCATGTGCAATCTTCTGGGAAACAAGAAGTTACCGGGGCAAACGTATTGGTTGCTATTTTTAGCGAACAAGAAAGCCAGGCCGTTTATTATCTTAAACAACAAAGTATTGCGCGTATTGATATTGTAAATTATATCACTCACGGAATTCACAAAGTGTCAGGTCATTCAGATCACACTCATGAACATCAAGCGCAAGAAAATCATGACGAGGAGTCTAGCTCTAGTGAGTCACCCTCTACCAATCCATTGGAAAATTATGCCAGTAATTTAAACGAATTGGCCATGCAAGGTCGTATTGATCCACTAGTAGGGCGCGATGAGGAAGTCGAGCGTGTATGCCAAATTTTATCGCGTCGTCGCAAAAATAATCCATTGTTAGTGGGTGAGTCTGGTGTTGGTAAAACGGCTATCGCGGAAGGTTTGGCGAAACGTATTGTCGACGGAGATGTGCCAGAAATATTGGCAGACAGCGTTGTTTATTCGCTCGATTTGGGTGCGCTGTTGGCGGGTACAAAATATCGTGGTGATTTTGAAAAACGTTTTAAAAGTTTACTTAACGAGCTTAAAAAACAAAAGAAATCTATTTTATTTGTCGATGAAATTCATACCATTATTGGTGCAGGTGCGGCTTCAGGCGGCGTAATGGATGCTTCAAATTTATTGAAACCACTCTTGTCATCCGGTGAAATTCGCTGCATGGGTTCCACTACTTATCAAGAGTACCGTGGCATTTTTGATAAAGACCGTGCGCTATCTCGCCGCTTTCAAAAAGTGGATGTGGATGAGCCGAGTGTTGATGAGACCTATCAAATTCTGAAAGGCTTAAAAAGTCGTTTTGAAAAACACCACAATTTACGTTACACCGATGCTGCGCTACGTGCAGCAGCAGAGTTGTCTGAACGTTATATTAATGATCGGTTCTTGCCTGATAAGGCCATTGATGTGATTGATGAAGCTGGTGCTTACCAACAATTGCAGGTGCCAAGCAAACGCAAAAAAACTATTGGTGTTGCAGATGTGGAAAATGTAGTCGCCAAAATTGCGCGCATCCCACCAAAAAGTGTTTCTTCCTCTGATAAAGAACAATTGCGTAAGTTGGATCAGAATTTAAAAATGACGGTGTTTGGTCAAAATGAAGCGATTGATACTTTATCTACTGCCATTAAATTATCTCGGGCCGGTTTAAATTCTGGCGAAAAACCCATAGGCTCATTTTTGTTTTCAGGTCCAACGGGTGTTGGTAAAACAGAAGTGTGCCGCCAACTGGCAAAATGTATGGGTATGGAATTAATTCGCTTTGATATGTCGGAGTACATGGAGCGTCACACAGTTTCACGTTTAATTGGTGCGCCACCAGGCTATGTAGGTTTTGATCAGGGCGGTTTGTTGACCGATGCGATTACCAAGCAACCGCATTGCGTATTGTTGTTGGATGAAATTGAAAAGGACCATCCTGAAGTCTTCAATTTGCTGTTGCAAGTGATGGATCACGGTACGCTGACTGATAACAATGGTCGCAAAGCAGATTTCCGTCATGTTATTTTAATTATGACTACTAACGCGGGCGCAGATGTAATGAGTCGCGCTTCCATTGGTTTTACCCATCAAGATCACACCACCGATGGAATGGAAGCAATCAAGAAAATGTTTACACCCGAATTCCGCAATCGTTTAGATTCGATAGTGCAATTCGGCGCGCTGACACTCGATGTTATTAAAACTGTGGTGGATAAATTCTTAATGGAGTTGCAAACACAGTTGGATGGTAAGCACGTTACACTTGAGATTACTGATGACGCGCGTGAATGGCTGGCTATTCATGGGTACGATGTGAAAATGGGTGCTCGCCCTATGGCGCGCTTAATTCAGGAAAAGCTCAAAAAGCCGCTTGCCGAAGAAATTTTATTTGGTGCGCTTTCGCATGGCGGTGGTATTGTTGAAGTGGATCTTGATCCTATCAACGATGTGTTGGAGATTGAGATAAAAGCGAAGCAATCATCAGCGCAGCAGCCTGCTTGATTAAAGTTTGTAATATAGAAAAACAAAAAGCCGCTTTTTAGCGGCTTTTTGTTTAATTACCAAACAGCGTATTGATTGCTGAGTTACTTTATATACGGCTAAGGTATTCAGTAAAAATTAGCGAGCGCGATAAGTAATGCGACCTTTGCTCAAGTCATAAGGTGTCATTTCAACCTTTACCTTGTCGCCCGTCAGAATACGAATGTAATTTTTGCGCATCTTGCCTGAAATATGGGCAATAACCACATGGCCATTTTCCAATTTTACGCGAAACGTAGTATTTGGCAGGGTGTCAACGACTTCACCCTCAAACTCAATGTTGTCTTCTTTTGCCATGCGGCATTTTCCTCGGCGCTTCTAAATAAATGCGATTAATAAAGGGATCAATAAAAACTTCAATATAGCGAGCTAGATACTGGGGGCTTAAAATAGGCGCGAATTGTGCCTGAAATAGCTAGTTACGCCAAGAGAAAAGCAGTAATCAATCTCTTTTTTCGTTAATTTAGTCGCATCCAGCGCCGATTTATCAATAATTCGAGAGGGCGGTACTGAGTTTTGTAGTTCATTTTCTCGCATTGCTTGATCCAATAGCCTAAATACACATAACTTAGGCCCAATTGTTTTGCTTTGTCGATTTGAGCCAAAACGGCAAATTTCCCTAATCCGCGTTCATTAAGGTCAGGGTCAAAAAAAGTATAAACAGCAGATAATGCATCATTAAAATGGTCGCATACAGACACTCCAACCAAGCGGTCTTCCAGGCGAAATTCCCAAAATTGCGTAGAGCCCCATTCACTCGTTAAAAACGATTGGTATTGTTCCTGGGTCGGAGGGTACATATCGCCTTCAGGATGGCGGTTTTCAATATACCGTGCGTAAAGGTTGTAGTGTTCAGTGGTGTCAATGGCACTTACTGTTTGGATGTGAATATCCTGATTTTTTTGCCAGCAGCGGCGTTGAGCACGATTGGGTGTGAAGAGTGCGACAGGAATGCGACAAGAAATGCAGGCTTGGCATTTAACGCATTGTGGGCGATACAAATGCGCCCCACTTCTACGAAACCCTAGTAGTGATAATTGGCCGTAGAGATCAATATCAATATCAACTTCGGGGTCAATAAATACAGTGGTAGCTTCCTCGCCGTGAATGTAACTACAGGGGTGAGGCTTGGTAGCAAATAATTTAATGGTTGAAAGATCAGTCATGGCGGCCTCAACGCAATTAATCCCATGCAGTTATGGCTTGAATTGGCCAAGGCAGTGAGAATGGAGGGGGTAGATAGGAGAAGTTTAACAGAAATTCTTGAAATTCTTCACGCGGGATTTCAACGGCACCCAAGCTAAATAAGTGTTCATTGGCAACCTGACAATCAATCAATTGAAAATCCCACAGTTTTAATTGCTGCACCAAGTGCGCAAAGCCTACTTTGGATGCATTATCTGCGCGGCTGAACATAGATTCGCCGAAGAATATTTTACCCAAAGCTAAGCCATATAATCCTCCAACTAAATCATCACCCAGCCAAACTTCAACGGAGTGTGCGATACCGCGTTTATGCAGCGCTGAGTAACCTGCAATAATATCTTCACTAATCCAGGTGCCGTTACCTTCTGTTTCTTCTGCGTGGTTTCGAGGCGCAGCGCAGGCGCGCATTACGTCGGTGAAGCACTGATCAAATGTGACGGAGTAAACACTTTTACGCAAAGTTTTACGAAGGCTTTTGGAAATGTGTAATTCCTTGGGGAAAACTACTGCGCGCGGGTTAGGGCTCCACCATAAAATCGGGTCGCCCGGATTGAACCAGGGAAAAATTCCCTGATGATAAGCCGCGAGAATTCGCTGAGGGGAAAGATCTCCACCAAACGCCAAAAGTCCATTAGGTTCATCCAGCGCGGTTGAGGCTAATGGGAAGATTGTATTGTTAGGGTTAAGTCTCGGAATTTGTATCATTTGTTTACCACTTGTTCCGTGTTCTTCTTGATGAGGTTAATTCAATTGGGCAAAGCGATCATTAAAAAATATTTTTTTGTTAGTCTTCATTGGCGCGCTTTTTGAGTGTAAAAAGTTAGATGAGATAAACGACAATAATTTGTTGTTACTGATAATGAACATTCATTTTACGACTATGCTTAAGTAAGATGAATACATTAGGGCGTTTACTGGCAACGGCTACTATTTTAGTCGTAAACATTACAGGTTTAATCGCGTAGTAGAGGTAAATTATGAGCATTTTTAGTCATTATCGTGAACGTTATGAGTCTACCCAACAGGAAGAACTCACTATCAAGGAATATTTGGAGTTATGCAAAAAAGATCCCAGTGTTTACGCCACTGCTGCAGAGCGCATGTTGATGGCGATAGGCGAGCCGGAAATGGTGGATACTGCACAAAATTCGCGCTTAAGTCGTATCTTTTCCAATAAAATCATGAAGCGATATAAAGTCTTCGTTGATTTCTATGGCATGGAAGAGTGCATTCAACAGATAGTTTCTTTTTTCAAGCATGCCGCACAAGGTTTGGAAGAAAAGAAACAAATTCTCTATTTATTGGGGCCTGTTGGTGGCGGTAAATCCTCTTTAGCTGAAATGCTAAAATCCCTAATGGAAAAAATGCCCATTTATTGCATAAAAGATTCTCCGGTATTTGAATCGCCGTTGGGTTTATTCGATCTAGATGAAGATGGGAAAATTCTTGAAGAAGATTATGGTATTCCGTCACGGTATATCAAAAGAATTATGTCGCCCTGGGCAGCCAAACGTCTGCAGGAATATCACGGCGATATTACGCAATTTAAAGTGGTTAAGCTTTACCCTTCCATTCTCAATCAAATCGCCATTACTAAAACAGAACCGGGGGATGAAAATAACCAGGATATTTCTTCATTAGTCGGTAAAGTGGATATTCGTAAGTTAGAAGAGTTTCCGCAAAACGATCCTGATGCTTATAGTTTTAGCGGCGGCCTGTGCCGAGCTAATCAGGGCTTGATGGAATTTGTGGAAATGTTCAAAGCTCCTATTAAGGTATTGCACCCGTTATTAACTGCCACTCAAGAAGGCAATTTCAACAGCACTGAAGGTTTGAGCGCTATTCCATTTGATGGGATTATTTTGGCGCATTCTAATGAATCTGAATGGCAAAATTTTCGTAACAATAAAAACAATGAGGCATTTATTGACCGAGTTTATATTGTCAAGGTTCCTTATTGCTTGCGTGTTAAAGAAGAAATGCAAATTTACGAAAAATTATTGCAAAACAGTTCTCTGCATAAAGCACCCTGTGCACCTGATACCTTGCGTATGTTGGCACAATTTTCGGTGCTTTCCCGAATTAAGGCGCCGGAGAATTCCAACACTTTTTCAAAGATGCGAGTTTACGACGGTGAAAATCTTAAAGACACTGACCCCAAAGCAAAATCATTGCAGGAATACAAAGATGCGGCCGGTGTTGATGAAGGCATGACGGGGTTGTCAACCCGTTTTGCTTTTAAAATTTTATCCAAAGTATTTAATTTTGATCCTACGGAAATTGCGGCCAACCCTGTGCATTTGATGTATGTGCTAGAGCAACAAATTGAGCAGGAACAGTTTCCCAAAGAAGTACAGGAAAAATATTTGAATGCTTTAAAAGAATTTATATCACCTAAGTATGTTGATTTTATTGGTAAAGAAATTCAAACCGCTTATTTGGAGTCTTATGCCGAATACGGCCAAAATATTTTTGATCGTTATGTTACCTATGCAGATTTTTGGATACAGGATCAAGAGTATCGCGATCATGAAACGGGTGAAATTCTCAATCGTTCTTCATTGAATGAAGAGTTGGAGAAAATTGAAAAACCCGCAGGCATTAGCAATCCAAAAGATTTCCGTAATGAAATTGTTAATTTTGTGTTGCGTGCTAAAGCAAATAATTCTGGTAAAAATACGGATTGGCGTAGCTATGAAAAATTGCGTACTGTGATTGAAAAGAAAATGTTTTCAAATACAGAAGATTTGTTACCTGTAATATCATTCAATGCCAAAGCCTCTGCGCAAGACATTAAGAAACATCAAGATTTTGTGCAAAGAATGATTGAGCGTGGGTATACTGAAAAACAAGTACGCTTGTTGTCTGAGTGGTATTTGCGGGTAAGAAAATCGCAGTAATTTTTCTGACTTTTACTTGCACGCCTGTTTGTTTGTGTTTGGTGTTTGAGTTAAGTGCCTGTATTAAGTGTCTGTGTTAAGGGTTGAACATGAGCTATATTATTGATAGACGCCTCAATTCGAAAAATAAAAGCGCCGTAAATCGTCAGCGATTTTTACGGCGTTACCGCGAACAAATTCAAAAAGCGGTTTCCGATGCGGTGAGTGAAAGATCTATAAAAGATATTGATAAAGGTGGCAAGGTTAGCATTCCTAGTAAGGATCTTGGTGAGCCTGTTATTCATCATGGTAATGGTGGGCATAATACTCGAGTGCTGCCGGGGAATAAGAAATTTTCAGAAGGCGATAGAGTTGAGCGACCAAAAGAGGGCGCGGGTGCCGGTGGTAAAAAAGCCAGCGATTCGGGCGAGGGTGAGGATGACTTTTCATTTGCCTTGTCCGAAGAAGAGTTTTTAGATTTTATGTTTGATGGTTTGGAGTTGCCTAATCTCATTAAACGTCAGTTGTCGGGAGTAGAAGAATTTAAAAAAGTACGTGCCGGTATTACCAATGAGGGAAACCCCGGAAAAATAAATATTGTACGATCTTTGCGCTCGGCGAACATGCGACGCATCGCATTAACCGCTGGTAAGCGCCGTCGTTTACAGGAACTGCAGGAACAACTGGAAATGATGGAACAGCAGCCTGCTAGTGAGCGCGATGCTGTGTTGTTTCATGCGGTACAAAGTGAAATTATTAAGTTAACCAAAGCCATCAAACATATTCCGTGGTTGGACACCTTTGACTTAAAATACAATTTACATATTAAGCAACCTGTTCCTCGCTCAAAAGCCGTGATGTTTTGCATTATGGATGTTTCTGGCTCTATGGATCAGCCGACAAAAGATATTGCCAAACGTTTTTTTATTTTGTTGTACCTTTTCTTGCAACGCAATTATGAAAAAACGGAAATCGTTTTTATTCGTCACCATACCAGTGCTAAAGAAGTGGATGAAGATGAGTTTTTTCATTCTCGCGAAACTGGCGGCACGGTAGTTTCCAGTTCATTAAAACTGATGCAGAGTATTATTGAAGAACGCTATTCGCAAAACGAATGGAATATTTATGGGGCGCAAGCGTCCGATGGCGATAATTGGGGCGACGATTCAGATAGTTGTATGGAATTAATGAATAATAAGCTGTTACCGCTTTGCCAATATTTTTCTTATATTGAAATAACGCCTAATCAACACCAATCTCTATGGCACACTTACGAAGCGGTTAAAACGCATCATCCTGATCGATTTTCGTTGCAACATATTATTACTATTGAAGATATTTATCCTGTGTTCCGCGAACTGTTTCAGAAGAAGGTTGCATGAAAAAACCACTTTTTACGACGTCTGAATGGAGCTTTGAATTAATTCGCGAATGCGATCAAGCGTTGGGTGAAATAGCAAAAGAGTTTGGGCTTGATACTTATCCGAATCAAATTGAAGTTATTAGCTCTGAACAAATGATGGATGCTTATGCTGCGGTGGGAATGCCGATTGGGTACCATCATTGGTCCTATGGTAAGCAATTTCTCAGCACAGAACATTCCTATAAGCGCGGTCAAATGGGTTTGGCTTATGAGATAGTGATTAATTCAAATCCTTGTGTTGCCTATTTGATGGAAGAAAACACCATGGCAATGCAAACCCTGGTGATCGCTCATGCTTGTTATGGCCACAATTCTTTTTTTAAGGGAAACTATTTATTTAAAACCTGGACAGATGCTGATTCTATTATTGATTATTTGGTGTTCGCGAAAAACTATATTAGTAAATGTGAAGAACGTTATGGTATCTCCGAGGTTGAAGCCATTATAGATTCCTGTCATGCACTCATGAATTATGGTGTGGATCGCTATAAGCGCCCATATCCTATTTCTGCACAGGAAGAAGAACATCGCCAAATAGAACGTGAAGAATATTTGCAGAAGCAGGTGAATGATCTTTGGCGTACTATTCCCAAAGCAACCAATGAAGATGGAGAAAAAAATCAGCCAAGGTTTCCTTCAGAGCCTCAAGAAAATATTCTTTATTTTTTAGAAAAAAATGCGCCATTGTTGGAATCATGGCATCGCGAAGTGATTCGTATTGTACGAAAAATTGCACAATATTTTTATCCGCAACGTCAAACGCAAGTTATGAATGAAGGCTGGGCTTGTTTCTGGCATTACACCTTGTTGCATGAACTTTATGCTCGAGGTTTGGTAACGGAAGGTTGCATGCTTGAATTTTTGCAATCGCACACCAGTGTAATAGCGCAGCCAGCTTATGACAGCCCGCACTTTAGTGGCATCAATCCCTATACCTTAGGTTTTCATATGATGATGGATATTCGTCGCATTTGCGAACATCCCACCGCTGAAGATCGCGAATGGTTTCCTGATATTGCCGGAAGCAATTGGAACGAAACATTGCATTTCGCGATGCGCAATTTTAAAGACGAAAGTTTTATATTGCAGTTTTTGTCGCCTAAGGTTATGCGCGATTTAAAATTATTTAGTATTGTTGACGACGATGAAGATGATGATATTGAAATTGCTACAATTCACAATGAGCGCGGTTTTAAACGGCTACGTGAAATTTTAGCGGGGCAATATAATTTAGGGAATCGTGAGCCCAATATTCAAGTTTATAATGTGAATATGCGCGGTGATCGTGCACTAACGCTGCATCACACTATGCACAACAGAAAACCTTTAGGGGGATCGACCGAAGAAGTACTGCGCCACTTGCATCGCTTGTGGGGGTTTGATGTGCATTTACATTCTCTGCATGACAACACAATTAAGCAAAGTTTTTCTTGCCCACCTAAAAGTCGTTGATACAAACCACACGGCAATTCTATGTAGGTGTGGTTTGCATCAAACGTTTTACTTTATCAACTATTCAATTTTTTACAAATCATCCAAATATTTTTCTGCATCTAACGCTGCCATACAACCCGCGCCAGCGGATGTAATTGCCTGGCGATAAATATGATCCGCCACGTCACCCGCCGCAAATACACCGGGAATGTTGGTTGCAGTAGCATTGCCGTGTAAGCCGCTTTGCACTTTCAAATATCCATCTTTCATATCCAGTTGGCCTGCGAAAATATCCGTATTGGGTTTGTGGCCGATGGCGATAAAGACACCGGATACATCTATGTTTTGTTCTTTTCCATCTTGCGTGCTTTTTAAACGTAAGCCTGTCACACCAGAATCGTTACCGAGAACTTCTTCGAGTTGATGATTCCAAAGAATTTTAATATTACCGTTGGCGACTTTGGCGAAAAGTTTATCTTGCAGAATTTTTTCTGATTTCACTTTATCGCGACGATGGATCAACGTAACTTCGCTGGCGATGTTAGACAAATACAGAGCTTCTTCTACTGCGGTATTACCACCACCCACTACCGCGACTTTTTGATCGCGATAAAAGAAACCATCACAGGTCGCGCAAGCGCTTACGCCACGGCCTTGAAAGGCCTCTTCCGAAGGTAATCCCAAATATTGTGCTGACGCGCCAGTGCAAATAATGAGCGCGTCACAGGTGTATGTCTCTGAGCCTATAAGTTTAAATGGGCGCTCAGTCAAAATAGTTTCGTGAATGTGATCGAACACAATTTTCGTGTCAAAACGTTCAGCGTGTTCTTGCATTTGCACCATTAAATCCGGACCTTGTAAATCGTGTACGCCGCCAGGCCAATTTTCAACTTCAGTTGTGGTCGTTAATTGTCCGCCTTGCTGCATACCGGTAATAAGCACTGGTTTTAGATTGGCGCGTGCAGCGTAAACGGCTGCGGTGTAACCCGCGGGGCCTGAGCCGAGAATAATTAAACGGTGGTGTTGTACGTCACTCATGATATGCCCTTAGATTTAGTTGTGCTGAAAGTTGAAGTTTGAAGTTGCGATTGCTCAATGTAGGACATGATAGGCGAATCACTATGAGGGTGCAAAATTGTATGCATCAATATGGCGGATTGCGATTAGCTATAGGCTAGCGTTGAATATTTAGTATACGAAACATGAGTTTTCTTGAATGGTCTTATTGGCGACCCTGATTGTTAATGTTGCTGTTAATGTCAGGAATTATCAAGTCAGGTACCGCAATGGGTGTAGATAGCAAGCGTTTCCATTTCTCAGCATTATGGCTGAGTAGCAAATTTTCAAAGGCGTCCGGAGCTATGGGTTTGGCGAAGAGGTAACCTTGCAAATAATCTGTACCGTAATCGCGGCATAATCTTGCCTGTTCGCGAGTTTCAATACCTTCAATGACGATTTTTAAATCCAGGCTTTGCCCAAACACAATCATTGCCCGCAAAATTCGGCAGTCATTCGGGCTTTCAGGTACGCCTTGTACGAAGGTTTGATCAATTTTGAGTACGCGTGCTGGTAGCTCTTTTAAATAAGCCATGGAAGAGTAACCGGTGCCAAAGTCATCTACTGAAATTTCAACGCCAAGGTCCTGAATTTTACGGAGAAGTTTTGCAGTACTTTCAAAATTTTCGATTAATACTGATTCAGTAATTTCCAAACCTATGCATGAACCGGGCAGTTCGGTTTTATCTAAATCAGCTTTGATATCTTCATGTAAGTGATCATCGGTAAGTAGTTGGGCGCACAGATTAAATTTCATATTGAAATTATTGCCCACCAATTTTTGTGCACGCCATTTTGACAGTTGTTGACAGGCTTTAAGGCGACTGCGCGAATCAATTTCAATGATTAAACCGGTTTCTTCAGCCAATGCAATAAACTCACTGGGCGGCAATATGCCACGCGTGGGATGATTCCAACGTACCAAACTTTCTGCGCCGCAAATTTCGAGTGTTTGAGCGTTCACAATGGGTTGGTAATACAGGATAAAGTGATCAGTAGGAATAAGTGCGCGTAATTCTTTTTCTATGCGTAGGCGTTCTTGTACTTGAGCTTGTAGTGCGGAAGAGAAAAATTGATAATTATTTTTTCCATCGCGTTTGGCGCGATACATGGCCAAATCGGCTGCTTTTAACATGTCCGGTGCATTGAGGGCGGCGTCAGGATAAGTAGCAATACCTACGCTTGCAGAAATAAAGTGCTCGCAATTATCGATTATCACGGGGCGGCGTAAATCTGCCAGAATGCGTTCGGCAAGTTGAGCAATGGCATCTTGTGATTCGAAATTGAGTGCAAGTATCGCGAACTCATCGCCGCCAAGCCGACATACTACGTCGCCATCGCGCACCATATCGAGCAACCTATGGGCAATTTCTTTAAGCATTTGATCGCCAGCATTATGCCCCAATGTATCGTTAATAAATTTGAAGTTATCCAAATCGAGAAATAATAATGCCAATTGATCATTCATGCGTTTGGCGCGAGGAATAGCCGTGCGCAAACTTTCATCAAAATAATAACGATTTGCTAAGCCTGTGAGTGAATCATTTTCTGCGAGTGTACGCAGGCGTTGGTAACTTACTTGTAATTCCCGCTCTAATAAATGCCGTGTGCGTGCATGCACAATGGCGCGGGTTAGATGTTTATGTGCAATTTCTGATTTGAACAACACATCTTGTGCGCCCGCTTCGATGCACTGTTGCTCTAACATTTCATCTTCAATAGCACCGGTAAGAATGATAATGGCAGAATGATGTATAGGGTGCCGGACAAATAAACGTAGCGTATCCAAGCCATCCATATCGGGCAGGCGGTAATCAAGCAAGACTGCATCAAATTCATTTTCATCAAATTCTGCGAGGCCTTCGGTCGCTGAACTTGCCTGCGTTATTTGAATATCCCATTCAGTTTTTTTGAATGTACGAATGATAGCTTGTCGATCCAGCTCATTATCGTCGATCAACAGAAGTTTCATGCATGTTACTCCGTCATTTTTAGCGCTTACATAGTGAGAGGTAATTCAATTATTCGCCAGTAGTGATCAAGCAACCCGACTACTTGCATAAAATCATTATCCATTCGTTGCTTTAACAAATAGCCTGCCACATGTTCGCGATAAGCGGAAATAATGTCTTCATCTGATTTAGAGGTGGTGAGTACGAAAACAATGGCATGCGTCAAGATTGGATCTGAGCGTAGTTCTTCTAAAAACTCTAATCCGTTCATGCGTGGCATATTGAGATCCAGCAAAATAATATAGGGTGATGGAATTTCTCCCGCGCGCAATAGTTCAAGGGCTTCAAGGCCATCTTTTGCGCGATAAAGTGGGTTAAGTAATTTGAGTTTATGCAAGGCGCGTTGCAATGCGGTAGCATCTATATCGTCGTCTTCGACGATGAGCAAGCTAACGGTTTGGGTGTGCTCATGTTGGACCGGGGGATAAACTTTTGCAATCATTCGTATTTCTCCACTACATTTTTTTTGGCCAACTAAAACTGAAACAACAGCCGCGACCTGCTGAAGCTAAGCTGACGCGGCCACCATAATTTTCGACAATTTTTTTAATTAATGCTAAGCCCATGCCGCTGCCTTCAAGTTCATCGCGTGGTTTAAGGGTTTGGAACATACCGAAAATGCGATGTTGAAATTTTTCAGAAATACCTGGGCCATCATCGCAAACCGTAAATTCATAAAAATATTCATTCAGTTCGCGGTAACTGAGGCGTATAACGCCCGTTTCACGATCGTGGTGTTTAACTGCATTGGAAAATAAATTTCGCAGAACTTGTTCAAACGGCGTACTGAGCGTGGTAAATGTGGGCAAATCTGCGGCAGTTTCTAACTGCAATCCAGACTTAGTATTTTGAATTTCAAATATATCTTTCGCCATCTGGTTTAGATAAATAATATTTTGTGTGCCTTCCACTTTTCCGGCACGGTAGAAAATTAATAAGTCATCCAATAATTTTTCCATTCGTTGTATTCTGTTGCGCAACATCTGGGTATGCTTATCGACGGCTGCATATTTTTTTTCTGCTAAGTCCTCATCTATCCAGCTGGATAATTGTGAGATCCCCCGCAAAGGTGATTTGAGATCATGAGAGGCAACGTAAGCAAAGGTTTCCAATTCCTTATTGCTGCGGTCCAATTCTTCATTGCTTTTTTCTAATTCGTGTTGGCGTTTGGCTAGTAGCTCACGGGATTTTATCGCATCGGTAATGTCACGTTTAATAGCTGAAACGCCTATAATATTTCCTGCGGCATCTTTTATGGGCGAAAGCGTAATGGATACATTTAACAAGCGTCCATCCTTACAGCGATGAATGGTTTCAAAATGCTGAACCACAAGTTCAGAACGCACGCTGCTGAGTAACATTTGTTCTTCTTCACGGCGATCTTCAGGGAATAATAAATCACTAATGGATTGTCCAATAGCTTCATCTGCTGTGTAACCAAACATATTGGTAGCACCCGCATTCCAGCTAGTGATTATTCCATAGGGTGTTTTACTAATAATTCCATCTTCAGAATATTCAACAATGGAAGACCGTAAAGTTTCTAATTCATGTATTTTCGCAAAGGTTAATTCTTCGCGTGTTATGTCCATATTGGTGCCGAGTATCCGCAGTTTACTGGTGTTTTCTATTTTCTCGACTTTAGCTTTTGCATGAATATATTTAATGCTGCCGTCAGGCAACACAATGCGAAATTTACTCACATAAGGTGTTAATGTTTTCATGGATTCTTGAAATGTTTTTTCAACGTTGACGATATCATCTGGATGTACACATTGCCTCCATGCATTATGATTATGGGTGAATAACTCTTTACTGCGACCATAAATATCAAACATAGCTTCATTCCATATTAAATGGTCGCTTTCCAAAAGGTATTCCCATATACCGATTTGATTGATGCGCGTAGTCAATTCCAATAGTTCTCGGCTACTGTTTAACGCGGCAGCTATATTTTTCCGTTCGGTAATGTCTACAATTGCCGCGAGCATTTTTGTGCCATCGTCCGCTTCAATGGGGGCTAAACCTATCTCTAATGGAAACTCACTGCCATCTCGTCGCAAGCCTAATAATTCGTGGCCAGTCCCCATAGCTTCTATTGCTTTTTTTGTAAAAAATATATCGCCATTGTTTGTAATATTGCTAATTGCACTTTTAGGAATTAATTCTTCAACTGGCTTCCCTAATAATTCGCTGCGATCATACCCAAAAATGTGTTCGGTTTGCGCATTTACTATTTCAATAACTCCAGCAGAGTTTGCCATAATAATGCCATTCGGAGTCGATTCAATCACTTGGCGCAAGCGTTTTTCTAACCGCAATCGTGTGGTAATATTTTCTTTAAATATTGCTAAGGTGCGCGCCATGTCACCAATTTCTTGCGGGTGATCTGTGAATGGAATAGGCGCATCTAATTTTTCATCAGCAAGGTTCAGCATGAGTTGACGAATTTTTTGTAGTTGGCTGGTTAAGCTTCGTGTAATAAGGCTAGAAACTAATAGCCCGGCTATAAAAAAAATAGTCACTATGATGTAGATTAAATTTTTCGCATCATTTTTAGTGTTGGTTGCAAGGGTATTTAGTTCTGTTATTCGCATTTGTGCGTGAAACGAAATACGTTCCAGTATTGTTTCTAATTGGTATATTTGTTCCTGGCTGGCGTAAAGTGTGCGCTGTGCAAACTGTGTATAGTCTTTACTGTCTAGCAATTTACATGAAGCTAAAACGAATTTTTCCCACTCACTGAAGTTTATTTCAAATTCGTTAATGTTGTTAATCATAGAGGGTTCATTATTGCGAATAAATGCCATGCTCTGAATAATGATTGTTTTTGCGAACTTTATGTCGTTAGGTATTTTGTTGTTTGAATAAATCGTGGGGTTAATGGCAGTGTTTTTGAGTGCGCGATTAATAGTATTAATTTCTGTTTTTATACGGAGTACTGCGTTGTTGACTTGCCATGAGTTTCGATAAAGTTCCTGCGTAATGGCAGAAACAGTATTGATTTGTAGTATGGCAGCTGAACCTATGGCGATTACCAGCAGCGCCATAAAACCAAAGCCAGTTATCATGCGATAGAAAAATTTTAAACGATTAAAGGTATTGATCGCGTACTGGTAAAAATAAAAAACCATAGCGCTAGAAAATAAAATTAACCCTATGGCGGTGTGCGGCGCCATTTTTATTCCTAGCCAACCAAAAACAGGGATTAATCCAATCCCGTATCCCAGCAATGCAATAGTAGCAATTGTCACAATAATGAAATTTAAAAAAACCACTGGGATCATTAAGTTATTTTCATTGGGCGGTGCAGCCGTGCTGGATAAAATCAAGGAAAAGCTAGCTAGTACGAGACAGAACGCGGCAGTTGGAGACATGAGTCGCTGTAAAGGTGGTGAATAAGCCAACCAATGTGTAAACCAATAGTGAACGCCAACGGACACTCCCCATTGGTATTCAATGTAAGTTAAACCGCTTAATAAAAAAATTACCGCAGCACATAGTATTATTATTTGTCGTTTTTCATAAATCAATGCAAGCAGAGAAAAGCTTAATAAGATAATGCAAATAGCGGTGTTGTATGCCATCGCCACTGCTTGCGGGTAAATTGCGGCAAGAGCAGTTGGGCTATTCCAAAGAAATATTACAAATGCGCCGATTGCAAAAAGTAAGCTGGCCAAGCATTGAGTAACAAAATCCTTCTTTTTCGATAAGTTCGTCACTTCCGATGTAGGTTGAGTGTGATGCATGTCTGTTCCTTCTCGCATAAGTCATAAAACTATTTAGAATATGTTGCCGTTGGTGTGATATAGAAGCGTGACGTATTTCTGTATTCATTTAGATGTTGATAATCACAAGTACAAAAATAATAAATAATAGTTCGTACGAAACAAATATTAAAATAGATTTGGCGGTGTAATATGCTGTAATAAACTTTTGTGTTCTGTAAATATCATCTGCAAGTGTAGACGGTGTTAGCAATGAAGATAGCTATCACATTTTTATTAGGCTGTTTTTTTGAATTTAATTTTGGCGGATTCAACCGCGAAGTGCATAACTGTTTAAGCAGCTAAAGCCGCCATTTCTTTTTGCATTAAAGCAGCGGGCGTTTTGAATGACAATGTTTTTCTGGGTCGATTGTTTAATTGATCGACTGATTTTTTTACTGC
>JANYIO010000127.1 GCA_025362015.1 Gammaproteobacteria bacterium | reverse complement strand
GCAGTAAAAAAATCAGTCGATCAATTAAACAATCGACCCAGAAAAACATTGTCATTCAAAACGCCCGCTGCTTTAATGCAAAAAGAAATGGCGGCTTTAGCTGCTTAAACAGTTATGCACTTCGCGGTTGAATCCGCCGTTGTTAATTAGCCATTTTATTAACTTAAGAGTTTCGTTGATTAACCAGGCGAAAAAAAAGCCTCATTACTGAGGCTTTTTTGTTTTACTGAATTCGCTGATCAGCGAATAATTTGTTGGTTACAAGAGTTGTTCGAGTTGTTTGCAATTTAGCTGGCTGCTGCCAGAGGTTGTAGGTTGCTTAATTTTTGGACTTGCGCCATGCGGTTTAATCCATCCCATTGGTCGATGCGTGATTCTCGCCAGCCACTTAGCCACTGCTGTCGAGCTAAACCCGTCTCATGAGGGCATCCGCTTCGCGATCTGCCTTGGATTCCGGCTTGGTAGCCTTTTGTAAAAGCACGTTCTGTTGGGTCTCGTTTTTGACGTTTCATCCGATAAAGCACCTCTTTATTAGATACAAATAGCTAAAGTTATTTGGACATCTACACTGGTACATCAATTACAGATACATCTTTACGGTACATCTACACGGGCTGGTACAATACCTCCTTTGGTTTTTGCCTAACACGCTTCTAGTTCGGCTAGTACATCAAATAAAGGTTCCCTTTGTGAACGATTAAATTCTTCTAATTAATCTTTTTAATATCTCATAAAGCTCTAGCGATTGATCTTAGCAAGAATACTTGCGTTGAATTGCAATTTATTACGCCATATTTGGCGATTTACGACATCAAAACTGGCCTTATCCATGACTGAATACCAATTTTTTGCTACTTGTCCCAAAAGTCTTGAGGGGCTTTTACTTACAGAAATTTTACAGTTAGGCGCAAGTGAGGTGCGTGAAACCGTAGCAGGTGTGTATTTTGGTGGTAGCATCGAAACAGCTTACCGTGTTTGCCTATGGTCACGTCTTGCCAACAAAGTGCTGTTACCGCTCACCAGCTTTGATGTGAATAGTCAGGAAGATTTGTATGACGGTACCCGCACCATTGCGTGGCAAGAGCATTTAAGCCCTTCCGGTACACTCTTGGTGGACTTTGTGGGCACCAGCGATGCTATTCGTAATACGCAATTTGGCGCGGTCAAAGTGAAGGATGCGATTGTGGATTGCCTGCGCGATTTCAGCGGTGAGCGTCCATCAGTCGCCAAGCGTGATCCAGATTTACGGATTAATACTCGCTTAAGCAAAGACAAGGTTGTGATCAGTATTGATCTTTCCGGCGAAAGCCTGCACCGCCGTGGCTATCGTTTAAAGCAGGGCAGTGCGCCCATGAAGGAAAACCTTGCCGCCGGCATTTTGTTGCGTGCGGGTTGGCTGCAAATAGCCGCGGAAGGTGGCGCGTTGCTGGATCCAATGTGCGGCTCAGGCACTATTCTCATTGAAGCGGCCTTGATGGCGGCGGATATAGCGCCAGGTTTAGGTCGCGTTGGTTTTGGTTTTGAACGCTGGTTAAAGCACGATAATGAAGTGTGGCAAACATTGCGCAACGAAGCCCATGAGCGTCGCCGAATTGGCCTTGAAAAAGAGTTACCTGAAATTCGCGGTTACGATGCTGATTTAAAAGTTATTCGTGCTGCGGAAGAAAATATTATTAGCGCAGAATTGGATAACTGGTTGCGTGTAAGTCGTAAAGAATTAGCCGAATTTAAGAAGCCAACGCATACGCAATTAAAAAATGGTTTGATTTTAAGTAACCCACCTTATGGTGAGCGGCTGGGTGAAGTTGAATCGCTAAAAATGTTATACGCGCATTTGGGTGAGCGGCTGCGCAATGAGTTTCAGGGCTGGCGCGCTGGTGTATTTACTGGCAACCCGGAATTGGGCAAACAAATGGGTTTGCGTTCCGATAAAAAATATAAATTATTTAACGGTACCATTCCCAGCGAACTATTAATGTTCAGTATCGATGGCGATGCTTTTGTGCAAAGCCGCATCGAACAAGATGGCCGCTTCAGTCAGGATAAAGAAGAGCGTGCAGCAGCCGAAAAATTAGTGCAGGAAACCAATAAACAGGAGCAAGCTGCGGCACTGTCAAACGGTGCGCAAATGTTGGTTAATCGTTTGCAAAAAAATCTCAAACAACTCGAAAAATGGGCTAAAAAGAGCGATATTCATTGTTATCGTTTGTACGATGCCGATATGCCGGAATACTCAGCGGCTATTGATATTTATCGCGGTGTGCCACTGCATGGCCGCACTGAACAAATGTATATTAATGTACAGGAATATGCTGCGCCTAAATCAGTTGATGAAGACCGCGCCGCACAACGTTTTACGGAAATCGAAGCAGCCATTCCCTATGCATTGGATGTGCCTATTCAAAATATAAGTTACAAACAACGGCGTCGTAATAAGGGCACTATGCAATATGAAAAGCTCACTGAAATTCCTACCGGTGAATTATTCAGTGTGATAGAAGGTGAATCAAAATTGCACATTAATATGTGGCAATATTTGGACACAGGATTGTTTTTAGATCATCGTATTGTGCGCGATATGATTGCGGAAAATGCGCAAGATGCGCGTTTTTTAAATTTGTTTTGTTACACCGCATCTGCCAGTGTGCGCGCTGCTATGGCAGGCGCGCGTTACACCGTAAGTGTGGATATGTCTAACACGTATTTAAATTGGGCGCGCAAAAATTTCGCGCTCAATGGTTTGAGTGAATCGCGCAATCGCTTGGAGCAAGCAGACTGTTTGAAATGGCTGGAAGAAAATGATCAACAATTTGATATGATTTTGCTTGATCCGCCAAGCTTTTCTAATTCCAAACGTATGGAAGATGTACTGGATATTCAACGCGACCACGCGGACATGATCCACCATTGTATGCGCGCACTTGCTGAAGATGGCACGTTGATATTTTCTAATAATTTGCGTACATTTAAATTAGATCTTGAGGCACTTGGCGCCTACACGATTAAAGATATTAGTGCGAAAACGATCGATGAAGACTTTAAGCGAAATCCAAAAATTCATCAATGTTGGTTGATTTCACATTAATTTTGTGTTTTTAGTGGTATTTTTCGGAATTCCCAGGCTGATAATTGATTGAGATAATATGTTTATGAAAAAATTTATTTCTTATATCGCAGCTTATATCGCAGGAACGAGTTTTATTGTGTTGCATGCTGCCAGTGTTCAGGCAAGCCAATTTTGTTTTGCCTCTGCAAAAACTTACTATGAACAGGTTTATTGTGAATTAGAAGCTAAGGGAAAAACCAAAGACTTACCCTCTTTTGATCAGTTCAAGCATAACAATGAAATTGTGCAGGCTTCATTGTTAAAATTACCAGCAGAGCGCAATCGTATTGCCTTACCGCCGCCTAAAAAAGCTGCATCCTCGGTAGATGATGTCCCTGCACCGACAATTGAAAAAAAAGCCTTAGCGAAAAAAGAGTCTGGAGCAAAAGCTGCGCCGGCTCAGCAGGAAAATATTCAGGAAGACTATAATATTCCCCGTAAATTTGATAGGGCTGGGAGTGTTGTGGGGGATCCCCGTTGTCAATTGCATACGGCTGAAATTCAATGTACAACAAAACGATATAAGCTCATTGGCAATCGAACCAATAGTCGTTTGGATGAAGGTGCATTGTTGGACAGTAATAAAATGCTGTTACCTTTGTATCAATCAGGACAATCACTCAGTGCTTATGTCACTGCTGCCTATCGTCAATACATCGAAAAAATGTGTGCTATAGGCTTGGGTGGCGTCACTATGACCTATACGAGATTTGCTTATCTTTATGAAGATCTGCAATCCAAAAATGTTAATTTTGTACAGCGTTTCGAACTTATGTACAGCTTTTTGAAAAAAGATAAAGCAGCTATGTGGATAAGCGAAAAAATTCCCGTGAACGCACAGCTCGCTATGCAATATTGTGAGCTTATGACAGAAAAGCTCTATATTTGTGCAGCGCAAGGTCAGAATTATATTTTTGAGTTGGACAATAACCCGTAGTATCCAGTCAACTTACGGCGTTTGTAACACATTGAAGCCTGTAACACATCGAAATCTGTAACAACTATATCTGTAACAAATGTAGGGCTCGTGCATCAATAGATTACTAACCTATTCCTGAGGTCAAGATGATCATCAATAAGCTTGCGGATATTCGTACATCTGAGATTACCCCTGAACATATTTACCTTGCACGTCGTGACTTTATGCGCGGCACAATTGCTAGTGGCCTTTTGGGTGCTGCAACATTAAGTTCGAGCAATGTATTCGCGGATTCCAGTTATAGTGCTGCCGAAAATGCTAACAAAGGCCCCGAATGGCTAAATCAAAAAATTGCACAAGCTAAGGCAGATCAACAAAAACTCACCGAATCCTTAACCCCTTACGACAGTGTAACCGGGCATAATAATTTTTATGAATTCGGTTATGACAAAACCGACCCTGCAAAAAAATCACAGAATTTTAAACCGCACCCTTGGCAAGTTGAAATTACCGGAGCGGTTGGCAAACCTGGAAAATATAATCTGGAAGATTTATTAAAAGGTATTGACTTGGAGGAGCGTGTTTATCGTTTACGTTGTGTTGAAGCTTGGTCGATGGTAATTCCCTGGGTAGGTTTTTCATTGGCAAGTTTATTAAAACGTTTTGAACCTGACAGCAAAGCACAATATGTGTCCTTTGTTACCCTGAAAGACGCCAAACAATTTCCTGAACAAAAAAGCGTATTAAGTACTATTGATTGGCCTTATCGTGAAGGTTTACGCATTGATGAGGCTATGCACCCGCTGACTATTTTGGCGGTTGGTTTATACGGTAAAACTTTACCCAATCAAAATGGGGCACCGCTGCGTTTGGTAGTACCCTGGAAATATGGTTTTAAAAGTATTAAGTCCATTGTAAAAATAGAATTAAGCGAACATCAACCACAAACTACCTGGAACCAAATCGCTCCAGCCGAATATGGATTTTACGCTAACGTCAATCCTACTGTAGATCATCCGCGGTGGACTCAAGCCAGAGAGCGACGCTTACCCAGTGGTTTGTTTAGCCCCAACATTATCCCCACGCAAATGTTTAATGGTTACGCTGAGCAAGTGGCAAGCCTCTACAAAGATCAGGATTTAAAAAAATATTATTGAGGTTTTATAATGCCAACAAGATGGCGCCGCATCGTTATTTTTATACTAAGTTTGTTACCACTGGTGGTTTTGGTCGTTAAGGCCGCTACAAATCATTTAGGTGCTGATCCGCAAAAAGCTGTGGTACTTTTTATCGGTACCTGGACATTTTATTTTTTGCTTATTACCTTGTCTGTAACACCCTTGAAGAAATTAGCCAAACAAGGTTGGCTAATGGCCCATAGGCGGATGCTTGGACTATTCACTTTGTTTTATGCAGTACTCCACATGATTTCCTATTTTGTTTTTATCTTAGGTTTAGATTTCTCCAGTTTTGGTGCGGAATTGGTTAAACGTCCTTATATTTTACTAACTATCCCCGCGATTATTTTGTTGATCATTTTAGGAATAACTTCTACGAAAGGGATGATGCGTAAGTTAGGAAAAAATTGGGTTAAATTGCATAAAGGAATATATATAGTTGCTGTTTTAGCTTGGGTACATGTGCTGCTGCAAGTGCGTTCAAGTTATGCAGATGCCGTTTTATTTGGTGTGCTAACCCTGGCCCTGCTGGGTATAAGAATTTTTTGGTGGCAGCAAAAAAAATCAGCGCAAGTTTAGGTATTTTTATGGAAAAAATTTTTCTCGGTGTTAGCCAATGCCTGTTAGGCGAGCCAGTTAGATATGACGGTAGTCACAAGCGCAATAGTTACCTAACGGATGTGCTCGCGCAGCATGTTAATTTTTTACCTATTTGTCCGGAAATGGCCATAGGCTTAGGCGTACCACGTAAGCCTATTCGTCTCGTTGTGAGCGCTGGAGAAGAGCGAATTCGCGGAGTAGAAAATTTGGCATTGGATGTGACTGATGCTTTGGTTCAAGAAGCTGAGCGAGTAGTGCAACAAATGCCGGAAATTTGCGGCTATGTATTTACTCAAAAGTCGCCCAGTTGTGGTGTTTATAGCGTAAAGCGTTATGGTGAAAGCGGCTCCAGTATTGATACTCGCGGGCGCGGAGCCTTTGCTAAACGGTTTATGGAATTGCAGCCATTAATTCCAGTTGAAGAAGCAGGCCGGTTAAATGATGCGGGTTTACGAGAGAATTTCATTACGCGAATTTTTGCTCTGCACGACTGGCGCCAGTCAGTTACTATTGAACCTAGCGCAAAAAAGCTGATCGCATTTTATTCCCGTTATAAGTACCAGGTAATGGCTCATCATGTCCCCAGTTATTTTTTAATTGGAAAATTTCTGGCAAATTTAGCTGGGCGACCTATTGCTAGCATCTGTAATGAATTTATTCAGTTACTGATGACCGCGCTAAGCTATCCGGCTTCTCGCAAAGGCAATGCAAATACCTTAATGCATTTGCGCGGTTATTTAAAATTACATATTAGTAAATTAGATAAAGAAGAATTAAGCAATGCTATCGAGTCTTACGCCCAAGGCTTAACGCCGATTATTGTTCCACTTACTTTATTGAAACATCATTTAATGACTCTGGATGATCCCTATTTAAAACAGCAAACTTTTTGGGCACCTTATCCGGAAGCATTAGGTTTACGAAATTTTGTCTTGGCTCAGTGATGCTGCTGACTACTTATATTATTAACTGAAATATTTTATGTTTAAGCGAATTGTTTGGTTTAGAAATGATTTACGTATTTATGATAATCCTGCTTTAAATCACGCGGCGGCAGATAAACAGGCGGTGCTGGGTGTGTATTTTATTTGCCGCAAGATGCTTAATGACCATGCGGTTGCTCCGGTACGAATAGATTTTATTCAGCGCAATCTAATGTTGCTGGCAAAAGATTTAGAAAAGCTGAATATTCCTCTGGTTATTATTAGTGTTAATGAAACCGGGGATATTATTCCGCATTTCCAGACATTGATTGCAGAGCATAAGGTTGAAGCGTTATTTCTGAATGCGGAATATCCCCTTGACGAATTCAATCGCGATAAGTTGGTATCAGAAACTTTGCGTAACGAAGGTTTAATTGTTAAACGCTTTCACGATCGCGTCATTATTCCTCCAGGCATGGTGCGCAATGGTAAAGGTGAAGCCTACCAGGTGTTTACTGCATTTAAAAATAATTGGTTGCTGCAGGCGAGGGCGTTACCGTTACAGCCGTTAGGTAAACCAGCTAAGCAAGTTGCGCACTCCTTATCTACTCCTGATGCTCAAGCTATTAAAAAATTATTTGCCGATCTTGAGTCCCGTGATTTGTCAGCTTTATGGCCTGCGGGGGAAAAAGAAGCGATTAAAAGGCTGGATTTTTTTATTGAAAATGCTATCAGTAACTATCAAGTTGCGCGGGATATTCCCAGCCTCGAGGGCACTTCAACACTATCGCCTTATTTGGCTGTTGGTGCTATTTCTGTACGCCAAGCTCTTGCCACCGTGCTGCATGCAAGCCAGGGCTGGGATTCTGGCAACCAGGGTGTTACTACCTGGATTAGCGAACTTATTTGGCGAGAATTTTATCAACATCTGGTGGTGGATTTCCCCCGAGTTTGCAAATTTCGGCCGATGCAAGCCTACACAGAAGTATTTCCGTGGCGACATGATGCAACATTATTTGGCGCTTGGTGCGAAGGTAAAACCGGAATTCCTATTGTAGATGCCGCTATGCTGCAATTAAAAGCAACGGGCTGGATGCACAACAGATTGCGTATGGTGGTTGCAATGTTTCTCACCAAAAATTTACAAATTGATTGGCGGATGGGTGAAAGTTATTTTATGTCGCAATTGATTGATGGCGACTTTGCGGCAAATAATGGCGGCTGGCAGTGGAGTGCTTCTACAGGTACTGACGCTGCACCTTATTTCAGAATTTTTAATCCGGTGAGCCAATCTCAACGCTTTGATCCGGAGGGAATTTTTATTCGGCGTTATTTGCCCATGCTCGCCAATTTATCCAATAAAGAAATTCACAGTCCAACTCACTGCGAAAATTATCCGGCACCTATTGTCGACTTATCTACTAGTCGCAAGGAAACTATTGCTTTGTTTGCTGCGTTAAAAAATATGAAGTCTGTATAAGTATCAATTTATTGATGCGTGCGTAAATTTATTACTATTTTTAGCAAGGTGGTAAGAGGCAAGAAGCGACGGTGTTATGCAAACTTTTAATGAACAAGATCACTATGGGCTTGTGATTAAAAAGTATGGTTGTTATTGGCTTGCGGTACAGTCTCAACCGGTGTGTTATCACCTTAGGGTGTGACAACCTCAGCGCTGGCTTCAAGCAAAAAGTCCCGCTGAGGCAGGGCCGTCCAGCGGGTTAAGTCTGAATCTCTGCTCTGCCAGCACCAAGGGGTATAAGTGAGGTTAACAAACAAAGCGTCAGATGAGTAACCATACTTTATTAATCTATATGCTCTGTGCAGTACGTAACATATGAGCGATTTACTAATGATCAAAAATTTTAAAATAGTCCCTAATTAACACCGAGTAACATTCACAAGCGGCTTCTTCTAGCTCTTTGCGATTGAGGATAGTTATTTTACCGCGGGTATAGCGGATCAGTTTTCGGTCTTGCAGTGCACCAGCTGCCACGGTGATGCCGCTGCGGCGTACACCCAACATGTCGGCAAGAAATTCTTGCGTAAGCTGGAGACTTTCTGAGCCCACTCGGTCATGAATCATCAACAACCAGCGTGCTAACCGGGGTTCAATTTCGTGGAAGTGTGAACAAGCGGCGGTTTGGGCTAATTGCCCCATCAACACATATAAGTAACGATTTAATAAGTGCGTCAATTCCTCATTTTCACGCAATTCATTGCGCATTTGTAACGCCGTCATACGTAGCGCCGTACCTGAGCCCTGAACTAAGGCGCGCATGGGTGCGTTGTTTACACCAAGGGCAAGCGTTACACCAAGCATACCTTCATTACCAATCAACCCCACTTCTAATGGTTGATGATCGCGTAATGAAGTTACCAACGAAATAAATCCGGTAACAGGAAAGTAAATATGCGTAAAAATTTGGCCTGGTTCGCACAATACGGTTCCAAATACTAGATCCACCGGTTCGCAAAGACTTAGGATTCTAGTACGCGCTTCGTGGGACAAGCTATTAATAAGGCGGTTGGCCACGACTGTATGGGTTGGGGCAATTTCTCGCATTCATGTGTCCTGTTATTTTGGAGAAGGCAGTGGACACTAAAACAGAGGGCACTGAACTTTCTTAAGGCAGGATATTAAATGATGAGTTTTTAGATGTCTGTCCGCTACAGGGCATTACTCTGTAAAGTCAGTTACTTAAGCGTGTGGATCGACTAAATCACTTTAATGTTCACGGCGTTTTCAAATAAAAATACATTCTTTTATTAAAATGCCTAATTTCAAATAAATTGACTGTGTAATCTATACGCTATCGATAAAGCCATCTCATCATTTTTTTCATTAAAAATTTCAAAAAATACTTAACTTCGGGTGTTTTTGCATAAATTGCATTTCGGTGTAGTCGTCGTGATTTTCTCACTAGTCGCCGGAATTTCCTCAGTTGCACATAAAAGCCCCAAACAAAAAGCCTGGTTGGTTATGCGTCCTCTGATCTGAGTTATGGCTCTGCTATACTTTTATGATAGTCGCGGCTGTTGGCGAAGTCTGTGCGGAAACACACCCAAAAAATATTTGATGGAAAGACTTTTTTATAGGGAGGTCTAACTTTATTGAGTAGACAAAATAGCCTTACGTAAAAACTAACCCACTCTCATTAAGCTTTATTCCTGGTTGTAAGTGGGTTGTAATTTTTGCTTCGGTTAACAACATGTTTTTTTAACTTCGTTGCAAATGGGGGCTGCGAGAAATGTAAGGTACTGCCTCTACACTGCGCTCGTCTGTAGAAGCGTCGTGAGGATAATGGTTGCACGAAATGTTCAATGCTGAAGCATTTTGAGTGTGGCTGTGATTATTAAAATCAGGCGAATAGTCGCTCATATACGGCAGTAAACGTTCAGTTTCTTTTTTAGCGACGGCGTAGCACTCACAGCTAAGTTGC
>JANYIO010000124.1 GCA_025362015.1 Gammaproteobacteria bacterium | reverse complement strand
GCAGTAAAAAAATCAGTCGATCAATTAAACAATCGACCCAGAAAAACATTGTCATTCAAAACGCCCGCTGCTTTAATGCAAAAAGAAATGGCGGCTTTAGCTGCTTAAACAGTTATGCACTTCGCGGTTGAATCCGCCGTTTATTAAATAAAGTTTGTGGACAAATACCGTGTTTTGTTTAAATCTCGCTATCTGAAGGTATCAGTCTATTTGATGTTGCAGAGTGCTTTTGTTTCGGCCATATTAAGTGCACAAATAGATAAACCGGTATCTCGAATAGCCTTTTTGTTTCCGAAGCACGCTTTACCTGATTCTCCCCCAATCAATATTATTACAAAGCATGGAATGAGCACAGTACGCATTCGACGGAACTCCAATGGCAAGCGTTTTAAGAAAAAGGTAAAAAGTGCAAGGAGCGTAAGACAAATCACAGCACTACCATAATTATAATATCCACAATACTTTGAAGATTTTAAGTTCTCCTCATGGCTATCTGATTTGCACTTAGCAAAATCAAGCTCTATGGTGTTGCATTTTATTAAAAGAGTATTATTCTCGTTGGCAGTTGCATTGGGAACTGATAGTTGCGGCAGAAAGGTAAGGATAATTAACTGAACGATATAATTGAATTTATTTTTCATGCTGATCTTTCTTTAAAAAAATCTAAATTATCTGTGATAGTAACGGGCGCCGAAGAAAAAAAATCGAGCCGCCAGAAACGACTCGTTTCGTATTCACAAACTATTTTTAGTGTTTTTCAACACTTCTAAATTTTATTGCCCTTCAATGCGCGTAGCAAATAAAAAGCCGAACAGGGTTAGTGCTCGGCTTTTATTTTTTAACGTTATATTTTACTTAAACAAGCCAAAGAAATTTTTAACGCCTCTCGGTTGTGAATTATCAAAATCACCCAAGCCCATTTCTCTGCGTTTTTCCTGCCACGTATTATAAATGTCAGTGGCGCGTTTATCTATTTGTTGCTGTTCTTCTTGCGTAAGGTCTAATTTTGTTTCGTATAAATATTCATAGTGCTTAATTAAGGTTTCATTTTCCATGTCTGCACGTGCATCATCCCCACGTAATGCCATAGTTTTTATCATAGCTAAAGATTCCAATACTTGAGATCTTCTATTTTCTTCTTGAGTGCTGACCCCTGGGGTCAATATAATCCCAAGAGTTTCAATCGCAAAAGTTGACCCTCTAACCGCGCCACGTTCAAAATAAATGGCTGCTGTTTTAGCATCTCCTTTATTTAAATAGAGATCACCTAACGCATCAATTGCTTTTAAATCGCCATTATCGGCCAGTGCTTCCAGCGTTTTTTGATCATAATGTTCATAATCTTGCCGCTCCTGATTACTAAAGTGTCCTCGTATAGACATCCAGCTAAAAAAATCATGGGTATCTGCTTGCGTAAAGCTTTTGTTAATAGGTGCTACCTTTGTAGTAACCACTGAACCATCGTTATGTTGGCTGCCTGGCTGAATATTGCCTTCATTTTTTATGTCATTCAAGATCAATGAGCGACTGGTTACATTGTTTCTTGTTGTTGTGTTGTTAAAAAACAAAACAAAAATAAAACTCAATATTAATAAAATAATTGCAACACTCCAAACGTATTTTTTACTTTGCGTATTCATATTCATCCTCACTTTTGCGATTATTTCGTTGCAGAGAAATACGGTTCATTTCTTCTACAGGCATCCTTTATGGTTAATGGTTTATTGAATTGCAGCACATATGGCAGCACCCTTCTTTTGGTCACTATTGCAGCTGATATCAGCTAGACTCTTCGTATTGCTAGCATGGTTATAACAATAAATAGCACCTGCGCCTTGAATCGCACCAAATGCACCAACAACAACACCAACAGGGGCACCAATACCTGTTGCAGTTGAGCTACTTGCAATTACCCCATACACTCCCGCCGAAGCACCTAATGCCGCACAACCTAACTGATCTGTATCCAATGTTTTTACTGCTGCTTGTTGGCATTTTGTAAATTTTATGTCAACTGCAGCAGAACACTGCGCTTTAGCCTCAGCTATTTTTCCCGCAATAAAGCTTGCACTATCAGCTTGCCCTAGCGAGGCAGTTTGGGGATTAGTATTCATGAAGTCTGACAAGACACCAGAATTAAAACTATACGGTGGTGCTGTTACAGTGACGGTAATGATCTGCGCATGAACTGAGTAAGTAAATACGAGCGTGCACAAAAGCGATAAATAACAAAATATTTTCATTATGTAAGGTCCTCAAGATCCATTGAATAATTGGAAGAATGTGATCGCTGGATATTCGATGTACCCAGCCGGCGGGATGCTAACACTCTCGAACCATTCCGTAATAGACGACATTGACCTTTTTTTAGCAGGGTTTTCTCTCTAAAAGTGAAATTGGCGCTTAAAGTTTTATATCCGTATATTCTTGATTAACCCAAGCGATTTATCAGCACTTCGTTAACTCTCCTAGTCAACTCCCACAGGCGTTCAATTAGCCGAAGGGAGCTGCAGCAGTTTTGTTGTTGTGGTTCTTTTTGGCGCGGTTTTCTACGTAAATTTTTGCTCAAAAAAAGCAAATTTTTATCTACATTAATCTAATAAAAGCTGGCAATCCTCAATAAATCAGGTATGATTTTGACAACGTTGTCCTGATGCTGACTTAAAGCTGTATTAGGTGTTTGTGAGTGATATTCAAACCTTAGTGCGATAAAAAAATAATATATAGAAACGCCAACGTTCTCTGCTCAATTCATTTTTGTATTCATTCGTTGGGTTTTCTTGAAATTATAATTTTGTCCTAAATCGCCAGTTTATGTATGGAGAGTTACCAAGCTTCCTTGAGTGACTGCATAGCTAGCCTTACTGGAATTGTGTCATGGGTGAAATTGCATTGTTTAATGTTAACGACATTGCTGTCTTATTTGGTGGCTTTCTATCCTTAGTGCTGTCTTTATTGTTGGTTTTTTTCCATCAAGAAGGGCGTATTAAAAAGTGTTATTGGGTCTCGCTTGCAGTATTTTTTTTCTTGGGAGCTCTGCACACAATCGATATTCTTACTTATTGGAGTACCGATATAAACGCATTTTTGTCTGCGATCTCTGCCGATTTTTTCTTTCTGTTTGGTTTCACCTTTTTCCTGCAGGGGCCATTGCTTTATTGGTTTACTAAAGCAGCTATTTATCGCGATTTCACATTTAAAGCAAAATATCTTTATCATTTAATTCCTGCAATTATTTATCCTTTCTATATTTATAGCGTTTACCATCGGTTTGATGCTGATTATAAATTACAGTATGTGCATAGCTGGACTAAAGTCATTGCAAATCCTTATTTCGAAACTCTAATCTGGGCGCAAAGGTTAGCTGTGTTCTTTTATAGCGTTCTATCTCTATACAAGCTTTATCAATATATTCGACACCTAAAAAGCAATTATTTCTCGCCTAGCAAAGTTGATTTACAATGGTTGAAATTATTATTAATTGGTTTTTTTGTTATAAGTTTATGGGGAGTTTTGTCGCTGATAGAATCCCGTCTTACGAATTTCGGATTTGATAGCCCCATGGGCACAATAGAGAGCCAACTTAATTTTATTTATATTTGCATGTTGGTGATTTACCTATTACAAAACTCCAAAGGTTTTTCAGATATCAAGGTAGAGCATACTATTGGCGGCGCACCAGTTATTGTTGAGCCGCACCAACAGCTGGTTAAAAAGCTACAAACTTTTATGGAGGAGCACAAGCCCTATTTGGAGCCGCATATTACGGTAGAACGTTTGGCCGCCAAATTGCAGGTGTCCCCTAAATTACTTTCTACTGCGATGAATAGCCAATTGCATAAGAATTTTTTTGAAATAATTAGCTCCTATCGTCTTGAAGAAGCAAAAAAACAACTTACAGATCCGCAGCGCCAGGATTTATCTATTCTTGAAATAATGAAAAATTGTGGTTTTAGCAGTAAGTCTGTATTCAATCAGGCATTTAAAAAATCCGTTGGTGTCCCGCCAAGTCATTATCGTCAGCAGCATATTGGCTGATCTGCTTTTATTTCAATGCAGTGTTAATTTAATTGGCGCACAGTTATTTGTTGGAGAATAATTTTATGAGCAGTAGTGACCAGCGTACATTTCATAGTAATTTTACTCTTGGCCAGTGGCGAATATTTCCGAGCATTAGCCATCATTTTAAATTCAGTAAAATTGCATGTATTTTCCTCATTATACTGGCACCATCTTTTGCTTTGGCTGATGCCAAAGTTATTGGCTATATGCCAACCTTTAGCAATTTAACAGCCACTATCGATGCTACCGATCTCACAAAACTTTCTCATATCAATATCGCTTTTTTGAATCCTGACAGTAATGGTGCGCTAATTAATAATGACACTATGCTTTGCATGGAGGGCTCCGCCACGCTAGCGAATGATCTTCGTTACGTGGTGAATAAAGCGCATTTGGCGGGCGTGAAAGTTTTAGTGTCGATAGCGGGCGGCGTGATTCCTACCTGTTCTGGTAATTGGACCACTTTACTTCAGTCCAGCAATCGCGAAAATTTAGTCAATAACTTAATAAAATACATTGATGATTTTAATATGGATGGAATCGATATCGATATTGAAGGCGAACTGCTAACTAAAATCGATAATGCAAATAACTACACGCCATTTGTTGAATCACTATCCAGTAAGTTAAAAGCACGAGAAAAATTATTAAGCTGCGCAACGGCATCTTATGTGGGCGGAATGATTCCAGTTTCTTCAATTCAGTATTTTGATTATGTAAATATCATGTCCTACGATGCGATAGGGCCAAGCTGGGGAACTCCGGGTGTTGAGCATTCAACTTACAATCAAGCGGTTGCTGATGTCGATTTATGGAAAAAGCGTGGCCTTAGTCAAGACAAGCTCGTACTTGGTGTGCCTTTTTATGGATATGGTTTTGGCACTTACGCACAAAATTACACCTTTAAACAAATCATTACTCAATTCGGCGCTGATGCGACCAATAAGGATCTTATAGGTACTGCCTGTGCCGGTTGCAACTATATTACTTACAACGGCGCGGTAACGATTAAGGCAAAAACTCGTCTGGCACTTCAAAATGGTGCCGGTGTTATGATTTGGGAGCTTTCTCAAGATGCAGCAGCTACGGATAGTTTGTTAAACGCAATTGATCAGGAAATAAAACAAGTTGCTAATTCAAGTGCACCGTCTAGCAGTGCTTCAAGTATTTCCACAAGTTCGACTGTTGCGACGAGCGCGCCTGCTAAGTCTTCATCCGGAGGCTCTGGTGGTGTTGGAATCTTAGACGCACTGCTGTTAATGCTTTGTTCAATTTTTCTTACAAAAAAATAGAAAATATAATTGAACTACCGTGCGTGTATTCGCATACGGAAAATATTGTAGTCATTAATTTTATTTAAGCAGTCGTGGTAAATATTTTTAAGATTTATTGCGTGAAATAGTAAGAAAGACGAGAAAGAAAAGTACGGGAAAGATAAAAATAAAGACAAGAAAAAAACAAGAAAGAGAAAGTTAAGATAGTTCAGAAGGTTGTTTAACTTGATGGCTATCTTAAAACAGTTAATGAAAGTAAAAATACAAACTAAAAACACAAACTAAAAAGGGTTTCCATATGTCAAGAAACAATCTAAAAGGCGTGAAGTTCAAGCGTTCATTGCTGGCTATGTCAGTAATAGCCTTAGGCTCACCATCGTTAGCACTTGCAGCTGCCGCTACACCGGCTGCGCCAGAAGTAACTGAAGAAATTGTTGTAACGGGAATGAGGTCCAGCATTCAAACTTCGCAAGAAGTTAAGAGAAATGCTGATACGGTTAAGGATGTTATTACTGCATCTGATATTGGTGCATTGCCAGATAAAAGCGTTACTGAAGCTTTGCAGCGTGTGCCAGGTGTGACCATTTCGCATTTTGCATCTAAGAGTGACCTCAAGCACTTTGCAGATGAAGGTACTGGCGTATTGGTGCGCGGCCTGGATCGTGTACGCAGTGAAATCAATGGTCGTGATGCTTTCAGTGCTAACCCCAATGGTGGCCTGAGTTACGAGGACTTCCCACCAGAATTATTGGGTGCCGTAGAAGTTGTTAAAAACCAAACTGCTGACCTTATTTCAGGTGGTATTGCCGGAACCGTTAATTTACAAACCGTTAAGCCATTTGATTCCAAAGAGCGTGTTATTGCTGTTACCGCAAAGGCTAACTATGGCGATTTCCGCAAAGAAGTTACTCCATCGTTTTCTGGTTTATTCTCCGACCGTTGGGGAACTTCTGCTGGTGAATTTGGCTTCTTGTTTTCCGGCGCACAGTCAAAACTTGAAACTCGTGGTGATGGTGTTGCTACAGGTAACTACCATCCTCGTGGTACAGATAATACCCCTAATGCGAGTTGGGATATTTGGGGTACGCCCCAAGGCCCAGGTAAAGTAGCCGGTGCGTATGATGGCCCTTGTACTCCAAAAACCATGGCTTGGATGCCTGAATGTGGCGGTGTTTCCGCTAATATTGTTTCTGCAGCAGATGCTTATCATTCACCATTCGATGGCAAAGCGGTTCAAGGGCAAGCTGCCGGGACAACGGTGTATGCACCTGCAAACTATGTAATGAACACTTCAGAAAATGACCGTGAGCGTACAGGTATTACTACTTCTTTACAGTGGCAAAATGCGGATGAAACTGTTGTTGCTACCTTAGAGCACATCAACTCTAAAGCTACTTTGGAGACGCGTGAGCGTGTAATTTCGTCTGGCGACCGTGGTTTCATTGCCGGCGCAGGTGGCGCAGTAGATTGGTCTGGGGATGGTACACATCCAATTACGATTGATAGTAACGGTTTCCTGACTTCAGGTATTGGCAAAAACACAGATGTTAATTTTCCTGTGCAGTTCCGGAGCCGCTATAACTACGTTGAAGATACTGTTAAAGATACCTCGTTTAATGTGAAGTTAAAGCCAACAGATAAGTTGACTCTTGGGTTTGATGTTCAGCATGTTGATTCTGAACGAACCGTCCATAACTACAGTTTGGCATCTCAGATTCGCGGTGATCAAACAGCAGTTGTCGCACCTTACTTCCTTGATTTAAGAGGCTCCAGGCCAGAAATTACCTACCTGAGCGATCGTATATCTAATCCGACACAAGCTGCTGAACCAGATGAGTTTTTGGGTAGTGGGATAGAGGATGAGAATTACAACGAAGCTAAATCAAATGCGTTTAAAATTGACATTGATTACAAGTTAGATGGAGTCATTACCAGCATTAAAAGCGGTGTTTACTATTCAGACAAAAAGTTGTCGGTGGGTGATACCGCTTACTCCAACTGGGTGGCATTAGGTACGCCTTGGGTGGGGACTGCTCGTTTGGGAGCTTCAACAGTGAATGCGCCTCAGCTCTATGAGCGCGTTAGGTTAGATGATTACTATCATGGAGAAGTCTTACAGGGCGATAACAATAGTTTCCTTTTCCCGAAAATGGATTTGGCTAAAAACTTTGGTCAAACGTTGCGTGATGGTTGTGGCACCTGGAGTGCAG
>JANYIO010000220.1 GCA_025362015.1 Gammaproteobacteria bacterium | reverse complement strand
TGGACGGTAAGATGGTGCACCTGACAGGAGTCGAACCTGTGACCAACGGCTTCGGAAGCCGCTACTCTATCCAACTGAGCTACAGGTGCTGGAAATTGACGAGGGGGCGATTCTACTTGTCTGCGCTCTTCTCGTCTATGTGGGTTTGTGCAGATATCTCATAGGGCTGTAGATAGTTCGTGGCATTATTGAGTGATGTCTGCCGCCAAGTCGCGAATGCTAAGAGTTTTTGTGACAGTTGCAGAGCCCAGACTTTGGCTAATAGTACCAAATTGAAAATCATCAATCATGCGCTCAAGGCGCGGCAAGCAGCGCTTGAGATTCGTGTAATGACGAAAATTGCTGAACCAGCTGGCATTGGGTACGCGCGGTTGTTCAGGGTCTATTTCCCACGGATGTAGATAGAAAATCTGCGGTTTAGCTTGGTTGAGACTGGCTCGCTCAAATAACCAACGCGAGAGTACATAAGGATATTGGCGAAAGTAACCACCACCGGCAGCAGGAATGGATTGCCCGAACACCTTGGCAGTCGTAAGTGGAAATTCAGTTAATGCTGCGCCACTAGTGGTAATAATACGATAAGGTGCTTCCGGGCTACCTGGAATCCCGTAATTGTCATGGCGGGTGGGGAAAATACTTGAATCCCAAGTAAAACCTAGCTCTGCTAAGGTATCTAATGCCCACAGTGATTTGCGCGTAATAGAGTAGCTAGCGGCGCGATAGCCGACCACTGGCGCCTGCCCTAAATCTTCCAATATCTGTTTGGACTTTGCAGTTTCAGCGCGAAAAATCTCTGGTGTTTGTTTATAAATAAGTTGATGACTATAACCGTGAGAGGCAATTTCATGACCCTGCGCACGAATGGTTTTCACCAAGTCAGGATAGCGCTCGGCAACCCAACCCAAAATAAAAAAGGTGATATTGATATTGGTGTCAGCAAATAGTTGAAGCAACTTGTGCGTATTCGCTTCTACGCGCGATGGCCATTTGTCCCAATCTGCCGGATCAATAGCTTTGTTGAAGGCAGCAACATGGAAGTAATCTTCCACATCAACAGTCATGGCGTGAGTAACGGTTTGGCTTTTCATAGAGTCAATATCAGAGAAAGTTGGTCAGGTTGGTGCCGGTTTAATTCAGTTACACCTTGTAATAATCGCGATACCACTTTACAAAGTTTTCGATGCCTACCTCAATAGAAGTGTTGGGCTTATAACCTACATCTGCGATCAATGCATCTACCTCAGCGTAGGTATTAGGTACATCACCAGGCTGCATCGGGAGCAAATTTTTCACCGCTTTTTTACCGAGGCAGGTTTCCAAAACTTCGATGAAATGCAGTAGTTCAACGGGGTGATTGCTGCCAATGTTGTAAAGGCGATAGGGTGATTTGGCGGTAGCAGGATCGGGCTGATCGCCATTCCATACTGGATTTGCCAGTGCAATTTGATCAAGACTCCGAATTACGCCTTCTACGATATCATCAACGTAAGTGAAATCACGGCGATGCTTGCCGTAGTTAAATACATCTATAGGTTCACCCGCTAAAATTTTCCTCGTGAAAATAATGGGCGACATATCAGGGCGCCCCCAAGGACCATAAACGGTAAAAAAACGCAGCCCGGTGGTGGGAATATTAAATAGATGGCTGTAGGTATGCGCCATTAATTCACTGGCTTTTTTACTGGCTGCATAGAGGCTCAAAGGGTGATCTACATTTTGTTGCGTAGAAAACGGCATTGCGGTATTTGCACCATAAACAGAACTGCTGGAAGCGTACACCAGGTTCTCGGTACCAAAATGCCGACAGCCTTCAAGAATATTCAGGAAGCCTGTTATATTTGAGTCGATGTAAGCTTGAGGGTTTTGCAGGGAATAACGCACACCCGCTTGAGCAGCCAAATTAACAACACGATTGGGTTTATAGGTTTTGAAAACATTATCGATGGCGGGTTTATCTTCTAAATTACAGCGAATATCAGTAAAGCCATTAATTGAATTTAAGCGCGAGAGCCGATCTTTTTTAAGCTGCACATCATAATAACTATTAAGGTTATCGATACCAATAACCTCATCGCCCCGCGCTAACAAACGTTTGGCCAGGGCGGCACCAATAAAGCCCGCAGTACCTGTTACTAGAACTTTCATACCGCATCCTGAATATTAAAGACGTGCATCTACTTCATCTTTTGCGAGAATATGTTTTACGTCAAACAACACATTATTGACTTTCCCTAAGGCACGAATACCCTTTGCGCCCATTTGGCGGAACTTGTCGTGGCCAACACAGATAATGATTGCGTCATAGGTGCCTGCTACTGGCTGGTCAATCAGGCTTAATCCATATTCATGTTGTGCCTCAACTGGATCAGCCCAGGGGTCATAAATATCGACACTAGTGTTGTACGTTTCTAACTCTTTAATAATATCTACTACGCCAGTGTTGCGTAAATCAGGGCAGTTCTCTTTAAAGGTCAATCCCATAATAAGGATTTTTGAGTCCACCACATGGGCTTTGCGTTTGGTCATCATCTTGATAACAGAATCTGCCACAAAAGGCCCCATGCTGTTGTTAACGCGTCGCCCGGAAAGAATGACTTCGGGGTAGTAACCGACTTGTTGCGCTTTATAAGTCAAATAATAGGGATCAACGCTGATACAATGCCCGCCCACCAAGCCCGGGCGAAAGGGTAAAAAATTCCATTTAGAACCCGCAGCCTCAAGCACTTCCAATGTGTCTATACCCAAGCGATTAAAGATAAGTGCGAGCTCATTGATTAGCGCAATGTTAATATCGCGTTGTGTATTTTCAATCACTTTGGCGGCTTCAGCAACCTTGATGCTGCTTGCTTTGTGGGTGCCAACTACCACAATTTTGCGGTACAGTTGATCAACGTAATCCGCAACTTCGGGGGTAGAACCAGAAGTAATTTTAATAATATTGTGCACGCGACGCTCTTTATCGCCCGGGTTGATACGTTCAGGGCTATAGCCGGCAAAGAAATCTTTATTAAATGTCATGCCCGATATCTTCTCGATGATCGGTACACAAACCTCTTCTGTGCAGCCCGGATATACGGTGGACTCATAAATCGCGATGGAGTTTTTGCCCATAACGCGGCCAAGCAGCGCAGAAGCTTTTTCAAGGGGAGTTAAATCCGGCTGATTACCATCGTTAATCGGAGTAGGAACGGTAACTATATAGACGTCAGCGTTTTTGAGGTCTGCCTCATTAGTGCAGTAACTCAGAAATTTGGCTTCACTTAATTCGGCAGCATTCAATTCAAGCGTGTGATCAACACCTTGCAGCAAAGCGTCAATGCGCGACTGATTAATATCAAAACCAATAGTCTTAGTTTTTTTCCCGAACTCGACAGCGAGCGGTAGGCCCACATAACCTAAACCGATAATACAAATAGTTGGATTGCTGGCAAACATAAGTTGATTCCTTGGTGGTCAATTAAATCCAGAAACGAGTAAATCCAGAGGACGGCTACGTTATCACAAGTGGTACAACAATTTGAAAAAATGCGTAACAATTAACGCACAGATGTTAATTTTTTTCACTGTTTCATCCAACAAAGAGAATTGTGATGGAGGAGCAGTATTTGTCATAAAATTCACTATAATGCCCACTTAGTCGGTATTATCTACACGACTTTTATATTCTCTAGTTAAGTACTTGAAGGAAACGGGTTTGTCTTATATTCGTATCAATAAGCACTATGTGCATCTACCTTATTTATTTCTCGGGATAGCAGAAGCAACCCTGTTAGCTTTGGCTGCCTGGCTCGCACAGCAATTGTCTCCAGAATCTCACCAGCCAGCGAATTACCACAATCTAAATTGGATCCCAATTCTGCTGTTTTCGGTCATCTTTAGTTGCTGCACATTGGCCATGGGGGTTTATACCGCCTTGGTGCGCGAAGGCTTCTCCAGCATGGTATTACGCACATTGGTAAGCTTTTTTTTGTTGGGCAGTTTAAGTTTAATGCTGATTAACCTAGTTGTCGGCAATGAATTTATTGAGCAGCAAGTCGGCTTTTGGGCAGTCATTATTGCAACCGCAATGGTCATTGTTGCACGCATTATATTTGTCATGGCGGTTGATACTGCCAAGTTAAAACGGCGAGTTGTAATTTATGGCGCAGGCGTGCGTGCGAAAAAATTACTCGAAGATCTTGAACCTAGCCGGGCGGGATTAGGCGTAGAAATTGTTGGGTGCATTCCCAGCACTGACGATAAAGTTGTGGTTGATCCTGCGATAATTTTAGCAGAGCCAAGCTATTGGCTAACTTTTGTGCGGCAATCACAAATATCAGAAATTGTTATCTCACCTGACGAGCGTCGCCGCAGCACAGGGGATGTATTTCCATTGAGTCAATTTTTAGATTGTAAACTGGCTGGAATTGCTTCATGCGATAGCTTAAGTTTTTACGAGCGGGAACTAGGCAGGGTGGACATTAGTTTATTGCAGCCTAGCTGGATGTTATTTTCAGATGGCTTTAAGTATTCCTTGCAAGGCAGGATTACCAAAAAACTATTGGATATGACCCTCGCCTCACTATTTTTGTTTATTCTTTGGCCCTTCATGTTGCTCACAGCCCTGGCGGTTAAATTAGAGAGCCCAGGCGCCGTTCTCTATCACCAGTTGCGGGTTGGCTATAACGGCAAAACCTTTCGCATCTACAAATTTAGAAGTATGCGTCAGGATGCTGAAAAGGCAGGCAAAGCCATTTGGGCGCAAAAAAATGATGCCCGCGTCACTCGTGTAGGCGCATTTATTCGCAACACACGGCTAGATGAGTTACCACAGCTATACAATATACTGACGGGGCAAATGAGTTTCGTTGGGCCACGGCCAGAGCGTCCCGAATTTGTTAGTGATCTTGCCCGACAAATTCCATTTTACGAAACTCGACATAAAGTTAAACCCGGGATGATGGGCTGGGCGCAACTGAAGTACCCCTATGGCGCCTCTGTAGAAGACGCAAAAAATAAGCTGCAATATGATCTTTATTACACCAAAAATCATAGCTTCTTAATGGATATACTCATTATGATTCAAACGGTAGAAATTATTTTATTAGGCAAAGGTGTGCATTAAGTTAAGCGATGCGTGAAAGTCTATCTTTAATAATAGTGAACGGCCCACAAAAAAGAGCAGCAATATGAAACGTCCAAACGTGATAATTCAAATAGTAATCGCAACATTATTTCTGGTTTCCTGTAGCAGTAGCAAACAGTTGCCTATGCCCGCCGCACCTGGTAGTGGAACTGTGGAGGAATATAGAATAGGTGTGGGCGATTCGATTGAAGTTAATATTTGGCGCAACCCTGAACTATCTCGTTCAGTACAAGTTAGGCCCGACGGTAAAATATCGATACCTTTAATTGGCGATATTGCCGCTGCTGATTTAACGACTACGCAATTATCTGCGAATGTCACTAACGCGTTGGCCGGCTATGTCAAAAGCCCACAGGTTGCCATCATTCTGGGCAACTCAAGCAGCTCAGACTTTCAACGTCGTGTGCGAATTACCGGAGCGGTAAAAAGCCCTCAATCGCTACCCTACAGAGATGGCATGACTGTTTTGGATTTGGTGTTGCTGGCTGGTGGTCCCAATGAATTTGCTTCACCCAATAAAGCCAAGCTTTACCGTAAAGTTAACGGTGAAGTACAAGTCTATGCAATTAAGTTAGACAATCTGTTAAATAACGGAGAGATTACGACTAACTACACCCTGCAACCTTCAGATATTGTTACCGTACCAGAGCGTATGTTCTAAAAAATATGTTGGCTGCGGCATACCTTAGTGAACATCAACGTTTAACGGTTTCGATTTAAGAGAGTTTTCATGGAAAAAGGTTATCTAACCGACATACTGATTGCACTCAGAGCGGAGCTTATACGATTTCGTTTTTGGTGCGTTTTGTTATTTTTAGGAACATCCTATTTAGTGCTTGGCGTAGGCTTATTATGGCCAAAACATTACACCACTAGCGCAGTACTTTATGCCGATGAAACTAACATTCTGGAACCGCTATTAAAGGGAACGGCTGAAGTTACTAAAATCGATAGATCTGAACAAGCAAGCGAAGTTATTTACACCAAAAAAATTATGTTGGCCGCTGCGAAAAAATCCGGATTGATTGATGACAACATGAGCGATCAAGATCAAGCCAAAATAATCAGGCAACTTCAGAATAATGTTGCGGTTAAAAAAGAACGAAATAATAATCACTTTATGGTGAGCTACACATCGAAAATTCCTGATCAGTCATTTGAAGTCCTGAACGCTATTATCAATGTATTTATTGCAGACACCGCCAGAAAAAAACGCGATGAAAGTGTGGCCGCATTTAATTTCATAGACTCTCAAGTGCAAATTTATAAAAAGCAGTTGGAGTCCGCTGAAGATAAGCTGAAGGTTTTTAAATCAGAGAACACCGATGGCACTGAAATGTCCGTAGGTAACCGCATCGCTAGTTTGCGAGAAGAAATTGAAACGATAAAAATCTCCAATGATGAAGTTCAAGCACGTATCGATACCATAAAACAACAAATTGGCACCGAAGGCGAATATCTCCACACCAAAGGAGTGGTTGATGAATTAAAGTCGCGCCGCCAAACATTAACAGAACAACTACAACAACTTTTATTTACTTACGAGGAAGGCTATCCCGATATTATTTCACTGCGATCGCAAATTGCTGAACTTAATAAATCAATCGATAAGTTACAAGTAGCCGGCGACAATTATGGCAATACCGGAAAAGTACAAAACCCCTTGTATGAGGAGTTGCGCAAGCAGCTCTCAGTAGCAGATTTAGAGCAGCGCACACAAAAACGAAGAATCGAATCATTAAAAGCGCTGCAATTTAGTGAAATGGAACGGCAGAAACGCATCGCTGAAAATCAGGCGCAACTTTCAGAACTTACGCGAGACTATGACGTTACGCGTAAAGTCTATGAAGAAATGTTACAGCGGAAGGAAGCCGCACGGTTATCAATGACATTGGATATTGAAGGCCAAGGCGTTACCTATCGCATTCAAGAACCCGCGTCATTTCCACTCAGCCCTTCCGGTTTTCACTTTTTGCATTTTGCGATGCTGGGGCCAATATTGGGGTTATTACTTCCGATAGGCTTGTTAATTATGTACGTAGTTTTAGATCCGCATTTACGATCTGCAAAAACTTTACAACAACAGTTACCACCCGACATTGAGCTTATTGGAGTTATCCCACACTTTAACTCGCCCATTGGCGAGCGTTTATTAAGAAAAGATACCCTCTTCATTCTTGGGGTTTCAGTGGCGGCAATGCTATGTTATTTCGGTGTATCTATTTTTTGGCAGCTAACGCAAGGCTAAAGAACTTTATTATATAGGCGACAATTTCATGGATAAGGGTAAAGAAAATAATCTTAACAAGATGGCCGATGATTTTGACTCACTCATCGAAAGCAGCCATGAATTAGTAAAAAAAGCCGTAAAAGATCACCGTAATCTTGGCAAAATTAAAAATATGGCGCTACCTGCCTTATGGACTCAGGAAGAGTTTTATGAAAAAAAAATAATTTTTACCGGAATGCGGCAACGTGAATTACTGAATTCATACCGAGAAGTACGCATTAAACTGTTACAAAAAAGTCAAACTGACAATATGGTCGTGATTGTTTCATCTGTAGCAAGAGCAATCCCCTCTAACGATTTTAGCTTTAACCTGGCTGCAACATTTGCACTCGACCAACATAAAACTGCTCTCTTTGTCGATTGCAATCCTTACAATCCAAGTGCAGAAAAATATTTACTGTCAAAAATAGAGCTAGGCCTTACACAATATCTTACCGACTACACGGTTCCTATTGAGCGCATTATTTATCCCACTGGAGTTGAAAGGTTGCGCGTAATTCCATCTGGCGGAGCAAGCGAATCGGCGGCTGAAATATTTAACTCCGAGCGCATGCAAATATTTGTTAATGAAATTAAAGAACGTTATCCCGATCGTTTTATTGTTCTTGATGCTCCGTCCGTTCAGCATTCTACCGAAGCGAGAATTTTGGCAAGATATTGTGATCATGCGTTATTAGTGGTTCCCTTTGGTAAAGCAGTTACTGATGACGTGCTTGCTGCAGTGGATGCTGTCGGCAAAGAAAAGTTTGCCGGCGTAGTGTTTAACAGTTAGGCACCCCTAGAGATTCCTCATGAACACCAATAAAAAATATCGCGCGCTGCTTGGGATTGTGTCCGGGTTAATGGTGACCGAGCATGTGTACGCGGATAAATTCTACGGAACAGCTTCTGCTTTTTTAGAAGAAAATGACAATGGCCACAAATCAGCCCCGGAACAAGTTAACGAAAGGCAAGATCAATATAACCTGAACTTGGGCGGCGAATTAATTAATTCAATGCTTGAACTGAATGCAGAATATGACGCTAAAGCACGCACTTACTCAGAAAAAACTCAGCAGGATCGCAATACTGTAGAAGGAAAATCATCGCTGCTAATTGGGAAAAGCAGCCAGCCCGCAGATTTGTTATTAGAGCATTCTCGTATAATGCTCCTTAAAAAACCGGACGATATAAACGTAACTGAAAATGAGGACGAGCGGGATATAATCTCTGTCATCCCGACCCTGAGAGCGCGAATTTCTTCCGTCGATAATATTTTTGTTAAAGGTCAATTCATTGATGTAAATTATGTAGAAAGCGATTTTAAAAATTCACGCCGGGATGGTGGCACAGTGGGATTTGAACATCGCATTTCCGCCACAGACAATATGCAAATATTCACGCAACAAACAAATATAAAATTCCCTAATTCGCCGCCCGAAATGCTAGACCCCAATTATACCTATCGCTCTACTGAATTTGTATACAGCGCAAAACTCCGTCAGCTTTCCTATAACGCACATATAGGCCTGAATGAATCTTTACCAGACTCTGGCAAAGATTATCGTGGCCCCAAGTATGCTTTTGAACTTGGTTACAATTCTGGCGTACAAACTGTTGCAATAAACCTGCGACAGGAACTCACAGATACATCATTTGGCGGAGGAAATAAATTACCCAACGATAAACAACCGTCAGGAACTGATAGTGCGCATGATTTGGATCGCTTCGAACGGAAGCGTGTAGACATACACTGGCAAACTCACATTTTGTGCGATTCATGTTTGTTAATAGCAGGGGCATATCAAATACATGATCGCTATCTCATTCTTGGACAAACATCGCGGCAACAAGGATGGAATGTTGGATATAACTATGCACTTTCTTATTCGTCCACACTTTCAGTACAGCGTTCAAATGGCACAAATAAATTTTCTGATGCCATTTTGGGCAATGATTATGACGTCAAAAATACTAGAATTGAATATTCGTATAAAATTAATCGCAGCTTTAGTATGAAATGTGATTTAAATAATGAAAAACGTGAAGCGCTCACGGGTGACGAATCTTATTCAGAGAGCTATATTGGCGCCGGCATGAGTTATGATTTCTAATTAATTTACGCTAATGTATTTAATCAACCATAAAAAACAAGTAACAGCTTGTTTACAGATGCCGGTGGTATTTTATACATGTTGAAAAAAAAATTTAATGCCACTAAAAACTGGATTCATGTTATTTCATTAAGTTGTAATCCAGTGCCTCCACCCAACTACGGCGGCATTGAATTGGTTATTGCTAATTTGTGTGAAGGATTTGTTAAATTAGGCGCCAAAGTGAAATGCTACTCACCAGGCGAATTATCACTACAAGGTGTAGTGCATATTCAAACACTAAAAAAACCTTCAACACTTTTTAAAGAAGGTGGAGAACCCAATACACAAGAGCATCTCAATGTTATTAACATTCAGCTGCAAAAAAATCTTGTGAGCGGTGATATTGTTATTTTCAACCATGTCGCACATTATCGATTTTTGCGTAAACGTCTTGGCATTTTTAATTGGCTAAAAGCTAATTTTTATGAAATAGCACATTGCATTGATGCGGGTATGCAAAAAAATATTATTTATCCTTCGCAAGCATTGGCAGATACGCTTGGCAAACCCGGTGTTGTTATTCCGCATGGTGTTGACCTTCTCTTAAACAATGCACCCGATTTGCAGCAACGAGAAGAAGCACTTTTTTATGCCGGAGCAGTTTATAAAGAAAAAGGTGTACATATAGCGTTAGAGGCATGCAAACGATTAGGCGTAAAACTGGTTATTGCTGGCCCGCACGATAAAGATGAATACGCGCAAATAATTCTTTCGGATGCAAACGTTCAGTATTTAGGAGTACTCTCAGCGGCAGAGCTTTATGATGCCTATAGCCGATACAAAGCCTTAGTGTACATGACACAGCTAATTGAGCCATTTGGTCTGGCGGTAATTGAAGCTATGGCGGCTGGCACTCCAGTGATAACGTCTGGTAAAGGTGGTACCGGCGAAACAGTCATTAACGGTGTTACAGGTTTTATCGTCGACACCGCAGAGGATATCGTCTTAGCCTATGCAAAAATTAACACCATTAGTAACAAACGTTGTGTTGCGCGGGCCAAAGAATATAGTATTGATGTAATGACACAGAAGTATTTTAATTTTTTAACGAACAACAATAAAAAAACAAACACTAGCTTTTAATATTGTCTCATGAAAAATAAACCATCCGAATGATCGTTTTATGTTTCGTGAGCAGAGTCATGATATTCAGCTAACCAATTATTGCCAATCATCAGATTATAAAACTGACGCACAAAACATAGAGAAAAACGGATGGCCTTGTGAGAATATTAACTCTGTTAATTGTATTAGCGTGGATGTTCGCTGCCCTCGGCTGTGGCGATAAGGCTCATGAAAAAAATGCAGAGCTATTACGTCACGTAAACTCAACAACAATTTATCAAGAGCAGGGGCAAATAAAAGCTGCAACTCTTGAAGCAAAAAAAATTATCCAGCTTGCCCCGGAAAGCTCAACAGGGTATCTACTTCTGGCAAAAATTTATGATGAGATTGGGGCCTATACTGCGGCTCAACGCCTATTAGAAAATATTGTCACAAAAATGCCTGAACTCGCAACAGAGCTCGCCACATCTTACATGGCAAGTAAAAAATATCATTCCGCCATTCAGACCATCATTAGTTATCCTGCAGCAGCTAACAATAATAGTGATTTAAAACACCAGGCAAGCGTGGCTGCGTTAGCGTATTTTTATTTGGGCAACGATTCAGAATATACAATAATGCTGGATAAATTTACCAGCCTTGGCGGCTCTTTAGCTGAGCGACAATATCTTGAAGCCAGCGCTTCAGTATTTTCGGGCAAAATGGATAGCGCACAAAAAATTCTTGTGAGCATATTGCAAGAAAAACCAGAAAATACGGCGGCACTTGTATTACTGGCTGAAACCTACCTGGCCACGCAAGATTTTGATAAAGCAGAAAGCCAACTGACAAAAGCACTGACACTATTGCCAAACACCGATATCATAAGTATTGAACGCGCAAGAGTATTGTCGCAGCTCACCGAAGTACTTATTAGACAAGGGCGCACTAGTGAAGCTTACGCATACCAAAAAATATTAGCTGAAGCGAATCCAGATAGTAATGCAGCACAAGAACAATTTAACGACGCAATGAAATATTACCAGCAAGGTAACTTTGTTGTCGCAGAAACAATTTTAAAAGGCCTTCGATCGCAATTTCCGCGCGATAAAAATACGGCAACTTTGCTGGGCATGATTGAATTTCAAAAAGGAGAAAACGATAAAGCATCGACCTTGTTTGACGAGTTTATCGATACTGAAACTTCGGCACCTACGGTGATACAGGCGGCAGCGCTGATTAAGTATCGAAAAAATCAAGCCGATGATGCATTGCTGTTACTTAAACATGCCGCGGAAAGCCAGCCGGGAAATGCAACCATTTTAGCAACTTATGGCTTAGCTGTTTTAGATCGCGACAATAAAAGTGTAGAAGCTGCAGTTGTACTTGAAAAAAGTTTGGCGCTCAATCCTGCGCAACAGCGAATAAGATTGGCACTTGCTAAAAGATACATTGCGCTAGGTGAAACAGGGCAAGCTTTAGCGCAATTAAATAAAGCTTATAAAGAGGTGCCGCTTGATTTGGTACTTCAGGATGCCTACTTAAAAGCACTTTTTGCAAATGGACAAGCTAACAAAGTAAAGCAGGAAGTTGATCTTTTTAAAACGCAATTTCCAGACAATGCCCGCGGCCCTTTTGTTGAGGGCTGGTATTACATGGAAGAAAAAAATTATTCAGCAGCGGAAAAAGCCTTTGAGCATTCGTTATCAATGCCAAACAATACCGAAAAACAGCTTTCATATACAGGCCTTGCGCAACTTTATGAAATTCAAAAGCAGTCGCTCAAAGCAATCGCTGCCTGGCAGCACGCAATAGAAATAGATCCCACAGTTATTTCGGCATATGGACATTGGTTTAGTCAAATTCTATTGAATAATAAGCAAGAGCAGGCGTTAAAATTTTTACTTGATACCGAAAATAAAAATATTACAGCGTGGCAACCCTCGGTCATGCTAGCGCAGCTTTATGCGCATAACAAACAATGGGCTGACGCTGGAAAACATATCGAAACTGCGTTGGTCCGCAGCCAGGCTTCGGCGGATGTAAAAAAAATTGCTGCTACTATTTATCAAATGCAAGGTCTGGATTACCGCTCGGCAGGTAAACTCGAAGAAGCCAGAAGCTATTTTCTAAAGGCAGCGAAATTGGCACCCGATAATGTAGATTATTTAGCGAATATGATCGAGACAGAAATTGCGGATCACAAAATCGTGGAGGCGCAAAAACTGTTAAACGAATTTCCACAAAATGAAAACAATGTATACGTTCGTCAGTTTTTTCAGGGAGCCATTCGACTTGCTGAGAACAAACCGGACGAAGCAATTAAATTGTATCAGGCATCATGGGAATCAAAACCTACCGAAACGGCAGCTTTAGCAATCGTTGAGTACCTTGGAAAATATAATCATCAAGATCAGTTGGCAAAATTTGTCGATACCTGGGTACAAGCCCTGCCAAAAAGTGCTAAGGCAAACATGTTCAAAGCCATGCAAGCACAGCAGATGCAAGATGATAACGCGGCGATACAATGGTATGAAAAAACGATTGAATTAGCACCGAACATGACCGTTGCATTGAACAACCTTGCCTGGATGTGTTATGTGCACAAAGATGATAGAGCGTTAAGTTTAGCTAAGCGCGCCTTTGACTCGGCACCTAATTCTATTTCAGTGCTTGATACTTATGGCTGGATTTTAGTTGAGCAAGGTAATGTAAAATCGGGTATCGATATTCTTGAACGCGCAGCAACAATAGATGTTAATAATACGGATATAAAAAATCATCTTAAACAAGCCAAGTTACGGTTACATTAGGTGCGGTTGCATTAAGAGTTCAGATACGTTAGCGAAGCTGCAAAATGAACTCCTACAAATTTATGGCTTGCACTATATTCCCACAACCGCTTTCCTATCCGCTATTACAATGCATATTTTGTATCCGTTCGAAAATCTGCGTATAGCATAAAAATTTAATTTGATTTAAGAATTTCCAAGTCATTAGAAATATTTATGACTCTAGTCGTCTCAATGTCTTAACGCCCGTCAGTGGTAAGCCGCTAAGTGGCAAGAGCATTTCAGTTAACTTTAAACAACACCCATTTTTAATCTTCAGAAAAATTCGAAAACCTCAACAAATAAAATAAATAGTTTTGTTTTTTTATTTCCCGAAAAGTAGGGTTAGTGATCGGATGTCATCTTGGTGTATCTGTTAAAAGCTTACAAGAATGGCAAATTCTTAAGCTACAGGCTTTAACGTCAAGGACTCACTGTGGAAGTGTGTGAGTTGATTCATCACTAGGAGAAGTAGATTCTATTGGCGTAGTTACGCATCCTGTCTACACTCACCAATGCTCACAGTTGACGATGCTCGGTCATTAAAACGATTATTCCTTAGGAAAAGCAATGATATCTGCCCATTCGCTCAGATCAGATCAGTTTTTTACAGCTTTCATGGATTCCGCTATAGGGATGGCCTTAGTGGGTTTGGATGGCCGCTGGTTGGATGTTAATAACGCGTTGTGCAACATCGTAGGCTATTCAAAGGACGAGCTCGTATGCTTATGTTTCCAGGATATTACCCATCCGGATGACTTGGAGAGTGACCTTGGGTTAGTCAAGCGTTTACTGGACGGTGAAATCAATTCCTATAATTTAGAAAAACGCTACATCCAAAAAAATGGCTCAATTACATGGGCGTTGCTGACAGTATCAATTGCACGGAATGATAAAGGCAGCCCGGATTTCTTTATTTCGCAAATCGTAGATATCTCTAAACAAAAACGTGCCGAATACGAGCGGGAAACCTTTTTTGAATTATCACCGGATTTATTGGCAGTTGCAGACGCCAATGGCTTCCTGTTGCACGTGAGTCCGGCTTGGACAGATGTGCTCGGATGGACCAAAAGTGAGCTGACGACAAGACCTTTTCTGGACTTTGTCCATCCTGACGACCGTGCCAAAACCATTCACGAAGCCGAATCCCTATATGCCGGGAACCCAACAAAAAGTTTTCGAAACCGGTATGAACATCGCGACGGAAGCTGGCGGTGGATTGAATGGAACACGAGAATTGTCTCGCATGATCGTTTTTATTGTTCTGCTCGCGATGTTACTCGTCAGCAGGAGATCGACGAGTACCGTCGAACCCACCTTGAGGCACTAGATGCGGTAAGCAATAGCTTATTGGTCAAGCTGCAGGCAAACTCCACGGACCTAGCAAGTCAGCTTGTTCTGGCCAGCCAGTTATTTGAAAGTAGCCCGGACTGCGTGAAGATTATTGATCTGCAAGGCTGTCTGGTCGCGATGAACAAGAATGGCCAGTGTGTGATGGAGATTGATGACTGCGATGCTTTAGTAGGAGAAAGATGGGTAACATTTTGGCCTGAGCAAAGCCACGGTACTGTTCACTCTGCGCTCGAAGCGGCTCGCGGCGGCCAAATAGGCCACTTTGAGGCATTTTGCCCTACCGCGAAAGGCACTCCCAAGTGGTGGGATGTGATGGTGACTCCCATTCTGGATAGCCAAGGTCATATCGACAAATTTCTTTCGGTGTCGCGCGACGTGACAGTCTCAATGCAAGCTAAAGAGGAAGTGAAAAAGTATACAACCCATTTGGAACAAATCACCTTAAGCGTTCCGGCCATTATTTTTCAATGGTATGCACGCACAAACGGCGAAATGGGTTTTTACTACATCTCTGAAAAATTTGAAGAGTTATACGGTATCAACACGGAAATTCTGATGCAGGACTGGACTCAAGTCCGTATCCATCCTGAAGACCGTGACGCTTTGATACTGTCTATACAGGGGGCAGTAAAGACCAAGAGCAAATGGGAGTACGAAGGTCGCCTTTTGCTAGAGGACGGCTCCATTCACTGGCTTAGATATAGATCGACACCCTCACTAAAGTCGGACATCGAGATCGTCTATACCGGTGTGATACTGGATATTACTGAAGAAAAAACAAGTGCAGAATTAAAACGCAGCCAGGAAGAAAAGATCCAGTTGCTGATTGAGAATGCCAACGATGCCTTCGTCGGCATGAATCAGCGGGGCATCATTACTGAGTGGAATAGACAGGCCGAAGCCACATTCGGCTGGACGGCAGGAGAAGCTATAGGTCGTCCGATGGCAGAGCTGATGACCCTTCCCGCGTTAAGAACACATCTCGCGCAAGGCATGGAAACTTTTTTAGCGAACGGCATTGCGCCAATCATTAATAAACGCGTGGAGGTATCTGCGCGGCATAAGAAGGGACATGACATAGTGGTGGAAATGATCATCGGCAAAATGACGCTCGCCGGTGAGCATTATTTCCATGCTTTTTTACATGATATATCTGAGCGTAAGGACGCACAGAGGCAG
>JANYIO010000175.1 GCA_025362015.1 Gammaproteobacteria bacterium | reverse complement strand
CGTACTTGAAAAAGTGTTTGGCAAAATGCCCACCAACTACTGGCAAGCTTTAAATACAGATCTAGATAAAAAAATTGATATTTTTTGGACCGGGGAAAAAGTTTGCTCTCCACATTACACCGGTTCGCACGTAACAGAAGTTAGTGAATTACTTGGCAGAAAACCTTTTCTCTGGGACAACTATCCGGTAAATGATGGTGCAGTTAAATCCAATTTAATTCAATTACGTGCAGTCGACAATTCACATAGCAAGCTACAAAACCGTGTTGCAGGCCACGCACTTAACCCTATGAACCAACCTTGGCTTTCACAAATTGCACTGGCATCCTTACCGCGCGCTTATCAAGAACAAAATAATTACCATGCCGAGCGAGCATTAAACGAAATTTGTGTGCAGCTTTGCGGCGAAAAATTAGCAGAAGTATTATTGCAAGATATTCCTCTCCTGCAAGATAAAGGCCTTAATAAATTTACCGCAGAAGAAAAAAATGAATTGTTAAATCATTACGAAAGCTTTGCACAAAATCCTTTTTGCGAGGAAATTTTAGCTTGGTTAAATGGCGAATATATTTTTGACCCGGCGTGCCTTACCGAATAACGATATGCCTCACCCAATAACGATGCGCCTTACCGAATAAAGAGCTGACTAGAACACGGAATTAGATAGCACCAAAAATACAGAAGAAATTATTGCAATCGCGCTTGCAACCAGCGGCTAATTGCCACTATTTGCTCCGCACATAAACTATGTTCCATCAAATAAGATTCATAAGTCACATTATAGCCACGCTCACTCAATTGCCGATAAGCACGCTGCCCAAGCACTTCATTAACAACACCATCTTCGCTACCGTGCTGAATTAAAATAGGAATCTGTTTATTCGCGGAATTAACAACAATTGTTTCGCTGGTCGCAAAATATGTCGACAAGGCCAACAAGCCAGCCAAAGGTTTTGCAAAAGTCAAAGCTGCTTCATAAGCCACTGCACCACCCTGCGAAAAACCCGCCAGAATAATTTTATTACTGGGAATTCCGCGCGAAATTTCACGCTCAACTAATGCCTGAATTTGCCTGGCACTTGCACACAACTGCGTAACATCGATTTTGCGATCCAAACTTATTTCTAAAATGTCATACCAAGCAGGCATCACATAACCATTGTTGATAGTGACGGGTATGCTCGATGCATGCGGAAAAATAAAACGTATATTGAGTGCAACTGGCAAGTGCAACTCAGGAACTAGCGACGCAAAATCATGGCCATCCGCCCCCAACCCATGCAGCCAAATAACTGCGGCACTAGCACCAATTTGTGGGTTTGTTTGCACTTCAACACAAGGCAGACAAGTCATAAATTTCATTTCTGGCTAAATATCAATCAATATTGAATTGCATTGATATGGGGTTGATAAAAGTTTTAGTGGTCATAGCAATCTTAACGCATACAAAACAAATAAAAACACACTACACTATTAATTAAGTACAAAATTATGCAAAAGACTATTTAATTACACACGACTTTATCACAGACAATTCACGTCCTAAACGAGAAATACATGTCAGAACATCATCCCTATAAAACGGTTACACAGCACAATGACAATATCGAAACCATTGATGCCATTATTGCACCTTTAAGCCAACTCAATATTTTATCCAAAATGGAAGTTGCAACACTATTAGACTCAAGCCAAAGCGGCCTCTATAAATTATTTCGCAATTGTTCATTAGCGGTACTGAATACGGGCAATGATCTCGATGATGGTAAAGAGCTATTAGAGCGCTATCATAATTTCGACATCAGCATTGTGCAGCAAGAACGCGGCATTAAGTTAGCGGTTAAAGGTGCGCCAGCAAATGCTTTTGTTGATGGAAAAATGATTAAAGGTATCAGCGAACATTTATTTACCGTACTGCGCGATGTGATTTACAACAACGACGAAATCAATGGTAATACCAAATTCAATTTGGAGACTACCGAAGGTATTACTGACGCAGTATTTCATATGCTGCGCAACGCCAATTTATTTGAACCAGGCCTCGATCCCAATCTTGTTGTCTGTTGGGGTGGCCACTCCATCAGTCGCGGCGAATATGATTACACCAAGGAGGTGGGCTATCAATTAGGGTTGCGCGGCTTAGACATTTGCACTGGTTGCGGCCCAGGCGCCATGAAAGGACCCATGAAGGGCGCCACTATTGGCCATGCGAAGCAACGCGTCAGTAGCGGTCGTTATATAGGCATCACCGAACCAGGTATTATCGCTGCTGAAGCACCCAACCCAATTGTTAACCAATTATCGATTATGCCTGACATTGAAAAGCGCCTCGAAGCATTTGTACGTCTTGGTCACGGCATTATCGTGTTCCCTGGCGGCGCCGGCACCACGGAAGAAATTCTCTACATTTTGGGAATATTGCTACACCCCGACAATAAAGATATTCCCTTTCCTCTGATATTTACCGGCCCAAGCACGGCAATGGAATATTTTCAACGGGTGGATAAATTTATTGGCGATACGCTCGGCGTGGAGGCGCAAGCACATTACAAAATTATCGTTGGTGACCCCGAAAGTGTTGCGCGCGAGATGGTTGAAGGCATTAAAAAAGTACGCGCTTTCCGGAAACAAAGTGATGATGCCTATTACTACAATTGGCAGCTCAAAATCAGCCCTGATTTACAACAACCGTTTATCCCCACCCATGACAACATGCGCAATTTGGAGTTACATAAAAATCAACCGAGCTATTTGTTAGCTGCCAATTTACGGCGGGCTTTCTCAGGCATAGTCGCTGGGAATGTCAAAGAGGAAGGTATTCGTACTATTGAAGAGTTCGGCCATTTCGAACTACATGGCGACTCCGAAATCATGCATCCGGTGGATGAACTCTTAACATCCTTTGCCCAACAAAACCGAATGAAACTGCCAGGTAGAGAATACAAACCCTGTTATAGGGTTTTAAAATAGCGTAAGAAGCGTCAAAAGCGGCGGCCGCTTGTAGTCAATCTCCTACAACGGATGCCGCTTTAGGCGACTATTAACACCCGCAGATAATCTAGATAATAAGCGCCATCTCGGAAGTACACATTGAAGTAAACCGGCCAAGTAAGGCCAATGGATGCGCAAACCCCTTACGGAGAATCTCCAGCAGATTCAGGAATGGCCAGAAAAGGATTGCCTAGGGACACAAAGCCAAAGGAACGCATCCAGGGGATTTATTAAGGACAGCAGAAGGAGACGATACAGTTTACGCAGAGTTTATGGACTACATCTGAACGGGCCGCGCAAGCGGCCCTATTTATTTCTG
>JANYIO010000167.1 GCA_025362015.1 Gammaproteobacteria bacterium | reverse complement strand
TCAGGCGTAATATCGCCTAAACCTGCTTGAATATTGAGTAATGTCCATACATTTTGCCCAGCCATAACGCAGTGAGTTGCTAATTTTTGCCAGGTTTGTTCTGCTTCATTCACGTCTAGCCAGCACTCAAAACGGTTTGCATCGAGGCGAATAACAATACTATTGCCAGCTAATTGCCATTCGTCATCGGTAGCGATACTAACTCCTAAAACATCTGCGACAATCTGACCGGCCTTGCTACCAGCAATGCCTACACAACGATAGTCTTGGCTTATGTCTGCTAATTTTGCTTTAGAGAACACAATGTATTTACCAAAGCTAACAATGCCCGTTGCTATCAAGCCTTGTTGCATACGTAAAATAATTTGTTCGTTAGACGTTTGCAGCGCGCGAAAACACAGCAGCATACGGCCTTTAATATTGCACTGCGCGCCCAGCCGTGTAGTGTTATTTGCGAGTTCGTTAACATCACACGTAATTTGACCTTGTAAAAATTTAGCGGCATCGGTGCCGTTGACACTCAGTAGCCCCTGCTGCTGTAAAGCTATTAAATAGGTAGGCTCTGAATTAAGGTCGGGGGAGTTAAGTTCGGGATAGTTAACATCGATATTATTGTGTGTATCGGTGCGCGCACCTTGAGCTAATAAAAATGAATTCCAGTCGGACACGTTGCAAACTCCAGAAAGTGGCTTTTGAAAGGCCAAGCATTAAAAGGCTAAGTGTATCCTAATAAATAATCCTGCAGTAATGTAGAGATCTGGGCTCTTAATGCCAGAAGGCAGTATAATTGCGAAAACATTTAAGCAGCGCCAGGTAAATATTGTGGAAAGAAATCGTTTGTTTTGGAGTAGCCGCCGCGGTATGTTGGAGTTGGATTTAATTTTATTGCCTTTTTTGGACAATATTTATCCTACCTTGGCGCAAGCAGATAAAGAAAGTTACTGGCAGCTTTTAGAGTGCGAAGATCAAGATATGTTTGCATGGTTTATGCGTCGTGAAAACCCACAAAATTCCCAGCTACAAAGGATTGTCGACCTTGTTAGAACGAATACTGGCTTACAGCCGCCAACAAAATAAACAGCCGCCTAAACCTTCGTCTGTAAAAACCCCTGTTGTTAGCGTTGATCTGGCGGCGGTGACTGTTCTTCCTTCTCGTTATTTATGGCAAGCACAATTAATAATTTATAGTGCAATGCTTGTCTTTGCGTTTATCGCACTGTTGCCATTTTTTTTCGCTGCAGCTTATTGGATTTTATTGTGGCTGGTGTTTGCGCTTTTGGTCGGCGTCGCTATTTATAAAAGCTGGCAAGCCAAAAATGCGGCACCTATGCTGTTTGAAATCAAACAAAATAATTGGCATTTAAAAACCGACAAGGGCGAATTTTCAGTTATTCCCAACGATGAAATATTGCTATGGTCATGGGTGATAGTGATTCCCTTGCGCGAAACCTTAACTCGCAATCTGCATTATTTGATTGCATTGCCTGATTCATTGGCGAAGGAAGATGGGCGGCGTTTGCGAGTGTGGTTGATGACATGTTTAAAATGACTTGCTAGCAAGCACATCACTCGTGATCATAAGCTGTTACTTATTCTTTACTGACGACAATATCTTGCGCAGCAAAATTTGTGGGCACCAAAATAGTGTCGCGCGCAATGGAAGATTTTTCCGGGTAGTCGAGTGAGTAATGCAAGCCACGGCTTTCTTTGCGCTCCAGCGCCGAGCGAATAATTAATTCGGCCACGGTACTGAGATTGCGTAATTCTACTAAATCACTACTGACTTTGTAGTTGCTGTAATACTCCGCAATTTCTTTTTTCAATAATTTAATTCGATGCCACGCACGCTCTAAACGTTTATGGGTGCGCACAATGCCGACGTAATCCCACATGAAACGACGCAATTCGTCCCAGTTATGCGAGATAACAACATCTTCATCTGAATCGGTTACGCGTGAAGTATCCCACTGCTTTGAAGCGTCCGGTGTAATGATATTGGGTAAGGTTTTTAAAATACGTTGGCCTGCAGACTGGGCGTATACAACGCATTCCAGCAGTGAATTGCTCGCTAAACGGTTTGCGCCGTGTAAGCCGGTGAAGGATGTTTCACCAATGGCATAAAGATTTTGTAAGTCGGTATGCCCCTCTTTATTTACCACAATACCGCCGCAGGTATAGTGTGCAGCCGGTACTATCGGTATAGGTTGTTTGGTGATGTCGATGCCTAATTCAAGGCAGCGGGCATACACTGTTGGGAAATGTTCAGTAATAAATTCAAATGATTTATGGCTGATATCGAGGTACAAACAATCACAACCCAAACGTTTCATTTCGTAATCGATCGCGCGCGCCACAATATCGCGCGGCGCAAGTTCGGCGCGCTCGTCAAAACGTGGCATAAAACGTTCGCCGCTCGGCAAGCGTAATACAGCTCCTTCGCCACGCAAGGCTTCACTGATTAAGAAATTTTTAGTTTGCGGATGATATAAACAAGTTGGATGAAATTGGTTGAATTCCATATTAGCAATGCGACAACCCGCACGCCATGCCATGGCGATACCATCACCACTCGCACCATCTAGATTGGTGGTATAGAGATATACTTTACTTGCACCACCGCACGCGAGCACAACTACTTTTGCTTGAAATACATGCACATCACCGTTTTGATTATTGAGCACATAGGCACCGGTGCAGCGCAGTGTCCGCGAATTTGCATCGGCTTGAGTAATCAGGTTAACCGCAATATGGTTTTCAAATAAATCGATGTTAGATTGTTGTTTGACCTGATCAATTAGCGTGCTGTGTACGGCGCGTCCGGTCGCATCGGCGCTGTGAATAATTCGTCTATGGCTGTGGCCGCCTTCCTGGGTGAGATGATAATCTTCCGTACCACTTTCTTTGGTAAAACTTACACCTTGTTGGATTAACCATTCAATCGCGGATTTGCTATTTTCAACGGTAAAGCGCACCGCATCTTCATGGCACAGACCTGCACCCGCATTAAGCGTGTCCGCCACGTGAGCTTGGATGGAGTCTTGATCATCCAATACCGCTGCTATGCCGCCCTGCGCAAACCAGGTTGAACCTTGGTTTAAAGCGTTTTTGCTAAGCACTGCTACTTTGGCATGTTGGGCCAGGCTTAACGCAAGTGTTAGGCCGGCTGCACCTGAGCCAATGACAAGAACATCGTGTGAGTAGGATAGGGCCATAGAGAATGTCTACAAGAGGGCAAATAAAAGGTAAGCTACGCGCAGTATATAGAACCTATCCAGTCTGGTCATGCTACCGTCGCCTGAATCAACTTAGGTGCTGGAACTTTTACATTAGCATTGAGTCAATGGATGCAATAAATGATCAGGGTTTGTATTTATCCTTTATAAGTACGCGTCAGGCTTTATAAATACACGTCAGGCTTTATAAATAAAGCAGCAATATTGTTTTAATAGTTCTGGCAGCTTGGACTGCTGGAGCACTTGGGGGTTATACAATGACAGCGGAGCTAGCGCCTGATGTCGATCAACAATTGGTAGAGCGTGTTCAAAAAGGCGATAAACGAGCCTTCGATTTGTTAGTGCTTAAGTATCAACACAAGATTTTTGCGGTTATTAGCCGCTTTATTCGTGATCATTCAGAAGTACAAGATGTAGCGCAAGATGCCTTTATAAAAGCATATAAGGCGTTGCCAAATTTTCGTGGCGAAAGTGCGTTTTATACGTGGATGTATCGCATCGCTATTAATACCGCTAAGAATTATTTAGTGGCGCGCAATCGGCGTCCTCCAGCCAGTGATGTAGAGGTGGATGACGCTGAGTTTTACTCTGGCAATGAAGCTATGCATGAAATGAACACGCCAGAACGCAATTTATTGCGCGATGAGTTGCAGGCAGTTATTGATCAGGCATTTCGCGATTTACCGGAAGATTTACGCATGGCTGTTAGCTTGCGTGAAATTGATGGATTGAGTTATGAAGAAATTGCCGAAACGATGGAGTGCCCGATAGGTACAGTGCGTTCGCGTATTTTTCGCGCACGCGAAGCGATTGATAAAAGGATTCAACCCTTGATGGATTAGTTTTATTGATTGCGACGTACTTCTTATGTTTTAGGCTTAAGTAAAATTGTAAACATGGTGCTGAACTTTTTCTGTGCATCCAAGTCACATACACAGCTAATCAATAATCTTCGAAGCTTTAAAATCTTTGATAGCAATAATATGTAGCAACGGTGTTTAGTATTTTCAAATTTACAGGTAACCCTCAATGAGTGAGCAAACCCTTCCACAATCTCTCGCTGAATCTATTTCAGCGCTGATGGATAATCAGGCATCGGAGCTTGAATTGCAGCGCATATTGAAAGTCAGTGAACAAGATCCTGACATCAAAGCGACTTGGGCACGTTACCAAATGGTAAGTGCTGTTTTGCGCGGCGAGCAAACTTCTCAATCCACAATCGTGTTACCAGATTTTGCCGCTCGTGTGAGTGCTGCTATTGCAGCTGAAGAACAATCTGTTGTTGTAAAGCCGCAGCAGGGCTGGTGGCATCAATTAGGCCGTGTAGCACTCGTCGCTTCTGTTGCTGGCGGTATGATTATAAGTGTGCAGCAATATAATAATACCGCGCCTCGTGGAGCTGAAATGGCGAGTAATAATACGGTGATTTCGGCACCAATCGCCCCCGTTTTACCTTCAGGTATTAATGGGCCTGCAATTAATACTCGCACAGTTGCCTTGCAGACCGGGTACGAAACCCGTCCGCAGGAAAATCGTCGTGTTATGTTTCAGCCGCGCCAAACAGTTACTACCAATGCAACCGCAGCTACTGCAGTATCGGAAGAAGAAGTGACTCGTTATGTTAATCAAATGATTCAAGCTCATTCTGATAATGCTGCCTTGAACTCGGGCCAAGGTGTTTTACCTTATGCGCGCGTGATCATATCGGATGAAGAATGATTTTATGTCGAAACTAAGTTTGTGGTTATTGGCTAGTATGTTGTTGGCCTTAACCACAAATGTGCATGCTCAAAGCCAAACATCCTCTCCATTATTGCTTCCCTCGCCTGGTGTTCAAGCATTGCTCATAAAAATGTCTCAAGATGCTTCGCATATTAATTATCGTGGTACGTTTACCTATCAAAACCAAACTAGAATTGCTTTGCAAAGTTTTAAAATTGATCATTGGATTGACAACGGTCAAGAGCATGATCGCCTTATGTTTTTGAACGGCCCCGAGCGTGAAATTTTACGTGAAGGTCAGCCTGTTGACTGCAATGCAATGGGCCATAAGTTGTTGCAAGGCAGTTTTGCTAAGATTGGCAAATCACTTATTAATCTCAATGATCTTTATCAATTTGAAATTCGCGGTCAAGAACGGGTAGCGGGTAGGCTAGCAAGAGTGTTGCTGGTGATTCCTAAAGATTCATATCGCTACGGCTATTTTCTCAGTATTGATGAAGAAACCGGTTTGGTGCTTAAATCCTGGTTGATCGATGAAAATGCTCATCCACTAGAGCGCTATCAATTTGTCTCTATTGAGTTAAATCCTGATGTTCGTCAAATGGAGCGCACAATAGCTTCATCGCATCAGCATAAAGTGCTTGCGAATGTAACACCGTGTAATCCAGCTGAATTTAGTAAACCAGATTCGTGGCAGGTTGCCTGGGTGCCACCAGGCTTTGAGTTTGCCGGCCAGCGCAAGTTATCCAATGGTCAGGATATGCTTATGTATACTGATGGTTTAACCACATTCAGTATTTTTCTAGAGCCAGTAACTGGTGTTGTTCCCGAAGGGGTAGGGCAGAGTGGTGCAACCCTTGCCTACATGTCTCGCTTAATATACAAAAATTCAACCTACCGTGTTAGTGTTGTGGGTGAAATTCCTGTCGCCGCTGCTACAAAAATTGCGCAGAATATATCAGGGCTGTAAATTATTCTGTTATTAGCAGTTGAGGTGCATCAATGATTCTCGAAAATGGCCGCATAATTGCCATAGAGTCGCAAGGTATTTGGGTAGAAACTATTCAGCGTTCTACTTGTGGCTCTTGTCAGGCGCAAAAAGGCTGTGGCCATAGTTTGCTTGCCAGATTTGGTAGTAGTGCTTCCAGGTTGTGGGTTCTATTGGACGGGCGCAATTCAAGCAATTACTGCGTTGGTGATGAAGTGAAAATTGGTGTTCCGGAAGATGTTATTGCACGAGGAGCATTGTTTATTTACCTGACACCATTGCTTACTATGCTGGCAGCAACAACGATTGCTCATCAGCAAGCGGCAAGTGATGGTGTTAGCGTGTTTTGGGCATTAGGTGGTTTGATGCTCGGCGCCGTTATTGTGCGTTGGCATGCATACCAAACCCGCTTGGATAGCCGTTTACAACCTGTTTTGGTAGACGATCGGCAACCTTTACGTATACTGGTAGTTCCTTTGGTTGAGTAATACCTTCGTGTTGCGTATAAATTCTCATATTCAAATCCCCCTGCATGAAATTGAACTCACGGCTATGCGTGCTCAAGGTGCTGGTGGGCAAAATGTCAACAAAGTGTCGAGTGCGATACATTTGCGTTTTGATATCCCCAATTCATCGTTAAGTGAGTTTTACAAAGCCAGAATACTCGCATTGGATGACAATCGTATTTCAAATGAAGGCGTGCTTATTATTAAGGCGCAGCGTCATCGCACGCAAGAAAGTAATCGCGAAGATGCACTTTTACGTCTGCAAGAAATTATTTTAGGCGCCATTGAAGTTCAAAAAATGCGCCATGCTACTAAGCCGACTTTTTCTTCAAAACAAAAACGTTTAGACGAAAAAACCATTCGCTCCTCTATCAAGGCCAGGCGTTCTATTATTTTGCGGGATGAATAATTGTTTAATGTGGCAATTTTATGGTTTATGGTCTACAACACTTAAGTCTAACGTAATCAGAAGGTCTCTCCAGTTTCATAACTCCACAAAGTAGTTCTAAAAGACCCCCTTCGATCTAATTTTGTGATGAGTTTCTAATCCTTGGAAAACTCAATGTGACTGATGTACTGGTTTTAAAAAATTAACACCTACTCTTTTTGTTTGTTGGGTATATTGGCTTTTTGGTGTTAGTTCTGGTTTATATATCCCGAATTGCTATTTGTGAGCTAATTTATGACCTGTAAAAACGTACTTTTCAATGTCTCCATTGGTTCTGTTTTCCTAGCGTTGGCCATGTCGAGTGGATGTTTATACGCGGCGGATGCGCCAGTGCCCGCGGAAGATAAATGGACCGATTCAGTAGCGGATAAAAAAACAACTATATCTGGCGAGAAGGGCTCAACTGTAACAGCCGATGCAAACACAGAAGTAAAAAAAGCTTCAAAAAACATTCAGGATTTAAAGCGGCAAGTCATCGATCTGAATAAAGATTTACGGTTGATGGAAGAAAAGTTGCTATTCCCCTCCAGTACCAAATATTCCGTATTCATTTCTTTAAGTTCAGGTCAATTTTTTACTCTTGAAGGTATTAAATTAAAGCTTGACGATAAATTCGTGGCAGCTAACATTTATTCAGAAAAACAGCGACAAGCATTAATTCGTGGCGGTGTTCAAAAATTTTATATTACCAATTTGAACGAAGGAAAACATTCGGCAACGTTATTTTTTACCGGTGTTGGGCCAAGTGGGCGCGATTATAAACGAGCATCAACCATTGAATTTGAGAAAGGGCCTGCCGGCGAGTATTTAGAAGTTGCGATAAGTGATGATAGTGTTACCCAAGAACCAGTTTTTAGCATTAAACAGTGGTAATCCAATGCACTATAAAGTAGTAAAAGCTGTGTTTGTCGATAAAAAGCTATCGTTAGTTGCTAGATTTGTTGCAGCACTATGTTTTATGGCTATGCAGTGTCAGGTCGTCAATGCTGTTAGTTCAAATGTTCAATCAACCCAGGAATTGGAATACGGCGTTATTTTATTTGATTATTATCAGCATGATTATTTTTCCGCTTTAATTGAGCAAGAGTATGCGCAAGCTATCCAAAACAGTTTAGCAAAAAGTCCATTAGGTCAAGTGTTAAAGGGCGGTATGCTGTTGTCATATGGCATGACAGACGAATCAAAAAAAATATTTGATCAGTTGTTAGACGCTAATTCTTCAGAGGAAATAAGAAATAGAGCTTGGTTTTATCTTGCAAAATTATTCTATAACAAATCAGATTTGGAGAATGCAAAAAACTCCCTTGAGAAAATTAAAGGGAAAATGCCTGATGATCTGCATACGGATTATCACTATTTAGCCACTTTGCTCGGCAACAGTGGCGATCATTTAGCTGTCATAGAAAATACAATTAAAAGCGCTGCAAAAGATAATTCGTATCTTCCTTATCTAATATTCAATTTGGCCATCATAGAGCTTAAAGATGGACAGCTTGCTTTGGCGGTCAAAAATTTAGAAAAAGTAACAGAGTATTCGGGCACAAGTGAAGAGTTATCCGTGCTGGCGGATCGTGCCAGGCATGGCTTGGCTGAGTTAGCGATTAAGCATGGCAATCTCCCGCAGGCGTGGAAATATTTAACGGCTATCCGCACTACCGGACTTTATTCGAATCGTGCGCTTCTTTCTTACGCATGGGCTGCGATAAATTTAAAACAGTTTAAAGAGGCGTTGCCAGCATTAGAGATTTTAAATAAACGTTCAATTGCTATCCCTGAAGTGCAAGAGGCAAAGGTTTTACTCGCGCATGTATATGAAGAGGATGGTGCGCTTAGAAAAGCTTTAAAAAGTAATTTGCTTGCAGAAAAAGAATTTAAAGTAGGTATTGATATGGTTGCTGAGGCGCGACTAGTTATCAATAATCAAGACGTACCCAGGGAGTTTATCGCCAACCTTAAAGTCATTATGGATGATACGGATTGGTATGGCGCCGCACCTTCGGTCGACTACAAAAAATTGACCCCATTTCTTATCGACTTAATGGCGAGCCACCCATTTCATGAGTCTCTTCGTGAGTTGGCAGATTTATATGCCATTGAAGAAAATCTTAAGTACTGGTCAATTCAAGCGGACGAGCATAGGTTGATTTTGGAAAATGCGGATAAGAAAAAATATAGCGATTCTTTTAAAGATGTTTTTGAAAAGATTGTTAATTTTAATACTCTTTTTGCAGAGCAAAATTCCGAGCTAAAACTAAATTCGCTTGCGTTGAGTGAAGCTGAGCAAAATAGATTGAAAACGCTAATGAGCACTACGGATCATGAGCTGCAATTTTTAAATGATAAAGTCACCAAGCTAAAATATTATAATAAACCTTATGAGCAACCCGTCGATTATAAAAAAATGGTTTCCGATAAGCATGAAGAAATCAAAAAGCAACTACTAGTAACCGAAAAGCTTATTTTAAAATTTGAAACGATTATGCGAAGTTTAATAAAAGTTGAATTAGATCAACATGAAGAGCGTATGCGTTATTATTCGGCACAGTCGCGGTTAGCTAAGGCGAGATTGTATGATATGACTTTGTTATCGCTTGAAAAAGCAAAATCAACTGGGAAAGATGCAGGCATAGATTTAAAGGGTGAGAAAAAATGAAAGTAATAAATTGCGGAATACTCTTCGTCAGCATCATAGTTTTATTGGATAGCTGTTCTTCAAATAAAACGAACACCTTGGGTTCGTTAAAATACACACCTGAAAAAGCAGAAAATATAGAATTTAAAAATCTTAACCATCAAGAAGTTCGCGCCGAATATAAAGAAATTATTGATTTATTTGAAGACAAACAAATCAAGGAACAAATTGAACGTCGCATTGCTGATGTTTATATGATGGAAGGTGTTCATGATGAAAATGAACAAAAACAAAAGAAAAGTTATTATGTTGACGCGATAAAAGCTTATCGTAATATTTTAGAGAAATATCCTGATTCGCCTGATAACGCTGAAGTTCTTTATCAATTAGCAAAAGCTTATGATATGGAAGGAAATCAGGAAGAAGCATTAAAAATGTTATCGGAACTTACGAGCAGGCATCCTGGGTACGCCAATATTGCAGAAGCACATTTTCGCGCAGGTGATATTTATTTTAATAAAAATGATTATGTGAGGGCTGAGCGATCCTATCTCGCTGTAACGCAATTAGATAAATCGAAATTAGCGATTAATGCGCATTACATGTTGGGCTGGGCTTATTATAAACAAGCTCAATATAATAATAGTTTGAATGCATTTGCTTTTGTGTTGGATCAATTGCTGGCGAATCAAACATCCGTTGATGCTTTAGGTAAGGCTGAAAAACCATTAGTTAAGGACACGCTTCACTCTACAACGCTGACGTTGGATCGGCTAGGTGGGGCGGATGCAATAGCCACTTTGCCATCTGTCGCGGACAAAAATTACGTATGGATGATTTATGACAGTATGGGGGAGTATTATCTAGAAAAAGAATTGTATGAATATTCTGCCAATGCTTTTAGATTGTTTGTTAATAATCATAAAAATTCAATTAAAGCTCCACTGTTACATGAGAAGCTTATTGAGGCTTACAACAAGGGCGGATTCCCACGGCAAGTCTTAACCGAGAAAGAAGCTTATGTTAACGCATATGGTTTGCATTCAAATTTTGAAGGCAATCGTGGAGGCATGCCTGCCGATGTCAGTAAATCAATAAAAATCTATCTCGATGAGTTGGCCCGTCATTATTATAGTGTGGGCCAGACTGCTCAAAATGAAGTTGTGGATGTGAAGGATGTTAAAAATAAAGATAAGGCTTCTGAAAATAGTGCAGCAGCAATCGTTGCTTTTGTAAAAGCCGCTGATTTTTATCAGCAGTATGCCGATACCTTTCCTAATGATGAGCGAATTGATGAGGTATATTTCTTAAAAGCAGAAGCATTATTCCTGGCAAAAAAATATGCTGAGGCTGTGATTGATTATGAAAGAGTTGCGTATCAGCCCAAAGGTAAGAGCGCAGAAAAATATGCTGCTAACTCTGGTTACGCGGCCATTATTTCCTATCAAAAATATATTGCAACATTAGTGGTAGAGAGTCCGGAAGTTAAAAAATGGCAAGCTAAAGCTGTTGATAGCATGCTTATGTTTGCAAAAAAATTCCACACAGATAACCGTGCCCCGACAGTGTTAACGAATGCTGCGGATTATTTATTTGGTTTAAATCAATACAAAAGAGCTTTGGAGGTTTCAGGAAATTTGATTCTTAATAATCCACAGCTTGATAAAACCTTGAAGAAAACTGCTTATGGGATTATGGCGCATTCCTATTTTAAACTGGGTGATTACCAAAATGCCGAGCTTAACTATATGAATCAGCGCGAACTAGTGGATGCTAACACAGAGGAATATAAGCAAGTTTCAGAACGTCTAGCCACCACTATATATAAAAAGACAGAAGCAATTGTTGAAAGAGGTGAAAAAGAGTCCGCTATTGAGCAGCTGTTGAAAATAAAAAAATTAACACCTGATTCGTCCGTTAGGGTTGCCGCGCAATTTGATGCGGCTACAATGCTGCTTGATTTAAAGCAATGGGATCGTGCCATAGTGGAGCTCAAAGAACTCATTGCTCTTTTCCCAAAGCATGAGTTGACGGTGATGTTTCCTAGAAAGCTTGCGTTTGCTTATGAAAAAAATGAAAACTGGGATTTAGCTGCAGTTAGCTACCTTGGTCTTAGTAAAAATGACCCTGATGCTGAAGTACGTCGTGAAGGGTTGTTTATAGCCGCAACTATGTACGAAAAAATCAAGAACTACACCACAGCAATTGAGCTTTTTAAGCTTTATGATGGTTCATACGCCAAGCCTTTGGCTTCGCAAATGGAGGCGCGTTACCACCTAGCCCTTATTTATGAAAAGTTGAGTGATACGGCTAATCAATTGTTATGGCAAAAAGGTTTGATAGAAGCAGATCAAAGTGCGGGAGTTCAGAGAACTGATCGGAGTCGATGGTTGGCAGCTTGGGCAAATATAAAGAATGGTGATTATTATGCTGCTCAATTTTCTGCAAACAAATTATATTTACCGCTGGTGAAAAGTTTGCCGGCCAAAAATAAACTGCTGGGAACTGCTATTCAACAATATGAACTTTCTGCAGACTACGGAATTTTGGAGTTTGTAACCATGTCGAGTTATAAAATTGCGCAGTTATATCAGCAGTTTTCCAGCGAGCTAAGAGGGTCCCAAAAACCAGCAAATTTATCGTCGGATGACCAGCAGGTATATGCCGAAATTATTGAAGAGCAAGCCGCTCCATTTGAAAAGTTGGCGATTGAATTGCACCAAGCTAATATCGATCGCGCGTGGCAAGGTAATTTTAATGAGTGGATTGATAAAAGTTTCATAGAAATGAAATTATTAAACCCTGCTCGATACAACAAAACAGAAATTATAGTGAGTTATGGCGATGAAATACGTTAATTTTATTGCGACTATGTTGATACTGGGTGGCTTACTTGGTGTTGCCGGGTGTGCTACTACCTCTGAGCGATCCAAAACTAATCTGGCCTCTGGAAAAGCAGCAGTCATTACACTGAGTTCTACCTTGGAGTTCGTACCAGCCCCAAAAGTTGATAGTGCAGGCTTAGTTATCCCTTATGTGCCTACTGAGAACCCTTATTTGTTACAAAAGGGTAAAATTAAAAAGGAATCAATTGCTAAATATATTGAAGCTTCACGCGCCACTAAACACAAACAATACGATCAAGCTGAGGTATTGCTGAAAGAATTGACTGTTGAGGATAAGAATTTATCGGGACCTTGGGTTTTGTTGGGTGATATTGCTACTGAACAAAATGATTACGCAAAAGCCATACTCAATTACCAAAAAGCTTTGGAGCTCAATGATAAAAATATAAATGCTTATCTTCGCCTTGCAAAAGCTCAGCGGATGAAAGGTGAATTTTTAAAGGCACAAAACACCTATGCTAAATTACTTGGTTTGTGGCGCGATTGCCCTGAGGCACATTTAAATCTTGCAGTATTGTATGATGTGTTTTTAAATCATCCATTGCGCGCGCAAAAGCATATGGAAGCCTATCAGTATCTCACTGGTGGCGAAGATAAAAATGTTGCCCAATGGCTAGTGGAAATTCAGCAGCGTACGGGCGTTCCTCCCGGCTTGGTGGTGGAAAAGAAAAAGGCTGAGTCAAAGCCTTTATCCTAAATAGCTTTAATGAAATGTAAGTAACTTTTGTAAGCATTTGAGTCATTATGAAAAAAATAGTTTTTTTAACCTTTTTGTTTTTTGCTGCAGTGTGTTGCGCAGAAGATAAGGAGCCTAGTCCAGACACAACTATTCTCCTGGAGTCAACATTTGTTGGCGATAAAGAGCAGCCCGCTGTCAGTTACTTTATTCCCTGGAAGGGGAATCGCACGCCAGATAAATTACAATGGAATATTGAGGAAAAACATGATCAAACTTTACAGATAATTGATCGAGATGTTTTGCTAAACTCGATGAATATGTACAATGAAATGGATTTAGAAAATAGCGGAACAAATAACGCCACAACAGATTAATTATTAATTGAATAGTGAGAATTTATTATGCCTAATACATACAACACCATAGTTAAGTTTCTACAGGATGGTGGTTTTTTTATGTACCCGATCGCGCTAGTGCTTGCAATTGGTATAGCTATTAGCTTGGAAAGATGGATTTATTTAGCCCGCGAGCGAGCGCGCAACATAAAGGCCTTTGATGCTTTTTTACCGTTATTGCGCTCCACTGATATGGATAGAATGCAGATGTATACGCGAGAAAATCAAGCTCCTGTTACGCGTATTATTGGTTGCGGTTTGGATATGATGGCAGTTTCAAAGCAACGCGCCGATATCGAAAATTCCATGACTGAGGGAATGCTGGAAGCAATACCGCAGCTTGAATTGCGCGTGGGTTATCTCGCACTCTTAGCTAACGTTGCAACTCTTTGTGGGTTGTTGGGTACGGTTCTTGGTTTGATTGCTGCTTTTACTGCAGTGGGTAATGCGAACCCGGCAGAAAAAGCACAACTACTTTCTGCGTCTATTTCTGTTGCTATGAATACCACAGCATTTGGTTTGTTCGGTGCTATTCCTTTATTGATCCTTCACTCGCTGCTGCAAAATAAAGCAACAGCTATCATTACCAGTATTCAAATGTCCGCTGTGAAGTTCCTTAATATCATGACCCTGCATCGTCTTATTGAAACCAGTAGTCCCCGCAATTCGGAAGCTGAAGTGGTTGCTGCGAGCCAGGAGTAAAAAGTATGAACGTACAGTTTCAGCATGGGCAGAAAGAGCAGCCAGAACTTGAAATTACACCCTTGATGAATTTGATGATCATACTTGTACCTATTTTATTGATCAGTCTTAATTTTGCGCAAATTACCGTGCTAGAAGTTAATTTACCAGACCTTACGGGTGGTATGAGTGTTAGTCAGAAGGCGCAATCAAAACTTGAAGTGAGAATTGAACCTAATGGATTCAAAGTATATTTTCCCGAAGATGTGCTCGTTAAAGAAGTTCCAATGTTGGAGGGTGACGCGGGAAAGTCATACGATTACATGCAGCTTTCAAAAGTACTTCAAGAAGTAAAGCGCCAGCTTAACGAAAAACGCGATATTTTATTGTTGTCTAATCCAGCTGTTGATTACCAGAATCTGGTGTTTACTATGGATGCAGTTAAATCGTTCAGTACGGTGGTTGCTACAAATTTGGTGGAAATCGAATTATTCCCTGAGATATCTCTCGGCGATACTATTTAATGTATGAGTTGATAAGAGCATGATTGGATCACCATTATTTCAAGTCAGGAAAAAGAAACCTGTTGTTGCAGGACTAATGTTAGTTTCCCTGGTGGACATTTTTACTTTTTTTATTTTTTTCTTATTGATTAATACGGGCGAGAGCGCAAAAATTCAAAATGCGCGATACGTTGCCTTGCCTAATTCAATATCGAACATTGTGCCAGTTAATAAGCTTATTGTTTTTATCGATGCCAATGAAGTTTGGTTGGATGATAAGCCTGTTGCTCATGTGGCAGATATTTTAAAAGCCCCGGAAAAACTAATTGATTCACTAACGTCAGCACTGACAAGTCGAAAAGAGGTGTTGGGTGAATTGTCAGAGTATGAAAAAGTTAACGGTTTAAGCATAACGATTATGGGCGATAAGTCTGTGTCATACATATTGCTAAAAAGCGTTATGGTAACTTGTCAGGGCAGTAACTATCGCAATCTCTCTCTAGCGGTAAATCATATAATGCCAACTCGGTTTTCGAGCCCTGATGCGTTGAAAGACGCTGTTGATAGTAGTGCTACAAAGGTAGGAGGTTAGTATGTCGTTTGCTATTGAACCTCTCGCGTTTGATCTGGTATTGCCGTGGCACACTAATGAGCAACGTGAGATAGCATTTAGAAAAACGTTAAAAAGAGTATTAATACCGATACTGCTTTTATTTCTCCTGGTGCCTTGGTTGCAACTTATTAATCATGGCGTGGTGCCACAACAAGAAAAAGCACTAGTGGAAACAAGAATCATCCTTGAGCCGCCACCACCCGCTATAGTGCCACCAGTCGTTGCTGCCAAACCTACGTTGTCAGATAATATTGCTAATGTTATTGAAAAAGCTCTGCCTGCATCGCAAGCTGTTGTCACTGAAAAAGCTAAAGCGGGTGGTTCTAAATCAGCTAAGGCGTCGGGGCAGGCGCCAGAGGCTCCGGCTGTGGATAAAAAAGTGGCGCTGGCAAGTTCTAAAGAAATTACTGAGCTGTCTACGCAGCTAAAATCTTTGCGCGGCGCTTTAGATATTGCAAGAATGCAAAATAAAAATGTATCTGTTAGTACCGGAGGAACTGTTGTTGCGAGTGATAGAGATGTTCTCGGTGCGGATGTAGCAATGGGCAAAGGTAAAGGTCTTGTGGTAAACGATGCAATAATGCGGGGCGATGTTGTTGTTCTTGCTGACCATAAGTCGACGCTAGCTGAGTCTGGCAGCGGAAATGGCAGCGGAAACGGAGCCGGCTATGGCAGCGGGGCAGGTAGAAATGGAAGCGGACGTGGAGGCAACGGTGGAAATGGAAGTGGGGATGGAAGCGGAGAAGGTAATGGGCATAGCCAGTTTGGTAATATATCCAATAAGGCAGGTAGTCGAGATATGGAGAGTATTCGCAGTACTCTTGAGAAAACTAAAAGTAGTGTATACACCTTGTATCAACGCGCTTTGCTAGATCATCCTGACCTTGCGGGTAAATTCACATTTTCAATTGTCATTGAGCCTAATGGCAGTATCTCGAAGTTAAAATTGGTGGCGAGTGAGTTGGGTATAGCAGAGCTCGAAAACAGTATTCTGGACAGAATTAGACAGGTAAATTTTGGTGTTAAGGATGTATCGCCAACAGCTATTGAATATAAATTCGTATTTTTCCCCAGTTAGAGGGCCTCTAAAGTTCACTTTGTGAGCAACTAAAGCGCGTTTTTTGTACTTAAATTCTCGGTTGTTATGTTGCGTCGTGACTCTTGGTGGTTGCTTTAAAGTAGCTCGCCCCAAAAGCCGCAAGTTCTGGATAAGCTATATTTCCGCTGCTATTTTTGCTTTTCCCTCGTTTTACAGAAAATTACATTTCGACCCTCCGCCTAATCTTTCAGGCAGCCATATCCGCAAGTGTGACGTGCCCCTAGGTTCAACGGGACTAAGTTCACAAAAATACAAACAGTTATTAGTCAGTCTTTTTGTTGTCAAATTGTTGTGACTTCGTACCATTTTTAAAAACTGGAGGGTGGCATGATGCGCTGGTAGAAAATCCATTTAGCTTACGATTTATTGTTATCCTCAAAAAATATTTACTATGGTGATGAATATGTTTCAGTTACTTAAAGCATGTCAAAAAGCACTTGTATTCCTTGTTGCCTCTTTGATTTTAGTTGCTTGTGGTAGTGGCGGCGGGGGTAATGGTGGAAAGTCGGCGGACATTAAAGTTCTGTCACAAGACACCCAATTTATGTATGTTCAGCGCAATGTTACCCAGGATTTTCAGTTTAATGCTGATCGGTTAAAGCGCGCTAAATCCAGTAAGGACAGTAGCCCATTAGATCTTGCTTCACCTTATGAGTTTCAAGCTGGTGCGCAGTTGATGAGCCGTTCCAGCCTTGATGTTAATGCAGTGGATACCGAGGTATTAACGAGTTATTTTAAGTCTTCCGACTACGACGTTAAGGATTTAAACGTATCACCTGATGGCCAATTTTTGATATTTGCTGCTCACGGGCCACACGATAGTCCAACTGACTACACTTGGAACATTTACGAATATAGTTTTAAAAATAAAGCAATTCGTCGCATTATCAAAGATGATCTTATTGCCAATGCTGGCCAGGATACCAATCCGACTTACGCGCTAGATGGCACTATCGTGTTCTCTTCAGATCGTGCTGCCGGAAATCCTAATAGCCCCGTTGATAATGTTGTTGATAAGTATCAAGCCGACAATTGTTACAAAGTGGGTCCTAACGAAAAACCTTCTTTATTGCATTCAATGACCAATGCAGGCGAAAACATTGTTCAGTTAACCTACGGTAAAAATCACGATACTAAGCCGACTACCCTTAAAGATGGTCGAATTGCTTTTGTACGTTGGTCGCGCACTTATGAACTTTTACAATGTCCTGTTGATACCGCGAACTCGCCAAGCCCTGATATTTTTACTGCTCAGTATCCCGCCGGTTTGGATGTACCAGCAAAATGGTCACAAGCAGCGGTGTGTGCTTTTGCGCAAACAACACCTATTGGGAAAGTGTTAGCAAGTAATCATTACACTATTTTGCGGATTACTGTGGATGGCAAAGAATTGCAACAACTTTACAAAACGGTCACTTTGACTGGATCTGACGAGAGCTTTATTGGCATTGATCACATTGTACAGGCAGAAAATGGGCAGTTAGCCGCAGTCATAAAACATCAATATAATCAATCTTTAGGTGGAAATATTGTTGAGTTGGAATCACCTGAAGCAACTACTGCTACCTCTGTATTTGGCAATATTGCGCCACGTTCTTTAATAAGCGGAGAGGTTGATTTATATCCCAGTCAACACTCTGTCAACGGTTGGTATAGTGCGGTTTGGCCCTACCGCGATGGCACCGGGCGTTTATTAGTAAGTTGGTCTCAGTGTTCAACTGTTGACAATGGTGTTAATACATTTTGTAAATCTAGTACCGAGCCAGGTGATGTTGATGGCCAATATGGCATATGGGTTTTTGATGAGAAAACTGCAAGTCGCTTACCCGTTGTTCGTGCGCGCAAAAATATTGTGTACAGTGATTTAGCGATCAGTCAGCCAAACAACGGACTAGATTTTCCCTTTAGTGCTTATGATGTTAATTTTGTAGATAATCTAGATACTAATCGAGTAATTTGTGATGATCCTGGTGTTGTAGTTCCACCATTAGGAACCACCTTTGCAAGTTCGTTTTCTTCGGTGAATACTAGCTCATCAGCTGCCTCTACTCCGGTAGTGATTGCAAACTCATCGGCTGCTTCGATTCCAGTAGTGGTTCCAAATTCTTCGGCAGCTTCTACTCCAGTAGTGGTTCCAAATTCTTCTGCGGCTTCTACTCCAGTATTGGTTCCAAACTCTTCAGCAGCGTCTACTCCGGTAGTAGTTCCTAATTCTTCGGCTGCATCTACACCGGTAGTGATTGCTAGTTCTTCTATTGCTAGTAGTTTAGTCCCAGTAAATAACATCGCTACTGCAAACGCAGGGGCGAATCAAACTGGCGATGTTGGAACCACCTTTACATTAGATGGCTCTGGTAGCGGTGATGTTGACGGTGACTCACTGACCTATAAATGGCT
>JANYIO010000117.1 GCA_025362015.1 Gammaproteobacteria bacterium | reverse complement strand
CAGATTTTGGCGGATGCCTTCGGTCACCGATACCGAAGAACGTTTTAATTCAATCACCCCCAAGGCAATACCATTTACATAAATTACTATATCGGGGCGCTTGGTATTTTTACCTTTGACCGATACTTCTTCAGCAATCGCAAATTCATTCTTGTGTGGGTTTTTCCAGTCGATTAACCAAATAGTTTTAGTATTTTCACCTTGCCCCTGCTTTACCTTTACACCATAACGCAACAAACTATAAACATCTTTATTGGCATGGTAGAGTTTTTTACCACCGCCCATCGTCGCCGCTTGTTTCAGTTGGCGAATGGCATTGTTGACTAAGCCATCATCAACGCCTTGCGCTACTAACCAAGCGCGCAAATAATCTTCTTCAATATTGGAGTTATTAGGGCGATCTTGCCAATCGCCCCCATTATATGAATAGTATTTATAACCCAATTGATTTTTGAAAAGTTTTATCACTCGATTTTGTGTAGCGCGTTCGCGTTGTCCTATGGTGCTCATAGTAGTCGAGTTCTCCCAGTGAGTAGCTCTTGCATCATGCCTTGTTTAATTTGTTGGGTTTTGTTGAGGCATTGCTCTAGTGCGTCAATTTCTTCATCCATATCTGAAAACGTACGAGCGATGAGTTTTTGCTCTTGAGGGTCTTTGGGAATTATCACTGAAAACTTGGCCATTTCTTGTGCGCCGAGATTTGGCTGCGCCGCTCCTCCAGCCCATAGCTCAATCATTTTTTCGCACAAACTCGAGTCAAAATAGCACTTAAGAAATATTCGAGAAACTCTATTTGTTTTCGGTCTGACTATGACCATCGAACTAGCTATTGCACCACACCCTAGATCTTTCTCTACTATTCCATATTTCCCCAGTGACCCACGCAAACAAAATAGTATGTCGCCAATTTTTATTTTTCCTCCGCCCAATTTATCGAATGCCTTGTTGGTAATATAATTCATATCCTTCATACTAATTTTTCCCTTCGAAACATGACCTGCATTAATAAAAGGAATACCACTATCCACAAAGGAGCCGGGCGAAGGATAGTTGCTACTTCGGTCTCCATTTTCAAATGTACAAATGTCACCTAATGGAGAAACTTCCCAATCCTCTGGAATTTCACCCAGTTCAGTTTGTTTGTAGCGCGGGGTGCCGTCTTTGTTATTTAAGGTATCGAAAGGCGACAGGCGCTTTTTACCGGTGAGCAGTTGTTGCATCGCGGCGGTTTTGATGGCGCGCTTTTTGTCGATGAGTTTTTCCAGTGAGGTGATTAGGGCATCGACATCGGAAAGAGCATTGGCTATGGCGGTTTGTTCTTCTATTGGAGGGTAAGGAATTGGAATATGTCTAATCAAATTTGTGTTCAAATTTGGCTGTCCATTTCCGGTAGCTATCTCGTCATGTAACTCTTTAGTTTTTGTATTAATGTATTGAACTAAAAATATTTTATCCCCAACGCGCTGATTTATAATTGCTGCCACGCCATCGTTTGCGCAACATTTAATACCTAGAATTTTCGCAACACCTAATGTAGCTCCACTATTTGAAATTATTAATGTGCCACGCTCTAGAATCCTACTCTGAAAGGATCCCAATCTAGTAAGCATCGTTGCCGTTGAATTCACATATATCTGCCCAGACGGAATATTGGTTAACGATGCTACTGTTAACCAAGGAATATAATTCCCGTTAAAATATTTTGAGTCGCCAGCTGGCCGAGGAGACCCTCCTCGAACAACATCTCCGAATTCACCCAATAACTTACACTCCCAATCCTCAGGAATCACCCCAACTTCAGTCTGCTTGTACCCTTTCGGCACCTTCTGTAAATCACTATTCAGACCGTTCACCATTGCAACCCCATCTTTTGCAAATGCTCATCCACTTTTGCATTCAGCGCTTCTACACTTTGCGTTAATGCAGGCAAGGGTTCGGCATAACGTTCTTCCAATGTTTTAACGCGATTGGCGAGTCGTTGAGTAACGCGCTCGATCTCGGCGACGATATTAGCTTGCAAAGTGGCGAGCCATTTATCTCCTACAATCAACGTAATATTGTCAGCCTCTGTGAGCTTTGAATATTGTTTAAAGACTTTTTTATCCAATACTTCTTGTGCTTCTTTTACCAATTTTTTATGTGAGGCATCGGCTTCGAATAATTGTTTAGCAGTATTGAGCGCAGTTATCTCTTCTGGTTCTGCTGCATCTTTTAAGCGCGCTACAACACTGGCTTTATTTACTTTGCCACTGTCGTTAATGGCCTCTTCCAGCAGGCCGCCTTCAACTCCATGTTCTTCAATAAAATTTTCGAGCTCTTGATTGCATGCATCGAGTTCAGTTTGCAAGGCATCGATTTCGATTTGCTCCTTTGCAAAATAGCGCTTAACGATAAGTGCCGGTGGAATCAGTTCGGCTTTGTATTTGGTTTTATCAATAATGAGGTCTGGAGTTTCTTTTAGCTTTTCGTCTTTTTTTACCACCAATTCACGAATACTGTTAGCGGCCGTCCAACCGTCTTGCGTAATAAAGTAAACATCGTCTTGCATGGTTTCCGACCAATAATTCATGATGATTTGGTACATGTCGTAGCGATCGAGTAACGGCGCCTGGGTGTAGGCCTCCAACAAGTTTTCGGAAATGCGATGAATAAATTCTTTGGGCAAATCGCTTTGATTGAGTTTATGCAGTTTCACCTGCGCCTTCCATTTGTGAAATATGGCAATGCTTAGCTCGGCGAATTGTTTGAATTCTGGATGGTTTAAAATAGTAGTTTTTACTTCGGACGATTTAACCAAGGCTTGGCTGTAACCAGCTCGCTTTTTATCGTTTAATGGCGCAAATAAAGTTTTACGTAAGCTTGGGAATACTTGCCAGTAAGAATCTAAAGCTTCGATGTCTCTATTAGGAATGCCACCGCTTAAGTGGGCGCTAAGATCGTGCAAGTCTTCTTGAGCGGAACTATCGATATAGCGTGGGATATTGAGGTTGTAATCGTTGCCTTCAATTTCGGTAAAGCCAACCATACGGCTATAACCCGCCTCTCCAATTTGCTTGTTAAAAACATCAACGATTTTGTGGATATCCTGATCGCGCAAACGATTCTTGGGGCCGTCTTTCATGAAACCTTTGCTAGCGTCGATCATAAAGATTCCAGCTGTTTTATTGTCGCTGTCGCGACCGCCGCGGGCGCTACCTTCCAATTGCACTTTTGCTCCGGCTTTATCGATAACGATAATGCATGCGGGAATGCCGGTGCCATAAAATAAATTGGCGGGCAAACCGATAATGCCTTTGATATAACCTTGCTTAATAAGATTACGGCGAATGTTGGCTTCAGCATTGCCGCGAAAGAGTACACCGTGAGGCAAAATAACAGCGGCCTTGCCGGTGCTTTTAAGGGATTTAAGAATGTGCAGTAAAAAAGCGTAATCACCATTTTTTTCTGGCGGTTCGCCGTATTCAAAGCGCCTATATAAATCTGCACCGCTATCGTCACGTCTTAAGCCGTTAGTCCATGCCTTAAGCGAAAATGGCGGGTTGGCCACTGCAAAATCAAACAGTTTTAAGCTTTCGTTTCCTTCACTCGCACCATCTGCTTTATATTCAGGCTCTGCAATGGTGCTATGGCCACCGGGCGCAATTTCAGCATCGGCATTGTTGTGCAAAATCATGTTCATGCGGCAGAGCGCCGTGGTGGCCACGTCTTTTTCTTGCCCATAAACACTCAGTCCGTTTTTAGCTTCGTCAGCGGCTTTTAATAAGAGCGAGCCAGAACCACAAGTTGGGTCGTAAACGGTTTGGTCTTGAGTTGTGCTTGGGGTAATGCCCACCACTTTCGCCAGAATACGTGAAACTTCTGCTGGGGTGTAAAACTGGCCTTTGCTTTTACCAGATTCGGTGGCGAAGTTACGCATTAAATATTCGTAGGCATCGCCGAGTAAGTCATCGCCTTGGGCACTGTTGCTGCCAAAATCTAGCCCTTCAAATATGCCTATCAATTTGGAAAGGCGATCGACCATTTCTTTGCCTTTGCCCAAACGATCCTCATCGTTGAAGTCGTTGTCTTTATTGGCAAGCCAAGGCAGTTCATTTTTTTTGGCGATACCGTCGAGCACTATGTTGAGTTTCTCGCCGATTTCTTTATCGCCCTTTAGCTTAACCATATCGGTAAAGCTGCAACCCTCGGGCACCACAATCATGGCTTTGGGGTCGTTCTTGTATTTGTCGGAGACGTACTTTAAGAATAAAAAGGTGAGTACGTAATCTTTGTATTGCGAGGCATCCATACCGCCGCGCAGTTCGTCACAACTTGCCCAAAGCGAGGAATAGAGTTCGGTTTTTTTGATAGCCATTAAATACTTCTTAATTGTGTGCAGAATGTTTAATTTGAATTGCTTGGGTGAAGATAACACGCCGTAACAGGCGAACCAATGGCTTTATTTGGCTTGGAGTTATAGGTGTGAAAATAGCGGTCAAGCAGATGAATTATTAACCAATTGATGTACAATTGGTTAATACATTAAGTAGTAAAGTATTTCTGTTAATCAGCGTTACTGAAACTGTCATGATCTCCCCCAAAATAGATTTGCTCACTATACGCAATGAGCGTACATTCCTTAAAAACTAAGCTTGAATTTACTGATCGGAATACGGCTAGAGTAGATAAAACAAAAACTGAATTAACCCTTAGCGATTCAGCAATAATATGCAGAAAAACTACACCTCCTCATCCAGATTTTTAGTGTTTTGCCATGCGACAAATTTTTCTCCATCAGAAGTATTATTAACTATAATTTCTAAACTTAAATAGGCGCCAACCCTGAGTGGAGGAATACCCCGAGACAGCTAACCACAATCGAGAATAAGGGTATCAATATAGCCTCAACCAACGCAAAGCCAATATAATTCTTTTTAAGAGTTTTTTAACCTTGCAAAAACATTGCTGAAAAATCCGAAAGCTGTACACAGGTAAGGGTCTTATGAAAAAAAAATATCTCTATCTCCTGATCGATTTAAAAATCCACATAATAGCGCTGCTTTTATTAACCGGTTGTGAGACGGAATCTCCAAAAAAAAATCACCTCCCGATAAATGATGGTGTCGTGCAGCAATCTTCAAGCTTATCTAGCGCCGCATCCTCAAACAAGGTTCTATTGTTGTCTGCGTCATCAAGCGCACAATATAAAAACACCTTGACTCAGCAGCCCTCAGTTACGCCTCTTCAATTAAAGACACAAACTTCTTTCTCAAGTGCTGCAAGATCATCGCATCAATCATTGCTTGCCATGAGCTCTTCTTCCGTTGTAATGGCTAGTCCTTCAGTATCAACTCTACCTATTGCGAAAAAATCCCTAGCGGGACTTTCCGGGGTAATCAAAGTAACCGGAAAAAATGGCGAAATACTTTCGCCTGAAGGGGTGATCGTAAACCTCGAACCGACAACTACTACTGATACTACTGATGAATTTGTGGCGGGTCAGGAAAAACACCAATATGAAGTTCAGATGCAAAACAAAACCTATATGCCAAAGCTAATGACGATAAAACAAAATGATCAGGTCAGCTTTACTAATAATGATAAAATTAAACACAACGTGTTTTCAACATCGGGGGGAAATCGTTTTGACTTGGGAACCTATGGTGAAGGCAAGACAAATAAAGTTGCCTTCAAGACTTCAGGTGTTGTTAAAGTCTATTGCAATATTCACCCTGAAATGGCTCTTTTTATTTCAGTAAGCCCGCATAATTATTCGCACATTACCGATAAAAATGGTTTTTTTGAAATCAACAATTTACCTGCTGGCGAATATCGATTATCCGCTTGGCATATACGCGGCGAAATCCAACAAATAGTTAACCTGCAAGGATTACACACTAAGAAAGATATCTTGCTAGATACCGAATCTTATGTACCCATTCCCCATAAAAATAAATACGATGAAGCCTACAAGGTTAAATCCGCTTTATTTCAAGATGAGTTCTATTAATGAAAAAAAATAATGATAATTTTACCTTTGGTATTCGCTCGAAATTATTCTTTTTAGTGCTGATTGGCTTTGGTCTATTAATTTTCTTTACTTCCTGGCGCATAGGCGTGGAAGCGAACCGTGCGGCAACTACAGCTATAAATAGGACACTAAACCAGTCCAGCCAAATACTGCGCACGAAAATAGAAAGTCGGTTTGAAACTATTCAAGAAACGGCCAGAAGCTTGGCCAAAGATGGCAGAGTTTTACCACTTGTATTTGATACCGACTCAGAAACCCTGCAAGATTTAAGTTTGGAATTTAAAAAAGCTTTGGCTTTTGATGTTTTATTTTTTACCGACAAGAATGGTGTTGTGTTAGCCCGTTCAGACAGACCAGAGGCTATAGGTCAATCGCTGCTCGGAAAAAGCGCATTGTTTGACAAAGCACTTAAGGGTCAAATAACACGAGGAATTATTGTTAGCCAGGATAAGCTCTTGCAAATCGTTGTAGTTCCGGTACTGGATAATGTTGCTTCCGACGTTGTTCGCGGTACTCTGGCGCTTGCCTATGAATTATCCCCGGAAATTGCTCGGGAAATTAATGCGCTGACTGCCAGCGATATAGGATTTTTTGCATTTGTTCGCGATGCCAATCGCAATATCACCGGTGTAAAGAGTTCGTACAATACCAACGATAAACTGAATGAATGGTTGACGAATTACTTTGCTCAGAATTCCGAATCATGGAATAGTATTTACAGCACCAAAGAAATGCAATTGCATTTTAGTATGACACTGAACGACGACGATTTTTTTGCTATAGCTATGCCACTGGCAAATTTTGATGGGGAAAATCTGGGCTTTATTATGGCATTGACGTCACGCACTGAACTCATGATGCCGTTTATAAAAGTTCAACAACAAGTTTATGTGATTGGTTTTTTATGTTTATTGGTGGCATCACTGATCGCATGGATGATTGCAACGCGAATTACCAAGCCCATTGTTAGACTAGTCAAGGTTGCAAAAAAAATACAAGATGGTCAATTTCCTGATACTGATCTGCGAATTGACATTCACGATGAAGTTGACTTGTTGCAGGATGCCATTATAAAAATGGGCAAAACCTTAAAGGAAAAAGCAGAGCTGGAAAGCTACCTCGCACAACTCTCCGATGATATTGATTTGATCAATGTTGAGCTGCCGGTAAGCATGCAACAGGAAATGGATAATACGGCATTGCGAAATACAACCGCGACTGAACAAAATTTTTCGGAGAATGAAACTAGCCTTTATAATTCACAAATAATTCAAGACACGCAAATTCAGGATGTGTTAATTGATGATATAAATCCCTCCGCCGCCAAGCCACCTACCAATGCCCACACCGTATTTTTAGAGCCAGGTATGCTGGTGAATGAGCGCTATGATGTAATCAAGCATTTGGGTGCAGGGGCAATGGCGGATGTTTATTTAGCGAACGATCGCGAGCTCGGTGAATTATTAGCCTTAAAAATCTTGCATGATAATATTTTTACTCAAGGAAACTCGGAATTTTTTAAAGAAGAAATTCGTTTAGCTCGCCGCATTACCCACCGCAATATTGTTCGCACTTATGATTTTGGCGCTTGGAATGGGCGTTACTTAATTACCATGGAATATGTGCATGGATTCGATGTGGCGCAATTGCTGGATAAAACAGGCGCTATGAGTATTAGCAACGGATTAGCCATGGCGCGACAAATTTGTGCCGCGATAAAAGCTGCGCATGATCAAGGCATTATTCATCGGGATTTAAAACCGTCGAATATGATGATTAACAAACAGGGCATTATAAAAATCATGGATTTTGGTTTGGCCATGAATATCAATGCCATCAAAGGCTCCGAAGGAAGTCGCATGGCAAATGTGGTTGCGGGAACACCAAAATATATGGCGCCAGAACAATTTGCTGGGGGGCAATTAGATCAAAGAACAGATATCTATGCCCTTGGTCTGATTCTTTATGCAATCTTTAGTGGAAAGCCGCCCTTTAACGAAGTTAGAACAGTTGAAGACTTAGAGAAAATGCACCTTAAGGTAGTGCCAACGTCACTCAAAAAATTAGTTAAGGATATGCCGGATTATTTGGAAGCAGTGATTAGTAAAGCTATTGCAAAAAATCCGGTAGATCGTTATCAATCGGTCGGCGAACTACTGGAAGATCTCTATGAAATCTAGTAATTTACAGTGAGTTCGCATTATTTTGATATTTTAAAACCATTAATCATATCGCAAGCGCAACGTAAGTAAAAATTCATTATTTCCTTCGGTGCGCTTATTACGTATAAATTTATTGATATTATATTCCATTGTTAAGCGAATATTTTCACCGAAATCCGTGTTAAAGCCAACATCGTATTTTTGCCAATTCCACCACACGCTGGGCGCTGGAAACCGCGGCTCACCCACAAAATGGTTATTAAGTTTTGAATAACGAAATACGGGGCTTATTTGCGTGATTCCTATTACATCGGGCACTTGCCAAGCGTAACTAAGTTCCACTTCCCAGCCGTCTCGTTTCAAGCCCGCGATATCCTGATAAACCAGCTGTGAAAAGAGCGAAAAATTTTGTGTGTACCACCAAAAATTCATTCCAGATTCTTTCTTTTTATTATTTTTGATGGGCAACCGAACGCCTGGAACAACTTCAGATACATCTAAAATATCTAAATCACCACCGTAAAAAGTACCGTGCAGCTTAATGGTTTCCGCTAAGCTTCTTTTGTAAGTGTAAAGTAAAAAGTTAATTCGTTGCGATCCATCTTCATTTAGCCAGCGGTAGCCAAGACCTCCGCCTTTTTCAGGATTTTTTGATAAATCAAAACTTTCTATTTCTGCATCATAAAGAATAGGAATGCCTGTTTTAATTTCAGGATCGTTATTTGGCGGTGGAGTTCTATCGGTACCGTTATCCCCCGCCAGGGCATTAACATCGCGAATAAAAACGGGATTACCAGTTGTGTAACTTAATTTTGCATATATACCTGAAGAAAAATCTACGCCTGCTTCAAAACCGCTGTCTTCCACGCGATTAAATGCAGTGCCACTTAGGCCGTAGCTTTCTAAATGACGATCTTCTTGTCGTTCAAATTTAGAAAATTTACCCACTTGAATATATCCGTCAGTGTCGTGCGGCAATTCACCTTGAGTATGGCGCGTCCCATAACGAATGATAAATTGGTCCAAGCTTACGGGTAAGTCAGTCGAAGTTGGGTTTTTCTCGTAGCGGTCAAAAATATCAACTTTAGCTTTTATTGCCCAACTGCTTTCAAAATCCACATCCCAAAAAAGCGAAATATCTGAAATTTCTGCATGACTACCTGCATCAGGAGTTTCGACAAAGGCTTGAGTTTGGCCAATAGGTAGCGCAATTGGAGGAAACGGAAATTTTACGCCAAAGCGATTAGATTCGCTGTCGCGATAATTTAATTTTGTTTCCGCTTTAAAATCAAAATCCACAGCATGAGCAACACCAGTTAAGAACAACATGAAAGTGGTAAGCGCTATCTTCATCAATATCGACCTGTTATTTATAGGCTGCGTTAACAACAGCTGTTATGGTTATACTCTATTACCGAACTGCAATATAATTGGCGCAATGCTGATTATTGCGCCAATTATATTGTCTTCCATATCATAAAATTTTGCCTATCTTGGCGACACATAGAACGTAGGAATTATAAACATCCTCCCCCCTTTAATACTACTTGATTTTATGATTCATACCCCGGGCATATAAAACCATGGCCGTCCTGCGAAATTTTGTTAATACCGCCGAGTAAACGAACCGGCAATCCGCGAGGAATCAAGGAATTGTCAAACCGGGAGTTGGAGAAACCAGGAGGTACAGAGATAGATATCAGGAAAACAATAACAATCAGCAGATATCTAACTAAATATAAAAATATCCATTTCGCGGGATGATTATCTTCAATCTCCATTTTAACAATCATTTACGCGACCTTTATGAAAATGAGAATGGCGTTAAGTGGCTGGCCCCTAAATTGTAGTTCTGATCATATTTTTTGCCAGCATAGCTGGCTTGCCTATGCTTGGCGTGTTCAAGGTGGGCAACAAAAGCAGGAGGCACTTTTACATGTAGCGCTTCAATAATGCAGGTTGGCGACGGCAGCTCCTGACTGTGTACCGCTATCTGGCCCCTGGCGATTCAATTGTGTTGGGTCGTGCGCGACCGAAAAAAATATTTGTAACAATTCGCCATAGGAAATGACACTGGGGTCAAAGCTTATTTCCACTGATTCTGCATGACCGGTTGAACCGGAGCTAACGTTTTCATATTGAGCAGTGCCTTTTTCACCACCGGCATAACCTGAGTATACTTTTTTAACACCTCGCACATGCTCAAATACACCCTGTACGCCCCAGAAGCAACCACCCGCTAAAACAGCAGTTTGTAAGCCGCTATTATTTGATGCTGCCTGTATGAAAGCGGGTGCAGGTATTACGGTAGGCGCCTCTGCAGCGTGTAAATTTGCTTGCCATATTGCGAAAGAAATTACCAACAACTCCACAAAAAAA
>JANYIO010000136.1 GCA_025362015.1 Gammaproteobacteria bacterium | reverse complement strand
CCTTTTTCTTAAAACGCTTGCCATTAGAGTTCCGTCGAATGCGTACTGTGCTCATTCCATGCTTTGTAATAATATTGATTGGGGGAGAATCAGGTAAAGCGTGCTTCGAAAATAAAAAGGCTATTCGAAATACGAGTTTATCTATTTGTGCACTTAATATGGCCGAAACAAAAGCACTCTGCGACATCAAATAGATCGAAGGAAAATAAAATTTAGGAAAATATTATGGCCATTGAAAAGAGAATTCCATTTGTAGCAACCAAAACCAGGGAGCAATTGTTTGTAGTGGCATAGTAAGTTTTGCCACCTAATTGGAAGTGATATTATCATTTCGTCCAGCCCGTAGCGTGGGCACGTCTTTTTGTGCCCACGCATTAAGGTCCGCGCCACTCAAGTTTTTTGTTGGCGTATTGCATTGTATTAATTTAATGCCCGTGGGTATATGTGCGCAACACGAGTGGGCACAAAATCGTGCCCACCCTACGTACTAATAGAATTACCTCATTATGTCAGAAAAAGGAATAATCCATGAAGTGGGAATACAAAACAGTTAGATTCCAAAAGCAAAATCAGTGGAAGTTTTCGTTGGATCGGAAATTAATTGAAGAAAAAATGACTCAACTTGGCGCAGAAGGCTGGGAGTTAGTTTCATTTGTAACGCAAAATGCTTTGCTAGGCCATGAAATCACAGCACTTGCAGTCTTCAAAAGAGCGAGCAATTAGAAAGCTTGCGGATTGCGTGGATATAATAAAACCTTCGAATTACTTTGAGGATTTTATTATCCATTGAAACTTAAGTTTCCATTTGTTTTTTTCTTCAAAACGTACGGCTGGATTTCACATTTATTAATTCATTAAAAGGAACATTGTATGTTTCGTAGCCCGTAGGGTGGGCACGTCTTTTTGTGCCCACGCATTAAGGTTCGCACCACTCAAATTTTTTGTTGGCAATAAAGCCTGCGAGATATATAGTCCCAGTGTTTAATAACCTGTTATGGCAAATCAGGTTCAGAGAATTTAAGTTGTATTGGTTTTTAAAATAGTCTCTTATTTAAATCGCATGCGTAGCTAGAGCTGGAAAAAGGAAATCTCTATGTTGGAAAAGAAAGCAGGCGCTTGTCCTAACTGTGAATCAATGGCTATCTCAATCCAGTCAAAATCGGGATTTAGGGATTTGTATAAGTGTGAGGGTTGCGGCGCTCTTTTGCAGCCGGAAAATAAATCTAATATATCAAGAACAATTATTTTCGGTACATCAATTTTAATATTAATTTCGCTATTAATTGTGTACTATTTTAGTCATGCTGCTTTTTCAATTTATTTTTTGATGTTGGGTTTTAGTGTGTGTATTTTTGAAGTCATATTTGGAATTAGAAAACTATTAAAACCAAACAGCTTTAAAATAATCGCAAAGCCATAACCGGCGTTGCAGTTCGCTGAACTTAACGTTAGGCAAATCACATAAGGAGAATATAGTGACATTTGAAGAAAAATATAATTTTGCAAGGCAAGAGCTAATTCAACGTAAAATTTGGAATGATAATACAAAGCCTCGAATAATAATGTTATTTTTGAAGTTTTGAATCAAAGTTACACCACATATCTATGCTTCATTTTTTGTTAATTTTTTTATTTTTGGCATTTTTTTCGGCATATCTTGGGGGATGTTTATGTATTTGTGCTTTTCGCTTTTTTTCAAAATGGCGAATGCAGGAGCGTGTATGTTCTTACCTTCAGTTTATGCTGGTTTAATGTTTGGCACTTTTATGGGTGTCATCTTCAAATACGGTGCTTATAAGCTCAAGCTTACACCGTGGGCAAAAATAGCCAGCTAAATGCAGCATCACTCCAGTGCTAAATTGGACAGTCTTTAAGTCGCAGTTTTATGGCTTTGCTGCGCAAAAGTATTCTGTAAAACCACCTTAGTTATTTACAAGGATAAAGCAATGAAGCTCCGTAATATTTCCGTTGTTGTGATAATAGCAATGGCCGTAATTTTCTATTTGTTTAGGCATACCCTGCTATCAGAATTTGTTTTCAATAGGCCAACTGGCTCAGTCGATGATAAAACAACAACTCTTTCTGCACCCGCAGATATCTCAGGTACGCAGCAAAACCTAAGTGAGGTTAAGCCGCTGCTTAACACCATTTCTCGGGAAGAATGCCAATCTATTTTTGAAAAAAGTTTGACGGTAACTGAACTAACAAAAACTAAGAATTATGCGTTGAGTAAATTTGTGCGCACCTTAGACGCAAATAGTGTTAGCGTTACGGACAAAAATACAATTGGCGATGTAGCTGGCTTGTCCATGAAAGAGATGTCTCTCGCTAGCTCAGGTTTAAATCAAAGCGAATTTAGGAACGATCAGGGGAAAATCGTTTTGCTCGCCGATGATTATGCAAATAGGGTAGAACTACCGAGTTTGGATAGAAATTTTTTTGATGAAGCATTAAAAGAAAAAAACTATAGAAAAATTATTGATGCCGTGAATGAGCATAAAATTGACCCCAATCAAGTTAGGTTTTTGAAGTCGTTATTGGCACAAATTTTCCTGGAGGATTCTGACATAAGCCGTGAAAATGTTGAGAAACTTATTGCATCGGGTTTAACTATTAATATGGATGCTTTGGTCTACGCAATTAAACAAGGCGTGTCTTCCGATATTGTCATGCTGCTTTCGGAGAAGTATAACCATGATCATCTATCCACTTGGCAAGAAGATTCAACTGAGATGAATTTGCCTTTAGCTTCGGCTAAGGCGCTGCGTACAGATTTAGTTGGCTATTTTACAAATAAAGGGATTCAGCCATTTACTACAAGCTATCTGGAAGGTGGTGGAAATAGCCTATTGGATGTGTTGCCCAAGCCCAAGAGTCCAGCACAACAGCGAACAGCGTTGGGCTTGGCAACGGCTGCCCTTGCCCATGGCATAAAACCCATAAGAACTAGTTCTGTAAAAAATTTAAATGAATGGTTGCCAGAGCAAACAAAGCAGCAATACCAATCACTTTTACAGCCAACAATAGTGCCCACGGATGAAGTTAAAAAATATGCCAGTGAACTAAAAGAATTAATTGATAGTTATGATAAAAAAATAGCCTATGCAAAAAATGCTGAGCCTCGCTGTATGGAGCAACACCACTATGATCAAAAAGCTTACATACGAGAACTTATTAAAAAAAACCCGTCGAGCAATAATTTGTCGTTAGCGGCTAAAAATAGCATTTATGATTATGCAAAAGGCCGACAAGAAGCAATGTACAAAAACCCGCGCAAATTTCTTGATGACCTTAAAGCTGCCGGCGCAATTATTACAGAAGTATTTGCGACTCCGATTTCGAAACAAACAAATGAACAATTATTTGCGGCAACCATGGATAAACGTTGGCAAACAGCGATGGAAATCTGCGATAAGGCTTACGCTGAAACAGGTAATAAGTATGCTTACACATCATTGTTATCACAGTATTTGTGGGAGGATAAAGCTGACTGGGATTTTGTTGCACAACTTTTACAAAGGGGCGCTGCTGTTGAGCCCTATTTAATTCATTCGCTGGCTCGAAAAGGAAATATTAATTTGATCGAAAAGCTGATGCCTTACGGGCTTGATCTCAATTACGTTGATAATTTAGGTGATAATGCGTTGAGTTTTGCAATAGGGGGAGTCCGAAATGTCAAAACGGTTGAATTTTTGCTTGCGCACGGAGTGGATGTGAAGCTTAAAACAATTGTGCCAGACCCATTGGATGTTGCCTTAGCGCAGATGGATATATTTTCTTCAGCGATGAAAACAGAAGGTGGTAAACCTTATTTTACTACGCCACAAGAGGTGACTGCATTAATCAGAGCCGGAGCACCTATTGAGAAAAGCCATCGCGAAAAAATTGCAATGCTAAAAGAAATAAATCCTGATGCTTATAATGCACTCGTGCAGGCGGTGCCTGAGCTAATGTACTAATTAGGTTTGATGCAATTGAATTCAATATGTAATGTAATTTAAAAGGAGTGCAACATGATTTTTTCGATAAAAAAGTAGCCCCTAGCCTGGGCACATCTTTTTGTGCCCACGCATAAGGTTCATGCCACCCAAGTTTTTTGTTGGCAATAAAGTCTGCGAGATATATAGTCCCTAGTGTTTAATAACCTGTTAGGCAAATCATATAAGGAGAATATAGTGACATTTGAAGAAAAATATAATTTTGCTAGGCAAGAGCTAATTCAACGTAAAATTTGGAACGATAATACAAAGCCTCGACTAATAATGCTCTTGTTGAAGTTTGGAATTAAAGTTCCACCACATATCTATGCCTCATTTTTTGTTAATCTTTTAATTTTTGGCATTTTTTTCGGCATATCTTGGGGGATGTTTATGGACTTGTGCTTTTCGCTTTTTTTCAAAATGGCGAATGCAGGAGCGTTTATGTTCTTACCTTCAGTTTATGCTGGTTTAATGTTTGGCACTTTTATGGGCGGCATATTTAAATACGGTGCTTATAAGCTCAAGCTTACACCGTGGGCCAACATAGCCAACTAAATGCAGCATCACTCCAGCACTAAATTGGACAGTTTTTAAGTCGCAGTTTTATGGCTTTGCTGCGCAAAAGTATTCTATAACGCCACCACTTAAAAATTGCCGCTGAACTCGTTAGGCAACAAAGGAAAAATATATGATTTATGCTGGCTTTTGGCGTCGATTTGGTGCGTTCTGGATTGATTTTATAATTATGATGCCGTTAATGGCTATCGCATACTTTGGTGACGAAAAAATACGCTTATTTCAATTGTACTGGTTTTTACCCAGCCTCTTTATTAATTTGTTTTTTTGTGTTTATTTGGTGAAACGTTACGGAGGTACTCCGGGAAAACTACTATTAAAAATGCGTATTGCTATGCTTGATGGCGCGCCTGTAACTTTCAAGGCAGCATCACTACGATATTCTGTTTTATTTTTTCTTGACGTTTTTTCTTCATTAGCTCTTGTGTTGTCAACTATAAACATGACTAGCGAACTTTATTTCTCTCTTGGTTATATCCAAAGAAGTCAGAAAATTGTTGAACTAGCTCCATCATGGTATCGCTGGATTAGCATATTGCTACAAGTCTGGGTGTGGAGTGAATTTGTAAGTATGTTATTTAATAAAAAGCGAAGAGCTATACATGATTTTATTGCTGGCACTGTAGTTGTTCATGAAAAAGAACCGGCCTAACAGCATTACAGCCCCTAGGGTGGGCACGTCTTTTTGTGCCCACGCATTAAGGTTCGCGTCACTCAAATTTTTTGTTGGCGTGTTGCATTGTATTAATTTAATGCCCGTGGGTATGTATGCACAACACGCGCGGGCACAAAATTGTGCCCTCTCTACGCACTAAGGAAAATAATGAAAGCATTTATAATTTTATTTTTAAGCTTATCTTCATTTTATGTTGTAGCTAAGCCATATGAAGTTGGTAATATACCTTTTGATTTAATTGGCAAAGATATAGATGGTTCTGAAATTAGAATTTCAGATTTTAAAGGTAAAGTTGTTATTGTTTCATTTTGGGCCTCTTGGTGTGGGCCGTGTAGAAAAGAACTCCCTGTACTAAGTGGAATTCAAAAAAATGCAACCACAGAAAAACTACAAGTAATCTCTATAAACATTGACGAAAATCGTAAGGTTTTTAAAAAAATAACAGAGATTCTTACCGGAACTCAAATGAAACTGGTTTCAGATGCTCAGCATAGAATCGGAAAAAAATATGGCGTTCAGGGTATTCCTCATATGGTTATAATAAACGCAGATGGTAAGGTTGCTGCGGTGCATATAGGTTATGGTGAGTCGCAGTTGCCAGAGCTAATAAACCAAATTAATGAAATATGGCACAATAAGCCCAACAGCTAACAAGCATACAGCCCCCAGAGTGGACACGTCTTTTTGTGCCCACACCTTAAGGTTCGTGCCACTCAAATTTTTTGTTGGCTCGTTGGCTTATTGGCTTATTGCATTGTATTAATTTAATGCCCGTGAGTATATTATGCACAACTCGCGTGGGCACAAAATCGTGCCCACACTACGCACTTAAAACATACACATAAGGAAATTTAAATGCCTATCAATATAAATCAATTGATTCTTCTGTTCATTATTTCTTTTTTTTGTTCATTGTCAATTGCAGCCGATATTGAAAAACTTGCTGATGATGATTGGATTCATTTGCAATCTGACAACTTCGATATTCTTACCGACTTAAATGAAGTAAAGGGCCGGCATCTCATAAGAGACTTGGAGGCCTATCGTTACTTTAGTATTCAAATGATGGGTTTAAAAGTTTTAGACAATATTAAACCGTTAAAAATAATGGCCATTAGCAGCAATGCCAATTTTAAAAAATTAGGTTTGCCCGAAAATTACGCGGGTGTTTTTGGATTAAGCCTATTCGGATATGCTGCAATTGCCAACGTAAACGGTTACACAGCGGATTCAAATGCCGCCAGTTTTGGCCGGCAAGTTTTATTCCATGAATACAATCATTTTTTGGTTCGCTTTACTGATGAAACCCGAAAATTTCCTACATGGTACGACGAAGGTTATGCAGAGTATTGGGGAACATTTAAATTTAGCGAAGAAAAAATCTTTATCGGTAGCGCCAGTAATATTATGTACAGGGCTGGTGATCTATTTAATCGCATGGGTGACTTGGATATAAATATCGAGAAATTGTTTAAAGCAACAAAGTACCCAGAAGGTAAAGAAGCCATAGGTCGCTTTTATGCGCAATCATTTTTTGTAGTTCATTATTTTAATTCTTCAGTGGAATTACGCGCTTCGCTCAATAAATATATTAATTACCTCAACCTAAGCTATACCGAAGATCAGGCATTTACTAAATCTTTTAACATGAGCTACGCCGATCTTGATAAGCGCGTTAAAAGATATGTTAGCAACAACTTAACTATGCGTGTCATTAGCACCAAGGAAGGCGCATTAAAATTTCCTGAGCCGCAAATAAAATTCGCTGTTGTAGATAAAGCATCTTTTTATCGCCTGACGACTGAAGTGCTATTTAATTTCAGCAGTTTTGCTAAAGAAACCATGTTGCCGCTATTACAACAAACTTCGGCACTAAATCCGCAATATGCAACCGCAAAAGTATCATTGCTTATACGCAACTATGCAGATGACCCTAAAAAAATAGCTGATGAATTAGAACTGCAAGCCCCTAACGATGCCTCGTATTTAACCTATAAAGGCAATGCTTTGCAAAAAAATGCGCAACTGCAACACGCCATAGGAGTAGAGAATTGGCAAGAGCCTATGAAGCAAGCTCGTAATTTTTTTAGGCGCGCAATAAAAGTAGATAGTGCGCTTGGTGCAGCCTATTATGGTTTGGGTGAAGCGTATACTTTTTTACCTGCGAGTGAAGCTTTGCAAGAAGGTGCTGTTGGTTTTGAAACAGCATCGTTATTTGATCGCGATGAAGCTACATTTTCTAAACTCGCAAATCTCTACATTCGCCTGGGTCGGACTAAAGATGCGCTGCATGCCTTACGCAATACAGTCGCGTTTATTAACGATAAAAAAAAAAATTACACAAAAA
>JANYIO010000135.1 GCA_025362015.1 Gammaproteobacteria bacterium | reverse complement strand
AAAGCTAAAAAGCCAATGGAAAAACTTCATAAACTCCAGGGCTTAAATAAATATGAAGAATCACGTCTTTACCTGATTGATTATTGGTATCAAGGCAAGCTCGGTAACAAAGAACAAGAAAATGAAGCTGCCATGAAGCTGATGCCCATAGGCGTAGGCAATGTGGATGCCGATGCATATGTTGAGGCAGGAATGAGGCTATTGAAAAGACAATACAATGGGCAAAACTACGGCGGTGCAATTGATACTTTAGGTTACTTAAGACAAGAACCAAAATCGCAAGCAGAGTTAGATGACATAGCGGCAGCAGTTAAAAAGCTGGATGAAATGTCAACATCTACAAAAGATATAGTGCAACAAATAAAGACTAACGACAAAGGAAATTGGACCGCGAAATTATTAAGGCCCACATTCTTTTTGGATAAAATAAATGGCGAAGTAAGTACTATAGAGTTTAATTGCGAAAACAAACAAGTAACACTTCCTTATAAAGTAGAAAGCGTTATGTCCACCCCTGCTGCATGGGGAAGCTGTTTAATTAAAGTTAATGCAACGGCTAATACTACGTTTGATTTTGCACAACTGATCAATAAACCAGCAGCATAAAAATATATTATTAAAAATATTTCACCGATAATTCCATTAGTTAATTTTTTTGCGCAGAACTATGTAATTTGGTAGTTCTGCGCCTTTTTCATTACCCACCTTCATATTTTAACGGCTATAATCGCAGCCGCCACAGTTCGATTCATTGCTTTTCCCTTCCCTCTCTTTATAATTAAATTTCATAGATATGGAATCAACAACTGAGGCCGGGGTAGGACTTATAAATCGCTTCTTATAGTGAGGACTTAACGAGTTCACTAAAAAAGTCGCTGAAAATATAATATGATTTAAGATGAGTGAGAATAAAGAGGAGAAGTCGATGACACTACAACAAAAAATATTTATCGCTTTTCTTTTGCTCAATCTAAGTAACTTTGCCAAAGCTCTACCTGCAAATGTGGATTATGAGGGAATGGATAAATTCCTACGGGACAGCGATCAAAAGGCTCCATTCGCAGCGCGCAAAGAATTTTATTACGCATTTAGCAACGCACAAGATATGGTGGTTGCAGGAAGACTCGAACAAGCCAAAAGAGCAATGACTGAACTCCACAAAATAAAAACGCTTAATAGATATGAAGAGTCTCGCGTTTATTTACTTGATTATTGGTATCAAGGGAAATTAGGCGATAAAGTAAAAGAGACAGAAGCCTTAACAAAATTAATGCCCATTGGGGCAGGCAATGTTGATTCAGATGCATTTATTGAGGCAGGAATACGGCTTTTTAAAAGACAGTACAATATGCAAGACTATGGCAGTGCAATTGATACTCTGAGCTATTTAAGAAAAGAACCAAAGTCACAAGCTGAACTCGATGCTATAGCACCTGCTGTCAGAAAACTAGATGGCATAGCGCACGGAACTCAGGACATAGCACAGCAAATTAAAGTTGACATTAAGGGAAAATGGAATACAAAATTATTGCGCCCTGTATTTTATTTGGAGAGAATTAATGGTGAAGTACATAGTTTTGATTTTGATTGTGAAAATCAGAAATCATCAATGCCTTATAAACCAGAAAGTATGATTACTATTCCAGCCTCTTGGGGGAGCTGCTCTGTTATAATTAATTCAATCCCTGATACTACATTCCATTTTGTTCAGCTTATTAATAATCCCTCCGCATAACTTCATTATTTTCTCAATCACGTGAATTACTGCACCAAAAACGATATTTACACAACCTCCCGACCTCACCGACAATTCACTATAAAATAAACGTCAAACGATAATAGAATATTTTTCTTGACGAAATTTTTTACCACTTACCCGCAATTGTTACCGCTCAAACATTATTTAAGCCGCTCGCCACGTTTTTCACCGCATTTTATTTTTTTCATAAATAATGACGCAGTCGGAAATTTTTATGGCTGACCAAGTCAATTATTTTAACAATGCAAATGGATCATGATGATTATATATTTTCCCTTCGTACAAAGGATATTGTTGCTGCGCAAAATTGCCATTGCACTAGCTATCCTGACTGAATTATTCGCGCACCAGACCCAAGCGCAAACACCCAAATATCATTACATCCAAATAACCAGCGGAGGGGGCCACACCTGCGGCATCACAACCAATGCCAGCGTTAAATGCTGGGGAGACAATCGTTTTTATCAACTAGGTGATGGCACCGCACTAAGCAAATCCTATCCTGTTGACGTAATTGGTTTAACTTCTGGTGTTATTGCGATAAGTGCTGGCACCATGCACACCTGCGCACTGCTAAAGGAAGGAGCAGTGAAATGCTGGGGGATTAGCGGCAAACTAGGCGATGGCACCAGTAATCAACGAATCGGGGCGGTTGATGTAATAGGCCTTAATAAAAATGTTATTTCGATTGCCGCTGGCGACACCCACACTTGTGCGATCACACAAAGTGGTGAAGTAAAGTGCTGGGGTGACAACTACAATAACAAATTGGGCGCAGGGCCCGATCAAGCTGGCTTAGAGCCCACAACAGTGCTTGGAATTAATGAAAAAGTAACGGCAATAACGGTTGGCATATTCCATTCCTGCGCTCTCACTAGCAGCAATGTGTATTGCTGGGGTGACAATTATTTCGGCCAGTTGGGTGATAGAACTAAAATTAACTCTGATTTACCGGTTGCAGTCATTGGCCTTAATCGCGATATTAAAGCAATAAATGCAGGCAGTTATCATACCTGTGCACTTGCACAGAATGGCCAGGTGCAATGCTGGGGATATAATAAATTTGGTCAATTAGGAGATGGATCTACTATTCGTCGAGCAGGGGTGGTTACAGTAACCGGATTGCCGAGCAACATTGATAAAGTTGTTAGCGCCCAACACTCTTGTGCACTAACAACTGATGGCAACGTAAAATGTTGGGGCTACAACAGCAACGGGCAACTTGGAAATAACGCAACCAAAAATTTATCATCTCCAATTGATGTGCAAAACTTGCCTAAAATAAATAACATTGTAGCGGGGAGAACAAATACATGCGTTATAACTGAGACCGGAGATGTACAATGCTGGGGAGGGAGGAAGGCTTTAGATCAAATTAGCGATGCAGAATTGGAGATTACATCTAAACCCATCTTGTGAGAAAACCAGATCAGGCAAAAATATAAAAAATGTATCTGAATTCAACATCAAGACGTACACAAAACTCCGCGATAACTAAAACCATGAAATGAGAACTAAGCCCCAGAGTATGAGGCGTTGTTAACCATATTTACCACTGTTTAAGTTTGTGGCCTTTGACTGCGTAAAACAAAATAAACGCATAACAAGGAAGCATTACCCAATAGGCCGCCTGCGAATTAGTAGCATCCGAAAAGCGACCGTATAACATTGGCAATAAAGCACCACCTGCAATCCCCATTATCAATAATGCAGAACCGCTAGCCGTGTATTTACCCAAACCTTCCAATGCTAGTGGCCAAATTGAAGGCCAAACTAATGCATTAGCAAAACCGAGCATCGCTAAAAACATAACGGTATTAGGCACTAAAGGAACACCTGCCCAACCCACTAAAAATTCCGAAATCCCGGTATTGGTGGATGAACTCAAGGCAACTCCAACTGTAAATAAAATTCCGTTGACCGCACACAATAAAAGTGCATTTTTTTGCGGTAACAACCGTGGTATAGCAACTACACCCAGAAGATAACCCAACACCATAAAACCCATGGTGTAAGAAGTTAACACGCCAAAATTTTGAACGCCCAAATTACGCCCATAAAGCCCAATAGTATCGCCAGCAATTACTTCCACACCAACATACGTAAATAAAGCAAGAGCGCCCAATACCAATTGCGGAAATTGTAAAACGCCAAATCTTTTAACAGACTTGTCATCTTCATCTTTACCAACAGAAATATCCTGCAATGAAGAAAAGTTCACAATCATCATGATTGCTAGCAACCCTCCCGCCATAATGGTGTAGGGAAATACCAAACGCAAAGACAACTCAGAACGCAAAGCATCTCTTCCTACCTGATCAAGAGCAGCAAGTGCGGTATCTGAATAACTACCCATGCCAGACAACATCAAGGCAGAAAATACCAAGGGCACAACCACACCAGCGCCCTTATTAAATAATCCCATAATACTGATGCGCATTGCCGCACTTTCACGCGAACCAATACACACAATATAGGGGTTAATAGCGGTTTGCATCAAAGTCATACCTGTAGCAAGCGTGAACAATGCAAGTAAAAATAAACCGTAATAAGTTGTTCTCGCGGCTGGAATAAATAACAAAGCTCCTACTGCCATAATACCCAACCCCAACGACATACCATTTTTATAACCCAAACGGCTCAATATAGCCGCTGAAGGTAAGGCCATTACGGTGTATGCAATATAAAATGCAAAGGTTACCCAAAGTGCTTGAAAATTATTTAGGTTGCACACAATTTTAAGAAATGGAATTAACGAACCATTCAACCAAGTCACAAAACCCAAGATGAAAAACAAGAGGCCGACAAACAACATTGCCACTACTACACTTTTTGTTGATTCCACTGTCTTTTCGTGATTACTAATGGCATTCATCATTGTCACCTTATTTTTATCTAGCATATTTAGTTTTTATAGGATGCATTACTAATATGGCGGGGTTAAATCTGCTTATTGCGCGACAGCAAACATTGCCTTAACACACTAATAATTTTTCTTGTTGTTTAGCGTAATAAATAGCACCGAATTCTGGCTGATTAATAGGTGCAGATAAACTCGCTGCCACACTAGGTTTTAACCATGGAGTTAAACGCTCTGACAAACCGCCAATCAGCGACATACGGCTGGGCTCTGTTTCCCACAACTTTTCTGCAACAGCACTCATATAATTTGCGCCCTCACGGACAATTTTTTCGGCTACTTCATCCTTAGCGTCGGCGGCATCCAATACAAATCGTGCCAGCTGGGCATAATCACTCGCTTTAGCAGCGCCCATACGATCCACAATCATGACACCTTTGGCCTGCAAATGATTACCAATTAAATCACTCAACAGACTATAAGGTCCGAGATTATCAGAAGCCAATAACACAGCTTTTACTGCCTCCAGCCCCATCCAAGCCCCACTGCCTTTATCGCCAAACGGAAAGCCATGGGCACCAATAATTGTCGCCTTGTTTTTTACATAGGAATAGCCGCAGGAGCCAGTACCAGCAATCATTACTGCACCTTGGTCGCGATTGTGTGCACCTAAGCAAGCAATATGTAAATCCGTGGTTAAATGCATTTGTTTAAACGGATGATGCCAATTGTTCATCACATCAAACAAACTGGGTAAATTTACACCTGCTAAACCAATACCGACTATTAGATTACTGGCTTCTGAATTGGGTAAACCCGCTTCAGTAAGCGCCATTTCAACGGCCTGTAAAATAGATGCTTTGGTTTGTGCTTGGCCATGCAAAGGATTCGAGGGACCGCCGATACCAGTACCCAACAATTTCTCATTTATCGACACTAAACGTGCACGACACTTGGTGCCACCACCATCAATACCGATAAAAAGTTGGTCAGAATTGTGGTTTGACATACTTCCCATGCTTACCTCGTCACAACAGAATACGATTAGTTTGTTTTTTTGATGTGCAAGCAAATTTAAGCTGACGCATCATTAAGAATTTAGATTAGTGGTTCAGATTTTCACTGTATGTTAGCCGATTTTGATGTTTTACTGAAAAAAAGTTGGCGCCTTGCGACGCCAACGAGGAGGACTTACTCAACAACAACTAACAGGCTACAGAGTACTCATTTGAGACAACGTTGTCAAAGAAATTGTACTACCCACTTTCATTATTTTTATAGCAAGTAATTGCGCTGCCTTAAGTTTGATATCCGTAACACCACCAGCCATACCGCTACGCCACAAGCCATCCCCCAGAAATGCATTTTTTCCAAACACCCCACCCAGAAAAGCTTCTCAAATCCATGCACACTTACCTGATATACATCTTTAGCTGTTTTTATACATTTCCTTGATAAGTTGGCGATGACTAGGTAATTCACCTAACGCAAGTTTGATTTTCTCATCTAGCAACGAAAATGCTTTTTGAGCAACCAATGCTGTTTCAGCAGCAACAGAGTCAGAGGGTAATTTCGATCTAAAATTCATACCGTACAATATGTACTGGTAGCTTGCTAACGAAAAAAACTCAAAGCGATTTGGAAAGTCATTTTCAACCGGCATAAAATTTTCCCACAAGGATAATTTTTCCATCAAGCTTTCTGGTGCCGATGATTCATCAGTATTATCAATCCAAAAACTACTGTCGCGCCGCTTAGATAAAAAATAATGCAGCTTGATAAAATCAACAATTTTTTCCCAGCGAAATGTAAATGCATGATTAAATTTGGTAGCCAACCCTGGAATTGCATCGAAGGTACGCGGAAATTGTCCAGCTAATATTAGCGCTGACGACTCAACCATAGCGATAGCCGTCGCCTCCAAAGGCTCCATGAATCCTCCGGAAAAACCAATTCCAACACAATTTTTTTTCCACATACTTTCACGATACCCCACCTGCATTTTCAATTTTCGTGAAGTTAATGGTTCAGCCTCCAAACCAATATAATTACGCAATACTTTTTCTGCACTCTCATGATCTGTATGCGCACTCGAATAAACATAACCAATACCACGCCGCCCACTTAAACCTATATCCCAAGTCCAACCCGCCTCATGCGCTGTCGAAATAGTATGGCAGGCAATCGGATGATCCTCAGTAGGATAAGGCACTTGCATGGTGACTGCATGATCAACAAAAAGTATCTTACTTTTATCAAGAAAAGGAACGCCTAACGCGCCCCCCAATAACAGAGAAGAAAAACCTGTACAGTCCACAAAAAAATCTGCTTCTATTTCACCAAGTTCGCGAGTAGAAACTGCAGCTATAAATCCTGCATCACTGAGCCTAACGGAATCGACATTCGCTTTTAAATGTCGCACACCTAAACTATTAACGCAATGCTCAGAAAGTAATTCAACAAATTTTCCTGCATCCAAATGATAAGCATATTTCGTTAAACCAACAAAAGGAGCAGTAGTAAATTTTTTGGGGCCTAGCCCTGCATCGCAAACAGCAGCCTGCCCTGCAACCGAATGAGCGTAACTAGAGGGCGATTTGTAGCCGCGCAACCAAGCCTCAGGCAAATCAAAATTTGTCAGTTTGAATGGTGCGTCAAACAAATGATAAAAGGAGTTGTCTTTACCATTAACAGGTGCATGCTCCCAATTAACAAACTTAATAGCTTGTTTAAAAGTTGCCGTGCATCTGCGCATAAATTCACTTTCGCTAATACCAATGTATTTTAGCGTGTCGACCATGGTTGGGAAGGTTCCTTCACCAACACCAATAGTAGGAATATCGGGGCTTTCAACCAGAGTTACTTGTATATGATCAGCATGCTGGGAACTCAATTTTCGCGCAAGAATTGCAGCGGATAACCACCCAGATGTACCACCACCCACAACAATCACTTGTTTTATTTCTTTCATATACATCTCCAGTTAAACCATTACAAAAAATTCAATAGCGTCACCTAAACCCCGAACAGAACTGTAATTAAGCGCAATGAAAAAATTCTTACAATTTGCACACCATATATTTTATTTTTTAAAGTACTGTTGAATTATTTTCTCTAACACCACTCGATGACCAGGCAATTCTTTACATAACTGTTTAGCCTGTTTTTGTAACGCATCTGCGATCTGCTGACTCTGAATAATTTGCGCAGGCAAAACACTTTCCGGCGCAGTATGAAATTGCATTCCATAAAGAACATAGAGGTAATTTTCAGCATCAAAAATTTCAAATTTGCTGAAAAAATCGAGATTTTTTGGATAGAAACTTTTCCAGATATCTAAACGTTCTTGCAGAACCTCGGATAGAGTTTCCCGTTTTTGGTTATCCAACCAGAAGTCAGAATCAGTACGGTCCGACAGACAGTAATGCAATTTAACAAAATCAATAACTCTCTCCCAACTATAACCAAGCACTTGATTATAGCGTTTTGAAAGTAGCTCTACATCACCGGTATTTTTAGGGAAATTTCTAGCGAGATATTGCGCCGCAAAATCAGTAAGGAGTATTGATGTTGCCTCCAATGGTTCGACAAACCCCTGCGCCAACCCAATTGCAACGCAGTTTTTATACCAAAATTTTTCGCGGTAACCTATTTTCATGGGAATCTTTCTAGGAGAAAACTTTTCCGCATCCAAACCTAAATAGCGCGAAAAACTTTCTATGGCTTCACTATCAGACATATGCGCACTGGAATACACAAATCCCGTGCCCCGCCTATTTGTCAGCGCTATATCCCAAATCCAACCAGCTTTATGTGCAGTCGCGATTGTAAACGAAGGAATTTCACTATTCACATCCGTTGGTATCTGCATCGTTAATGCAACATCGGTGAGCAACTGATGAGACTTATCAACAAAAGGCACATTTAATTCTTTGCTTAATAAAATCGATGCAAAACCACTGCAATCTATATAAAAATCAAACTCAAGTTCGTCGCCACTATTCGTAATCAGTGAACGAATAGATCCATTCTCTGTCTTGTTGACGCCAGCTATAGTGGCAAGTTGATGCTTTACACCAAAACGTTCAACAGCATTTTTTGCTAATAATTTTGAAAACTTGAGCGCGTTTAAATGATAGGCGTAATTGGCCTCACCTTGATATTCAGATGAGCTTAAGCTTTTCGGCGATAAAGACGCATCACATAATGCCGCCTGCACAGATACCGTGTATGCGAAAGGTTTGCGCGGATTTTCTGTCAACCAATAGGGAACTATATCCATACCAAAAGGGTAAGGAATATCGAAAGGGTGATAATAATAATGACCTGCTCCATGTACACCGGGATTCAACCACTCAACAAATTTTATGCCTTGCTTAAAAGTAACATCGCAGGCACTAATAAATTCCAATTCGCTAATACCAAAACTTTGCAAACTGTTGCGAATTGATGGCACAGTTCCCTCGCCAACACCAATAATAGGTACATCGGGAGACTCAATCACCGTAATCTGAATTTCGGGATCTCCAATCAACTCACGCCCCAAATGATTTGCAGCAAGCCAGCCGGCCGTACCGCCACCTACAATCGCAATATTACGAATTTTCACAACTGCCTCCGATATCTTATTTAAAAAAAACCCGGCTTACGCCGGGTTTTTTTTAAATAAGATATTCAGTTAAGAATTAGAACTTGAAGTTAACGCCTACAGTATAACGTGATTCACCTTCATAGCTTGCTTCTGGGTAGCCATAAGAAGTGCGATCAGTTACAGAAGTTACGCCTCTATCACGACCGATTTGAACACTATCTTCTTTCAACAAGTTGGTAGCATCAAAAGTCAATGTAGCCCAATCAGTTACTTTATAAGAGAAACTAGCGTCCAAAGTACCGAAAGCTTGTGCTTCACGGTTGCTGTAGAAACCAGTTTCACGAATCATATACGCTGACCGCCAGTTGTACGCAGCACGAGCACTAAATGTATCATTCTCATAGAAACCTACAAGGTTGATACTATTTTTAGAGCTATCAGACAACACGCCATTACCATCAGCATAGTTTGATGCATTAGCTGAAGCATCAGCATAAGTGTAGTTAAACACGCCGCCGAAACCGCTATCGAAAGTGTGCTGCAACTGGAACTCAATACCGTCAATAGTACCTTCGTTGCCATTTTTCTTACTATTAACTGTCCACTTATCGGCATTAGCAACCGAGTTGTCCGGGTCATTCACACCAATACTCACGCCAGTTTTGGTGTCAGCTGTAGTGAAATTTGCAATTGACTTAGTAAAGTAAGCAACAGACGCAACACTACCTTCCGCAAAGTACCACTCAACACCCACATCCGCCTGATTAGAGGTGAAAGGCAACAGACCAATACTACCTTTAGTGGTGCTACCATTATTAGGAACATTGTCGTTATAGCCAGCAATTGAGGTACGTGCAAACATGTCATTGTAATTAGCACGAGTAATTACTTTAGCTGCAGACGCACGCAAGATAAGATCTTCAGCCAAATCAAACGCTACGTTAAAGCTTGGCAATACATCGTGATAACTTGCATGATCGGTAGACAAAGTATTTGAGTAGTTTTTGTTAGTAGCCAAACCAGATGGATCTGCAGCATAGAGTTTAGGCGCGTAATAATCACTGCTAGCATCAGTAGATACATAACGGAAACCAAAGTTACCGCGAACTGCGTCCGCTTCGTAGTTAGCCATTACATACAAAGAAGTATTCTTCTCGTTAATAGTAGCGTAAGAAGAACGATCTTCTGCCCATGAAACAATTTTTGATTTAGCATAATCAATCATTGTCTTTGAGTTTGGCGCAGGTATGGTGATGTGCTGACCATTACCACCAGTCAAGGTACCATTGGCAAAATGTGAAGCATCCCAAACTGTTGACTCTACACCACCATTAAAAGCCTTAGGATCGACTGGCACTGCAACGCTTGGAACAAAGTTCTTATCAAAGAAAAGCGCTTTATCTTGTGTAGTAGAAACATCATGATTGGTAAAACGCGCTCCAGTTTTAATAGATTTGATTGCACCGGCATTCACGTCAAACGTAAGATCGCCCTGGAAGTAATCTTCTTTATCATCGCTGGGTGAACGAATATTAGCGCCAGTTTGCAAACCTTCCCAACCTGCATAACCATTACCTGGAGTATTGGTATGGCCGTCTGCGAATGCTGATTTAGTAGGTAGTTGTGCAACCGACATATTATAATTGCCTACAAACTTAACAACATCACCTCTGGCGTCAATAACACCATTGGTGTTAGAGCTAGTATTTAAATAAGCAACGTTGGTTTCAAAGTCAGTACCACCAGCCGCTTTAGATTGGCCAGCACGCAACTCAGCTTTAACACCCTCGCCCGTAAAAGTGCCCCAAACGTCCGCAGTTTTGGAAGTCATAGTTGCTAAACGAGGACGCACGTCCCAGAAAGTTTGACCTGCAGCGCCGCCGGTGGAATTACAATAAATTGGAGTACCTTGTGCATTAAGCTGACAGTTTGTAGCAGGAATCCAAGCTGCGGTATTGGTACCATCAGCTTTTAATTTTAAATCCAAATAAGTTGCGCCAAATTCGAGCGCATCAGTCGGCTTAAATTGTGCCGTTATATCGAACGCTGTACGCTCTTTCTTTTGATTGAAGTTGTCTACAGAAACACGACCACCCCAACTTGGTAAACCTTCAAAACCACGGCGAACCAATGAATAATCAGATTTTGCAGCAGCAATCAAAATACCAAAAGATTCAGAATCATTTTTGAAGCTGTACAAACCAGATGCTTCCGGGTCAGTTTTTCCTGATCCAGTAGAGTAGGTACCTTTCAAGCCTAAAAAGACTGCGTTTGCATCCAAATCTAATGGCTTACGTGTTTTAACATTTACCGTACCACCTACACCACCTTCAACCAAATCAGCTTGTGATGATTTATGTACTTCCATACCGGCAATAAGCTCTGATGGCAACATAGAATAGTTAAATGAACGGTCAATAGCTTGTTGTGAGTACCAGCCAGTAGAAGAAACGTTTTCGCCATTCAATGTGGTCAGCGTAAATTGATTACTTGCACCACGAATTGAAACAGAATCACCCTCACCGAACTGACCAGCAACGGTAACACCTGGAATACGACCTAAAGATTCAGCAACGTTTTTATCCGGAAACTTACCTACATCTTCAGCAGATACTGCATCCACAGAACTAGTAGCATTACGCTTAATATCAATTGCATTTTTCAATGCACCGCGAATACCTGTAACCACAATTTCTTCTGCTTCAGCAGCAGGTGCTTGTGCACTTACTTGAGCAGCGAAGCCCAGCAGCGCGAAAGCAGCTGAACTGGTTAATAGTGCGGTTTTACTCAATAGTGACTTTTGATTTGCCACTTTAATGGCAGAACTGAGTTTGTTATGCATGACTGACCCCTATGGTTTATTAGTGCTTAGATATCGACAACTATCCTACCCGCTGTCGTCCGGCAAACAGTATCTGCAGAAGACAACGTTGTCAATAGTTTTTAAAATCCATAGCCCTAGACTGCAAAATACTTTCTCTATGCACATCAAGGAGATATGATCCTTTAGTTGCGACTGGAGTATACAACAACTAAAATATTTTGCTGTAAAACGGAATAATGACGCGCCAAAAATAAAAAAGGCTGCGATTTAGGCAGCCTTGGGGACGATTTAAAAAGAAAGATCAACGCTAACCTGTATTTATTTTTGCATCAATTTACTGCGTAAGCTTTTCAAACTAGATTTAACACGATTGGCATTTTCAGGCCCCATACGCAGCATTAGCTTATGGGTGGCAGGTAACTTCTCTAACGCAGGGTCAGCAAACTCAAAGTAAACTTTAGGCCGCACCAGAATCATATCGCCACTGGCATCGGGCGCCTCAAGAATGTTATCAATGGCCCGAATAAGTACTGAATGGAAATTGCCCTTACTTAAACCCATTTCTTTATAAGCCTCACTCAACAAAGGGTAAAAGCGTTTATACATTGCAACGGTGGCATCAGAATCAAGTAAGGTTACCATTGTTGCGTATACATCATAACGTTTATAGTTCTTGGCGCTCATGCGAAATTGTTCAACTTCTTCAGTATTGCCAAGCTCACCACCCGCCACTGTGGCATGAAATGAATCAACCAGTAAGGCTCCCTTAGGGGACACAATCGGGCGATACTCATTAATTAATTTACCGTCTTCAACCGCATCCACAGCTCGCACAAATTTACGTAATATTTCTTCTGGAATCACCATTTGCAGTAAACCATCAGCACCTAATCCCTGCAATGCCGCAACTACCGCCACATCACTCTGATTTAATGTGGGCAAAGGCTCGGGGTGAACTACAGGAATAGGTTCTTCATAGGCATGTTTTTCGGCCACCTTTGGTAACGCAGTAGCTACCGGCTGAATGGGCGCAGGCAGCTCGCGTAGTTTGGCGGGAGGCTCATCTTTCATGACGAAATAGGCGACAGCCGCAATTGCCGCTGCAGCTACCACCAAAACACCTAGCTTGGTAGCCATTGAACCGGAAGGCTTTTCATAACTCATAACAATTCCTCGGAGATAAATACAGCAGATGGGTAGCCTACATGAATTATAAAAAAATTACCTCAAGGCTCCTTCCCCGCTCGCGAAGTTTGCCGACCACCGCTAAAGTTTGTTCTCCTAAAATTTGCGGTTCAGCATTTACCATTACACACCTCTATTTTGACCTGCAAAAAAGAAAGATTCTTATTTGCGAACTCCGGACAAATGAGTTACCCTTTATAGTAATAAATCTCATTTGCAAAAAGGTGCCTTTCCGTGAACTTAGCTGTTAATCCGTCGCTCACTCCTGCTGCAAGCTTGCGACTGGATCAATGCAAAAAAGGTGCGCAATTGCGAGTGGTTAATTTACTACAACAACCTTTATTTGGCGCACAAGATGAACGCGTTACTCTGCGCTTGAAAGAGTTGGGGTTTTTGCCTGGCGCACTACTCAAAGTCATCGGTTTTGGCTTAATGGGCAGTGATCCACTTGCTGTACAAGTAAACGGCACCAAGTTTGCCCTGCGCCGCGCTGAAGCAGCCAAAATTGGCGTGGAATTTGTTGGTACGGAAATTATAGGTAGCGTCTAAATGTTAGCCCCCATTCGCTTTGCGCTAATTGGTAACCCCAACTGCGGCAAAACCTCCCTATTCAATCGCCTTACTGGAGCTCGCGCCAAGGTAGCCAATTACCCAGGTGTAACCGTTGAACGTCGCTCTGGCGCACTAACCGGCTTAGCCAATCCTGCTGAAATACTCGATTTACCTGGCACTTACAGCTTGTTTGTAACCTCACCTGACGAGCAAGTTGCGCGTGATATGATTCTCGGCAAAATTGCCGGTGAAACACGCCCTGACGTTTTAATCGCCGTTGTTGATGCCACCAATTTACGTCTGGGTTTACGTTTGGTGATGGAGTTAAAAACCCTCAATCGCCCGATGATTTTAGCGCTCAACCAAATGGACGCTGCGCGTTCGCGCGGCATCAGTATCAATACCGCCGGGCTATCTCGCGAAATAGGTATACCTGTAATAGAAACTGTGGCCGTCAGCCGCCATGGCGTAGATGCACTACGCAACATACTTGCCGACCATTCGCGGGAATGGGCAAACAAGCCATTGGCAGACAACACTCAAACGCTATCACTTAGCAGTATCGACGAGCTAAGCCGTGACGACTCCATCGAAGAACTTTACAAACACATTGAAAATATTATCGCCGCACAAGTGATTCAGCCCGACGAACAACCATTGTGGCAAGATCGCCTCGATTCGATAGTGATGCATCCAATATTAGGTTTAGTGGTGCTATTTAGTATTTTATTAGTGATATTTAACGCCGTATTTGCGTGGGCAACACCCATAACCGATGTGATAAAAGCTGGCACTACAATATTGAGCGCCGCCATTACTCAGTATATGCCTGAAGGCATTCTCAAGAATTTTTTAGCGGATGGTCTCATTGCCGGCATCGGTGCTGTGATAGTGTTTTTACCGCAAATTATCATCCTGTTTTTCTTTATTTTAGTGTTGGAAGATACCGGCTACCTAACCCGTGCTGCGTTTTTGCTCGACCGCCCCATGCGCGGCCTTGGCATTTCCGGCCGCTCGTTTATTCCTTTACTTTCCAGTTTTGCCTGCGCGGTACCGGGCATAATGTCTACCCGAACCATCTCTGACCCACGCGAGCGTTTCATTACCATTATGATTGCGCCCTTGATGACTTGCTCCGCCAGATTGCCGGTTTATGCTCTCATTATCGGTGCTTTTATCCCCGCCAAAACGGTATGGGGTATTTTCAATCAACAAGGCTTAACCCTGTTTGCACTTTATCTTGCTGGTGTAGTGAGTGCTGCTATTGTTGCTTGGGTGATGCGCCGCAACCAACCGCGTCAAGAGTTTCCTCTGCTACTGGAATTACCAAGTTATCGCTGGCCGATGGCATATCATCTTTTGATGGGCTTGCGTGAGCGTGTGTGGATATTCTTGCGTCGTGTAGGCACCATTATTTTGTCGCTGTCTATTCTAATTTGGTTCTTGTGCACCTATCCCGGTGCGCCTGCAAATGCCCTTCATCCCGCGATTGAATACAGTTTTGCAGGGCAGCTCGGCTCCCTGATGCAGCCCATCTTTGCCCCGCTCGGCTTCAACTGGCAAATGTGCATTGCTTTAATTCCCGCCATGGGCGCGCGCGAAGTTGCGGTAAGTGCGTTGGCAACGGTCTATGCAGTGGGCGGTAATGGCAGTGTCAATGGCGGCCTTGATACTGCACTCGGTACCGCACTCACGCACAGCTGGAGCTTACCGGTTGCACTTGCTTACCTGGCATGGTTTGTTTACGCACCGCAATGTATATCCACTATTGCGGTAGTGCGTCGCGAAACAAACTCAATAAAAGCCACAACCTATTTTGCGTTTTACTTATTTGCGCTCGCATATTTTGCTGCTTGGGCAACATTTCAACTTGCAACTCTTTTAAGTTAATCGAGTCATTGGATTAGTGGAGGAAGTTATGTGGCAAGAAATTATTGTAGGAATTTGTGTAGTCACCGCGGCTTATTTTGTGCTGCGCCAGTGGCTGCCGATTGGCAAAAAAAACTCATCCAGCTGCGGCGGTTGCGGCGGTTGTGATACCGCGAAAAGCTGTAGCAATCCTGAAGAGAAAGGCACCCACTGAAGTCGCAAAACCATTGGCGCGGTTTTTATCATTAACATAAACCTTTTCTACCGAAGCCTCCCCTAAACCGAAGCCTCACCTAAACCAAAGCGTCACCTAAAAAGTTGCTTCACCTGTTACTGTTCTCTATCAATAACCCCAGGTCGAATTTCCCCCACCAACAACAGCAAGACCATACATTCACTATTGCTCATAAAAACCTCCCAATCTTTTTCTAATCGCGCCACTAATTTAGTATTTTTATTTACAAAAAGTACACTGAATTAGAATAATGCATTAATAATCTAGTGCGCAGATACAGGAAGATGACTCTTAAGCGCCGCTACCGTATAGTCCCTCACATATCATGGTCAACGCTTTCCAAAAAACTCCACATCAGTGCCCAAGGATTATCCCATGCAAGACAAATTAGAAACTCGGACATTTTTAGTATTTTTATTGCTTGTCTCCTGTTGTTTTATCTGGTTATTGAAACCTTTTTTCGGTTCCATTTTTTGGGCCTGCGCCATTTCTATTATTTTTTATCCAATTCAGCAAAAGTTGCTGAATCGCTGGCCTAATTACCCCAACATAGCGGCACTTGCGACATTATTGTTGTGCATTGTGGTGGTGATTTTGCCCGTAGTGTTCGTGATTAGCTCCGTAGTGACTGAAGGAGTCATCGTGTATGACAAATTGCAGTCCGGTGAAATTAACCCCGCACACTATATAGAACTCATTCATAACGCCTTTCCCGCATTAAATGCATTGTTAGAAAAAATGGGGATTGATCTTGACCACATCAAAAACGATGCCATTACCGCGGCTATGGCCAGTGGTAAATTTCTTGCGCAGCACACGCTCACCATTGGACAAAACGCATTTAGTTTTATTGTTAGCATTGTACTTATGCTTTACATTACTTTTTTTATGCTGCGCGATGGCAATAAATTAGTGGAATTATTGGTACTGGCGCTACCACTCGGTGACATCCGAGAGCGCATGTTGTTTGCGCTATTCGCCCAAGTAACCCGCGCCACCATTAAAGGCAACATGGTAATTGCCATACTCCAGGGCAGCATTGGCGGCATTACCTTATGGGCACTGAATATTCACGGCGCCATGCTCTGGTGTGCGCTCATGGCCTTCGCATCACTTATTCCTGCGGTAGGTTCAGCGCTAATATGGGCACCGATTGCGCTTTACCTTACCGCCATCGGCGAAACTACATCAGCACTCATTTTAGTTGGTATAGGCGCTGGCTTCATTGGCACTATCGACAGCGTTCTGCGCCCTCTTTTGGTTGGCCGAGATACCCAACTACCCGATTATTTAGTGCTGCTGTCTACCCTTGGCGGCATCAGCCTGTTTGGTATCAATGGGTTTGTAATTGGCCCCGTGGTAGCTGCAATGTTTATTGCCTTCTGGGGGATTTTTATCCGCGAAGTGCAAGAATTACCGGATGCTAACAAGCCTGAAAGCAACACTGGAAACAACACTGAAACTGAAAAAAGCGAATCTTAATCTGCTAGACTGCGCGACCGTTTAAATCACAACTGAGAACCCTTTATGTCTGAATACAACACAACCGAACTTCGCGTGAGCTACGGCGTAGGCCGTCAAATGGGTGAGCAATTAGCATCCAATCCTTTTGATGGCGTCGACGCTAAAGCCGTCGCCCAAGGCGTTATCGACGCACTGACCGGCAAAGAAAGCCAAGTCGCTCGCCCGGAATTAGAAGAGGCTTTCCGCATCATCGGCACGCAAATGCAAGCCAAGCAAGCAGCTCAGGCGGGCATGCAAGCTAAAGAAGGCGAGCTCTTCCTCGCTGAAAATGCTAAAAAAGACGGCATCACCATTACCGCAACTGGCCTGCAATACGAAGTCATTACTCAAGGTTCTGGCGCAATTCCAACGGCCACCTCAAAAGTCAAAACTCACTACCACGGCACACTCATCGACGGCACCGTTTTCGACAGTTCTGTTACGCGCGGCCAACCGATTGATTTCCCGGTCAACGGCGTTATTGCGGGCTGGACTGAAGCCTTACAACTGATGCCTGTTGGCTCTAAATGGCGTTTGTATATCCCTCACGACCTTGCTTACGGCGAGCGTGGCGCAGGTGCAAGCATCGCACCTTTTGCAGCATTGGTTTTTGAAGTGGAATTGCTTGATATTGTTGGTTGATGTTTTGGTGGAATAAAATATCTCTACCTTTGTATCTTAAGGTGATTCTTGTGAGACCGTATGAGGCATGGATGCCGATTCGAGCCTATATGGATGTATTCACGGCGCGTCTCACGAGGATTACCTTAAGATGCAATCAGCAGTAATTGCCCAATTGAACAATATGATTTTTTATTTATCGCGACCAGATTACAAAATCTGCGTCGCGATTATTTTTTGGAAAGAAATAAAATGTGGTTTAAAAACCTGCGCCTGTATCGCCTTACCGAACAATGGTCACACACTACTGAAGAACTAAACACTGCACTTGAAGCATTTTGTTTTAATCCCTGCGGCAGCTTGGATACTTTTCGCTACGGCTTTGTGCCGCCACTTGGCCGTCACGGCAGTGAATATTTTCACACCACCAATGGCTACGTGATGATCTGTGCAAAAAAGCAGGAAAAACTTCTGCCATCATCAGTGATTAATGAACAACTCGAAGAAAAAGCAGTTGCCATTAGCGAAGCAGAATCACGCAATGTTGGCCGCAAAGAAAGACAAACGTTAAAAGATGAAATTATTTTTTCAATGCTACCCAAAGCATTTGCAAAATCCTCGTTAGATTTTGCTTACATCGCGCCACAAGAAAATTTAATTATCGTAAATGCTTCATCTGCCAAACGGGCTGAAGATTTACTCAGTAAATTACGCGAAGCACTCGGCAGTTTACGGTGCATTCCCATCACTGCTAAAAACTTACCCACGCAGGTAATGACGCACTGGCTGCAAAGCGGAAATTTACCCGCCGAATTTGAATTAGGTGAAGAATGTGAATTGCAGGCTGGCAAAGATGGCCGCGTAATTCGCTGCAAAAAACAAGACTTAACGGCGAATGAAATTCTCAGCCATATTAATAGCGGCATGTTTGTCAGCAAGCTGGCACTCACATGGAAAGAAGCCATTAACTGCGTAATAGACGATCAACTCGCCATCAAGCGTTTAAAATTTGAAGATGTGCTCAGTGACAAAGCCAACGACCGTAATCCAGAAAGCAAAGCCGAGCAATTTGATGCAGACTTTGCCATTATGGCGGGCGAACTGAAAAACTTCATAAGTGCACTGCACGCAGCTTTTGGCGGAGAACAAGAAATCTAGAATGGGGCTATTGCCATCCCAAACCTGACGTAAGAAAAGCTTTTTTGATCAATGAATGGCGGAAAATAGCTTATATTTCGTCCTAGTAACAGAGAAGAATTCATCTATTTTGGCTAATAAATATGTCTAATAATGAAAATATAAGCAATTTATTCATTTCCTTGCGGTCAACTTTAACACGCGCAGTGTCACGCATAGTGCCGCCCAAAGAAATTGAAGATATCGTACAAGAAACCTATGTACGAGTATGCCAGGTTGAAAAGCAGGATGAAATCCGTTATCCGCGCTCATTTATGCTTAAAACGGCTAAAAATTTAGCGCTAGATTATGTCAAACGTGCAGAAACACGCTTAACGATTAGTAGCGATAATGATTTTGATTGGGATCTGGTTGATATTGGTAATGGTGAAGACGACACGTTTAATCGCGTCGCGGCCAATCAAGAATTTGGCCATTTTTGCGACGCAGTAAGGCTCCTGCCACTACAATGTCGCAAAGCCTTTATTTTACGGAAAGTTTACGGCTACTCTCAAAAAGAAATAGCTGAGCGTTTAGACATCAGTGAAAATACTGTAGAGAAACATGTAGCAACTGGAATTAAACGTTGCACTTATTTTATGGCTACACTTAAACGCGGGAATCAACTCCCTGGCGGACAGCATTTGGCTTCAGTTAAAGAGGGAAGCATGTCATGAGCAATATTATTGAGCTCCCGAGTAAAGAACAAATTTATGATCAAGCCAGCAACTGGATTGCCAAGCTTGATCGCGGCCTTACCACCGCAGAACAAAAAATCTTCCAACAATGGCTACAGCAAAATAATGAGCATCGCATAGTGCTTTTTGAGATGGCTGAGCTGTGGGATAAGATGGATACCCTCGCGCGCCTGGCAGATTTATTTCAGCCACCCGTCGTACAAAAAAACCGTCGCCTACCCTATTTTTATGGCGCCGCAGCAGCTTCGTTTGTTTTTGCAATATTAATTGGTTTATGGAGCTTTGGTGGCAGCCAACAAGATAACCATCCTATACTCGCGTTACTCAATATTACCCCCTCGGAAGCACTTATTGATGGGATCTACGAAACCGCTATAGGCGAACATTCGAGCGTAATACTACCTGATGGCTCTCAATTAGCCCTCAACACTAACAGCCGTGTAAAAGTAAAATACACTGTTGAGCAGCGCCTATTTTTACTAGAGCAGGGCGAAATTAATATCAAGGTAGCCCACAATAAAAGCCGCCCTCTGAGTGTCGTGGCACGCGACAAAATAGTTCAAGCAGTCGGCACTGCGTTCAACGTACGCATTCAAAACGATAGCGAAATCGAACTCATCGTGACTGACGGTAAAGTATTAGTTGCCAAGCGCGAATCGCAACAACAAAATAATATAGAACAAATAAAAACTAAGCGTCTGTCGGAAAACTCAATGGCAGTATCCAAAGGCGAAAAAGTTATGCTTGGATCTAAACTGGAAAACATTGCCAAGGTCGCAGAAGCAGACATTATCGCCGAGCTTAGTTGGCGACAAGGCAATCTGGTGTTTCGCGGTGAAACTCTGGAGCAAGCTCTTACTGAAATTTCTCGCTATACCTCCATCGAGTTTGAAGTGTTGGATGACAGTATTAAGCACGAACGTATAGCCGGCTTATTTAAAGCAGGCGATGTTAATGGCCTGTTACAAACTCTCGATCAAAACTTTAACATTCGCAACGAGCGCGTGAGCAATAACAAAGTTCGCTTAAGTGCTCGCTAATAAAATTAAAAACTTTTCACGCAATTGCTTCCCGTGCAACAGAACGACAAACTCAAGGACGAATGAAGCTTTACGTGCCAAAAATTTATCCTGCGATTGCTTAGATAATACTTTAAGCGCCACACCTTCACATCTCCTTCAAGAGTTTTGAGCTTGACCGCTTGTTCAACAGAACAGAAGTCTTTAAGCTTTAACCCTTCGCGCCGCGCAATGCGGTTTCCATAGCAACAATAATGACTATTTGCACAGAATGCCCTCAATGGTATGGCGGAAAAAAATCACCAACTCGTCTATTAAGCACGCGGGTAAAAAGCCCGCGTCTGAGGTAGACGAACAGGCAATTTTTCGATCACTGGCATTTGCCTTGTGGTTGGGCTTACCCGTATCCGCAATTGCAGAAGATCGGGCGCTTAACGAAATAATTCCTTTCAATATCCCTCAGAAACGCGCAGACCTTTCTCTTACTGAATTTGCCAAGCAAGCTAATATCACGCTTATTTTTCCATTTGATGAAGCTATGAAAGTTACATCGAATGAATTAGTGGGCCGATATTCAATCCAGGAAGCAGTCGCATTACTGGTGGCCAATACCAAGCTTAAAGTAAAGATAGATGAGAAGGGGCTGTTGACTATTACAAGTAATCAGTCTCTAGAGGAAAACGACAAAATGTATAATAAAAACAAATTATCAAGCGCCATAATAGGAATTCTGTCAACACTAGCAGCTACACACACACACGCCCAAACTACAACGCCCGGAGCGGGTGAAGTGGAAGAAGTAATGATTACGGGTATTCGCGGCAGTTTGATTCGATCACAAGATATTAAACGTGATGGTAGCGGCGTAGTCGATGCCATTTCATCAGAAGATATTGGCAAATTCCCTGACCAAAACCTCGCGGAATCTTTGCAACGCATTAGCGGCGTTTCCATTGATCGCGCCGGCGGCGAAGGGCAGCAAGTTACCATCCGGGGCTTCGGCCCTGACTTCAACACTGTACTGGTAAATGGCCGCCAAATGGCTTCTGAGAGCGAGACGCGTGCATTTAATTTTGACACTGTTTCCGCGGATATGGTTAACGGTATTAATGTTTACAAAACCACTACCGCCACTCAACAATCCGGTGGTATTGGTGCGACAGTTAATATTACTACTGCACGGCCATTAAGTTTTGGCGGTTTAAAAATTGCTGGTTCCATTAAAGAAATTAATGATGGTAATACTAATAAAACCACACCGGAATTTTCCGGATTAATCAGTGACACCTTTAACGATGATACCTTAGGTGCATTGTTAGCAGTTTCACATAAGGACACGAAAGGTCGTTTAAATCAGGCACAAACTGATGGCTGGCTAGAGAATGCGGGTATTCCAAAAGCGCAACTGAACGGTGGTGCTGGTTTTGCGGGAAACGTATTCTCACCGCGCAATTACGACACGAAAGTAACGTTTGAAGAACGCAAACGCACCAATGCCAATTTAGTTTTGCAATACAAACCGCAAGATAATTTGACGCTTACTGCTGACGCGCTTTATTCAGACTTTGACATAAAAACTGATGCGACTTCTTACGGTCATTGGTTTACTGCACCGAATGTCGAAAATGCGGTAACTGATTCGCACGGAACAATCGTTGATCTTTATCAGGAAACTGGTTTGGCAACAGATTTCCACGCGAAAAAATTCGACCGTTTGACTAAGACAAAATCTTTTGGTCTACAAGCTGATTGGGATGTATCCGATAAATTAAATCTTGTTTTTGATGTGTCGCAATCAAAAGCCAATCGCGACGCTAACAATGGTGGCGGAAATCAATTGTCATTAATTGGTTACAAAAACCGTGTGCGCTTCCAATCTGATTCTGCCACTTTGCCATGGGCAAGTGAATTTGAAAATCCGGCAACCAATTTGGTATATGAATTTGATCCTGTTACAAAATTACCGATCTATCATAATGTCTCAAATTATCTTGACCCTGCGAACGGTAGAGCACACGTTATGTTGCGTCGCGGTTGGGAAGTTGAAGATGATATCAAACAATATAAAATGGATGGTATTTGGAAAGAAGGTTCCGATACTGGTTTAGTTGATGCCAAGTTCGGTTTGATGATGTCTGACGAAACCAAAGCGCTCACCTATTGGACTAACGAAATCGGTGGTGTTCACTGTACTTATTGCGGCTACCCGGATACTCCGGATATTCCCGATAATTTCTTTAGCGTTTTTAATGCAGGCAGCGATTTCTTAAGCAAAGTAAGTGGTCATGGTAGAACACCTACTACATGGTTACGTCACGATGGCGAAAAAGAATTTGCCTATCTTGAAAGCACTAGTGGCAAAAATTTCGATGCAAAGCGGTCAGACATTTCCTATACCGTTGAAGAAAAAACTACATCCGCGTATTTTGAATTTGATTTCGCTGGCTCGTTAGCGGACATGCCATTAAAAGCCACAACTGGAGCTCGTCTAGAAAGCACCAACGTGACCATTGATGGAACGCAAGGCACTCCAGAACGTTTAACCATTCTCGACGCGACAGAAATGTCGACTGTTTATGGAGCTCCAGTACCAATCAACTCTGATTCTTCTTACAAAGCTTTGCTGCCTAACATGAATGTTAAGCTGAACATTACCGATGATCTTGTTGGTCGTGTTGCCGCTTCGCGCTCACTAACTCGTCCACAGTTGAATAATCTGTCACCCGCAACCAATCTAGTGACTACTCGTCCGGGCACTTTAGCGAGCTCCGCCGGTAACCCAAACTTAAAACCATTCTTATCCGACAACATGGATTTGTCACTTGAGTGGTATTACGGCGATGCAAGCTACATGTCTATCGGTTACTTTTGGAAAGACGTGAGCAACTTTATTACCACTGCCAATAACAAGCAAACTTTTGTTACTAGCAACGGTAGTTTGCTTACAGACCCGAGCACAGGTAATGATATTCATGCCCCAGATGCGAATGACAAAATTGCCGAATTTACTCAGACCATACCGAGTAACGGCAAAGAAGCTATCGTAGATGGTCTTGAGCTAGCACTGCAACATACCTTCGGCGAAAGTGGATTTGGTGTGATTGTTAACGGCACGTTGGTGCACAGCGATGCGCCGTTAAAAGCTGGCGATATTACCCAGAAATTTGCGGTAACCGGTATTAGTGACTCTGCAAACTTGGTGGGATTTTATGAACAAGGCCCATACCAAGTACGTATCGCTTACAACTGGCGCGACAAGTTTTTACAATCGATGACCCAATCCAACGGTAATGGTGTTGTTAACGTAGCAGCTTATGGTCAATGGGATATGAGCGGGAGCTATGCAATTACCGACAACATATCGGTATTGTTTGAAGTCACAAACTTAACTCAAGCCGTAATTACAAAGTATGGTCGTTATACTAACCAATTCTTGTTAGCGGAAGATGCTGGTCGACGTATAGGTGTGGGCTTAACCGCCAAGTTTTAAAAATTTGTTAAGCATGTGAGACCCCTCTTTTGACCGCTACATTTTTTGTAGCGGTCATTTTTGTTTCAGGATACCTCACACATCATATTAAAAATTGCAGTACTAAAAAGGCAGCGGGATGAATAACGCAACGAGATCTGTAGTTATTGTTGGTGGCGGCACTGCAGGCTGGATAACAGCAGGGCGCATTGCGGCACAACACAAAACCAACAGCGCAGATGGAATTCGCGTAACTTTAGTAGAATCACCGAACATCCCCATCATTGGTGTTGGCGAAGGTACTTGGCCAACCATGCGCAACACGCTTATAAAATTAGGTATTTCCGAAACAGATTTTATGCGCGAATGCGACGCTTCCTTTAAACAAGGCGCAAAATTTGCTAAATGGGTTGATGGTTCAGAAAAGGACTTTTATTACCATCCCCTTATGTTGCCGCAAGGTTTTGGTAAAACCAATTTAATACCTTACTGGCAGAAATATCGCACCAACAAACTTGATAACAAATCTTTTTCTGATGCTGTGTGCTTTCAAGAAGCGGTGTGTGAACAAGGGCTCGCGCCTAAAATGATTACCACACCTGAATTCGATTCAGTTGCGAATTATGCCTATCATTTAAATGCTGGGAAATTTGCCACTTTTTTACAAAAGCATTGCTGTGAAAAACTCGGCGTAACTCATATACTTGCTGACGTTGTTAGTATTAACAGCGCAGATAATGGCGATATCGCCTCGGTAAATACAGCTCAAGCGGGAACAATAACTGGCGATTTATTTATCGACTGTACCGGATTCTCGTCGCTGTTATTAGGCCAGCATTTACAAGTACCCTTTATTGCATGTGATGACGTATTATTTATCGACACTGCCTTAGCAGTACAAATTCCCTACGAAAGCGAAGATGCGCCTATTGCCTCACACACAATATCAACTGCACAAGAGGCTGGCTGGATTTGGGATATTGGCTTAATTCATCGCCGCGGAGTTGGTCATGTTTATTCCAGTCGCCACACTAGTGAAGAGCAAGCGTTACAAAAATTACGTGAATATGTAGGCCCTGCGTTTGAAAAAATATCCGTGCGTAAAATTTTCATTCAATCCGGCCACCGTCAATTATTTTGGAAAAACAATTGTGTTGCGGTGGGATTGTCAGCCGGGTTCCTGGAACCGCTGGAAGCATCGGCATTGGTATTAGTAGAATTATCAGCGAGCATGATTGCTGAACAACTGCCTGCTTGCCGAGAAGTTATGGACATTACCGCCAAACGCTTTAATGAGACCTTTCGCTATCGCTGGGCACGTATTATCGATTTTTTAAAATTGCACTATATTCTCAGCAAACGTACAGATAATGCATTCTGGATTGATAATCGCGACCCGACAACGATTCCAGAAAGTTTGCAAGAGCTTATGAATTTGTGGCGTTATCAATCACCTGGCGACCATGATTTCACCAGTAATAACGAAGTATTTCCTGCTGCCAGTTATCAATATGTTCTCTACGGCATGGGCTTTGAAACAGATACCCAATACAGCCAGCACCTGATGAATGAAGAAACAACTTCAGCGGAGCAATTCAGTAAAAATCAAAAAAATATTGCCAATGCTTTACGCAGCCTGCCCAGTAATCGCGACCTACTGAATAAAATTCGCGAATATGGCCTGCAAGCCATTTAATGATAAAAAATTGAGAAAATAATAATGCCAGCATTTGTCGCTCTTAATAATCAAGCACACAAATATTTAAAAATTGATTCCTCAAAAATTGAAGCACAGGGCGCCCATGAACGTATGGTGCCGGTGGTACTGAGTGAATTTTTGAAATTAGTTGTACACTATCCTATTGTACTGACCAAAAATGCTGAAACAGGGCGCTTCGTGTGTATGGCGCTGCTGGGCTTTGAACAACAAGAAAATTTATTTTGGCAAAACAATCAATGGCAAGGTATTTACACACCGTTAAACATTCTTCGCCAACCTTTTTTTATCGGCCAGGAAAATGAAAACACGATTATTTGCATTGATAGCGAAAGCCCATGCATGAGCAAAACAGAAGGGGAACTTCTTTTTACTGAGCAAGGTGAAGATACAGAATTTTTACGCAATGTAAAAACTATGCTGGCAGAGCTGATACACGGTGAAACGCAAACACTGATATTTATTCAAACCTTACTCGAATTAAAACTACTCATGCCCATGTCTCTAGACATCACCTTCGCCAACCAACAAGAACAACGCGTACAAGGCTTATACACTATCGACGAAGAAAAGCTCAACGCATTAAATAGCGAAGCAATTAGCGCACTGCACAAGAAAAATTATCTCCAGCCCATCTACACAATGCTGGCATCTTTAGGGCAAATTTATGCACTCATACAGAAAAAAAATGAGCGCATTGCTAATGTCTGACACGCTTGTAAAAAGCACCATCAACCCAAACCTTAAGTTTTTGGTGCAACGAATAGGTAACGAGCAAACTCCCGTTATTATTGTCGATAATTTTTTAAGTGCGCCTGAAACACTGATTGATTTAGCGGCCACCGAACCAGCATTTGCCGGACAAAAAACGGATTACTATCCGGGCTTGAGAAAGCTTATCTCCGGCGACTATGCTGCGCAAAGCTTAAGCATGATTGAACCCAATATCAGAGAGATTTTTTCGGTACCAAGTGCAAATACTTCACACGTTAGCCTTGGTGCGTTTTCTTTGGCGACAACACCTGCAGATAAATTGCGCCCCATTCAATGTGTACCTCACATTGATACCCATAACCCTTACCAATTTGCGGTAGTTCATTATCTCTGTTCAGAACATTATGGCGGCACTTCTTTTTATCGCCATAGAGCCACTGGTTACGAAACTATTACCGATGTACACCTGGAAGATTATTTCCGAATACTAAAACAAGAAGTTATGAGCGGTGGGCTACCAAAACTGGAGTACATCAACGGTGACACCCCGTTATTTACTAGAATTGCTAACGTAGATGTGAAATTTAATCGCGCCGTCATTTATCCCAGCAATGCCTTACATGCCGGCAACATCAACGAAACCTTGGGGCTTTCTGCAAACCCGAGGGAGGGTCGCTTAACCGCTAATATATTTATTAATTTTTCTAACCAATAGTTTTCTATCAACATCCAAAAATATTATCCCGCTATAATAGTTTTACCCTATTTGCCATAGAATTACTCACATGAAAAAAAATACTGCTCTCACTCTGTGCCTCGCAACTTATTGCTTACTCTCTTGCACAAAAAAAATTGAGCTCAGCCACCTGGAAGGTTTTGCCCAAGGTACAACCTATCACATTAGCTATGATTTAAAGGACCCAGCCGAACAACCTATAATCGCCAATGAAATTACCAATGAATTAAATCGTCTTGACGCTGCTATTTCAAATTACCGCGACGACTCCACGATTGAACAATTTAATGCGCAACTCAATACCGAACCACAAGCAACGACAGCAGAAATTGTTGATTTAATTGAACTGGCACGCAGCGTTAGCAAAGCGAGCCATGGCTGTTATGATTTAACAATTAAACCCTTGTTTGATTTATGGGGATTCAAAAAAGATAAATTTAATTTACCCAACGATGAAACACTGCAACAAACACTCACTCTTGTTGGCATGGATAAATTAGAAACACTGGATAAAACCCATCTGCGTAAAACTCTGCCCAATTTGCGTGTGGATTTATCCTCCATCGGGCAAGGTTACAGCGTAGCGCGCATTGCTACTATTTTAGAATCACACCAGGTTACAAATTATTTAGTGGAAATTGGCGGAGAACTAAAAACGCGCGGTAAAAAAGCAGATGGCACTGCCTGGCGTATTGCCATGGAAAAACCAATTGCCAATGAACGCAAAATTGAAAAAATTGCTGTGTTCAATTCCGGTGAACCTATGTCACTTATGCCATCTGGCACCTACCGTCATTACTTCGACAGCAATGGCAAACGCTACAGCCACATCCTCGATGCCCGCACCGGAAAACCCGTCACCCACCATACAGTTTCAGCAACCGTATTCGACCCTAACCCAACTATTGCTGACGCTTGGTCAACGGCGCTTTTATGTTTAGGCAGTGAAGCAGGAATAAAAATCGCCAATGAAAATGGTATTGCAGCGCTGTATATTGATCAGGACGGAGAAAAAATTACGGAGAGGAATACACAACCGCTAGATGCAATGCACAGCATTACATTTTCAACAGCGGCTGGTAATTAAATACGCAACTCAGATTGAGTCGTTAACAATTATATATTACAAAATTTCTCTATTTTTTCATCTATATTTGCAGCACTTGAAGTTTGTTTTTGTTGCTTCCAAAATAAACATTCAACACTTTTTCCCTTCTTGCTTTGCTGCTTAGCGAGCTCATCCGCATTCCTTTTATCTTCTAACTCCTGCTCTCTACGTGCTTCAACATCTGCAAATGAATTGCGATTCACTGCGGTGGGCTCTACCGCCGCTATCATTTGTGGAGCTGCGACTACGGGTTGCGCAGTGGCTACTGTTTTCTGTTTGCTTGCTCTAAACTGTAACCCAACCGCCGCACATAATATAACTAACGACACTACAACCACGTTTTTCCTAGTTTTCCTACGCATTTTCTACTTCCTATTAATAAGAACTGATCCAGTTTACATTGAGTACTATTAGATGATTTTGGCGCCAGAAACAACGGTTGCAATTGTAGCAAGGGTCTTCGTGTAGGGGAACTCTCTCTGCTACCAACTCACTCCACCCGCAACCTTTCGGCAAAACGCTAAGCTTATGGTAATATGCGCCCCTTTTTCCATTGGCTTTTCTTGATGGTTTATTTTTGATATTGGGACACACGTTATGACTAGTAAAGTCGCCGTAATTATGGGCTCCAAAAGTGATTGGGCAACCATGGAATCCGCTGTTGAAATCCTGCAAAATATGGGTGTGGAGTATCATACTGAAGTTGTTTCAGCGCATCGCACACCGCAGAAATTAACTGCATTTGCCGAAGCAGCGGTAGCGAATGGTTATGCTGTTATTATTGCCGGTGCTGGCGGTGCGGCGCATTTACCAGGCATGATCGCAGCCCATACACGCCTGCCGGTGCTGGGAGTGCCAGTCCAAAGCAAAGCCTTGAATGGTATGGATAGTTTGCTCTCCATTGTACAGATGCCCAAAGGCATAGCAGTGGGCACACTTGCCATTGGTAATGCCGGTGCGTTTAACGCCGGCCTGTTGGCCTGCCAAATCCTGGCGTTAAATGACTCTACATTGGCGACACGTTTAGACAACTTTCGTCACAGTCAAACCCAAGCCGTATTAGATAATCCAGACCCCAGCATAGATTAATCAGCGCAGCTAAATTAGAGCCAATCACTCATGAGCATTAACCAACGCATTTGGATTTTAGGTGCAGGCCAACTTGGTGCCATGCTTCAACACGCGGGCATGCCACTCGCGCTCGACGTGCGCCCCATAGATATCAATGAAAAAACGGCACCGACATTGCAACCAGATGATTTAATCACCGCCGAGCGCGAACAGTGGCCAGATACTTTGGTCACCCAAACCCTCGCGCAACATCCACATTTTATCAACAAAAAAATATTTGGCTGTTTAGCGGATCGTAAAACCCAAAAAGAATTAATTGATTCACTAGGCCTTGCGACTGCGCCCTGGCGTAATGTTGTTGGCGACATTAATGCGAATGAATTGTGTGACCAACTCGGCGAACGAGTCTTACTCAAACGTCGCACCGGCGGTTACGATGGCAAAGGCCAGCACTGGTTGCGCACTGAAGATGATGAAGTTCCTGCCGATTGGCAAGGCGAAGCCATTGCCGAGCAAGCGATTAATTTTGATGAAGAAATTTCTCTTATTGGTGTACGTAACCGCGCAGGCGATTGCGTATTTTATCCACTAACACTTAATTTACATTTGAACGGTATTCTTTACGCATCCGTTGCGCCACTAGCTCGCTTACAACACCTTCAAACACAAGCTGAAACTATGCTTGGCAAGCTGCTCAATGCACTCGACTATGTGGGTGTAATGGCGATGGAAACTTTTCGTGTAGGTGAACAATTACTCATTAACGAACTTGCACCGCGCGTACATAACTCCGGCCACTGGACGCAAGCCGGTGCCAGCATCAGCCAATTTGAATATCACTTGCGTGCCACTGCTGATCTGGCGATTCCTCAGCCACAAATTATTGGTCAGAATGTAATGATCAATTTAATTGGCACTGACTATAATCCAGAATGGTTAAGTCTGCCCGCTGCTCGTACTTATTGGTATGGCAAAGAAGTTCGCACTGGCCGCAAAGTTGGTCATATAAATTTAGTCAGCAACAACATCACTGAATTGCGCGAAACACTTACGATCCTGGAAGACATGCTACCCAAAGCATTTTATAACGAAGCTATCGACTGGA
>JANYIO010000123.1 GCA_025362015.1 Gammaproteobacteria bacterium | reverse complement strand
CGTGGTTATTTGCCCTTGGCAGATGGCGATTTACACCCCGTTAATGCCATCACCGGCAGTTTTACTGATTTGGCGCTGGGTGCCGATGGCCGCCTTGCCGCCGGTTATTCAGATGTTGGAACCAACAAGCATGGGCTTTTAGTATTTCATTTGGCGAAACGCTGGCAGGCGGCGGTTGAGCTGCCAGAAAAACCTCTGCGGGCGTGGGTGGCAGCGGATAAAACCATTTGGTGTCTGGGTGCTACCTTGCTCATTCAATGCAGTGGCGAGCCACTACCGCATACTTATGTTCCGCGCATTGATCGCTTTGAACCCGTTGCGATTAACCCGCGACCACTGCGTATCATCAATCAATTCACCTTGATTGATGTGAATTTACCCTTATTGAAAACCGATGAAAAACCCTTGGCCATTTGTGGCGATGAGCAGCAGCTTTATCTGTTGGCCTACAACGAAGGCGGGGCAGATGAAGGCACACAAGCCATTATCACCTTGCCGCTAAGTGCCAATCGCCGCAATGCCAAACGCTATGAAGTGGTGACCGAAGTGCCTTTCGCCGTGGATATTGGCCTTGCCAGTGCCGGGCGTTTAGCGCTGTTACCCCTCCAGGAAGCAGGCGATAGTCAGTATGTAAAACGTGATTGCAGCGTGGTGCAACTGCTGTGGCATAAAGCTAAGGCTAGTAATGAAGCCCATGGCGAAGCGCTGTTAATTCGCGAGCGCTACCCCATGTTGTCGCAGGCAGCTCCGCGATTTTTAGCCAGTGGCGACAACATATTGCGTTATCAAGCAGCCATCGAAGCCGGTAGCGAAGAAGCAGCGCTGGGCTTTGCCGTGCGCCCGCGTGAATTACATGCACTGCAACGTCCACTGTATTTCACATCGGCTATTGCAACACTGACGCAAGAATTGGATTCCGGCCAACCGAATTTAATTTGGCATCGCATGTATCTTGAAGGCAGCATCCCCCTCGGCTGTAAATTGCGTATCCACGCCAAAACCTACAACTCACCGGAGGAGCGTGCAACCGCAGCGTTTATTGTGCAGCCAGACTGGGTGTGGTGCAGCCATCGTTCTGACCAACCGTTTGGTAAAGGCTTACTTGAAGCCAAACGCAATGAACGCGGGCTGTTTGAATTATTGCTACAACGTGATTCCGGCCCAGTGCGCCGTATGACCGGCCGCTATTTACAGCTGCGGATACAAATGGAAAGCGATGGCAGACACACACCCGCCATACATGCGCTCAAAATTTATTACCCCCCGCTTTTCCTATCAGGAAGCCTACTTGCCGGAACATTTCCGTCAGGAACAAGAGGTCGACCCGGCATTAGATAGCTTGCCAGCCAATGGTGCTGATGTACGCGAACGCCTGCTCGCTACTTTTGAAGCTGTGTGGACACCACTCGAGGGACAAATCGCGCGCTCTGAATTGCTGATCAATCCTGAATTTACCCCTACCCAGAACCTGCCTTGGCTGGGTGAACTACTGGGGCAAACATTGCCTGAACATTGGCCTGAAGAGCGCCGCCGCCGCTGGCTGGCGCTGACCGGCGAACTGCAAACCTGGCGTGGCAGCTTATATGGCGTGCAATTAGCGCTGGATATTCTTACCGATGGTGCGGTTGCACGCGGCCAGGTGGTGCTAGTGGAAAACTTCCGCTTGCGGCGCACCATGGCGACTATTTTGGGCGTGGATATGAGCGATGACCAGCATCCGTTAACACTCGGTACTGGCATGAGCGGCAACAGTATTGTCGGCGACAGCCTCATCTTATCCGAAAAGGGTAAATATGATTTTCTCGCACTGTTTGCTCCTGAGCTGGCCAAGGGTCAAGAGAAAAAAATAGTGTCTGACTTTTTTGATCGCTACGCGAACCAGGTAACGGTGTTATTGCACGGCGATGCGCGCCGCTTGAAAGATGTGGTGCAGGCAACGCTAGAGCAGCAAATGCCCGCGCATTTGGTGTGGAAAATAGTCGAAACCGATCATCCGTTTGTGCTTGGGTTATCGCCCTTGTTGGGCGTTGATACCTTCCTTGAGCGGCAACCGGCAGCACGGCCCGTGATTTTGGATGATACCTATTTAGGCCGCGAGGGGTTGTTAAAAAATCCCCCCGCGTTTTCACCACGAGATGTTAATGCAAACCTGATTTCCTAATTTGATAAAGCGTAAATGGAGCTATTCATGACCAACTTTGCTGAAGACACAGACACTCTGCTAGAGGATGCCGATTTTGCGCAACCGCTGCGTCGGGTGGCCTATGAAGCCGGTATGTTATTAGGGCTGGAGGCTACACGTGACGAGCAGGCTTACCATCGCCGCAGGCTCAACCGTCACCAATATTGGCTGCAAGGGCACGGCACCTTGGTTGGCATGCTGGTCGCAATAGATCCGCCGACTGCCCTTAATAATATTCCTATAACTACGCGACTTACGGTTAGCCCGGGCGTAGGTATTGATGGTTTAGGGCGCGAGGTTTTTATCCATGAAGCCTATGCCATTGATCTTGGCGATTGGCTCAAAGTGCAAACCGCAACTCAGCTGGAGGGTGGATATGACGACGTCAACAACTTGCTCTGGCTCAAAATTACGGTGCGCTATCAGGAAGTACCTGTAGGTTTGCAGCCGGTCCTTGCGCGCAAATTAAACCTAAGCACCGATGCCGTTGAACCAAGCCGTATGGCCGACAGTATTTTGCTGGAATTGATTCCGGAGTTGCCACCCTCAGCTGAAACCCGCTATGCCCCCTGGGCTGCACATGACCCGGTGGCCGACGCCACTCCGAGTGCGCTAACGGCTACTGAAACGACTTATCTAGATGACGTAGCCACTGCCAATGTTGCAGCTGGCGCGCAATTGCAGCTCCATGCTCGCCTGCTTTACGCACTTGAGGATACCGGCTTAACCGCACAACTAGCAGCGGATCAATTGGAGCAAGGCTCGCGCATATTGTTAGCGCGGCTTGCTATCCAGGTCGCCGATTTGAATAGCATCCTTGATGCCAACGAAAACCAGCAGGTAACTAACCCTAATCTCGTGAGCGTAAATAATTTGGTAAGACCATTTTTGACCACAGCAAGCCAGCTGGGCTATCTGTCTACAAAAACATAAGCCGCACACCTTATTTATCCATTTATTTATCAAAAGTTATCAGATTTATTAGAGTTATCAGGAGAACATGATGGCAACTGAACTAAGTTTTATGCCCATAGGCACACAAGTAAACACCAAAGATGGCTTGGAACGTGTGGCCGATGTGGACCCGCGTTTAACCCGCTCTTATTATTTTGATAGCCGCCTGCTCACAGCAGAAGATTTAAACCGCGATCAAATTTATCTTGATGGCCGCTTGCGCGAAGTGGGGCAAGCACTGGGTTACGGCATCTTGCGCGGCTTGGAAATCAGCCTCAGCCCACTCGACGGCGTTATTACTGTGAAAACCGGTATTGGCGTAACGCGCGCTGGCAGAGTGCTCGAGCTTACCCGCGAACTCAATATTGATATCGGCGATCGCGCCACTATTTTCGAGCTGAACAATGGCAGTAGTCGCCGTTTCGACCGCGCCTTATACGTAGTAGTGGTGAGTTACGCAGAGGTGGGTACCGATGTTGCCGAAGCATTCCCCACCGATTTAAGCGCAAACCGCGCTTATCAATATGACGTTATCAGTGAAGGCGTGCAGCTTTCTCTAATGCGCTTACCGCAAGCATTTGGCCAGCAAAATTCCATTAGCCTACGCGCTAATTTGTTGCGCGAATGGTTGGGGGATAACACCGCAGGCGGATTCGTGCCGGAAGATGGCGTGGCGCTCGGAGTGCTTGCAGTGACTAATGGCAAACCTTTATGGCTGGATGCAGAGCTCTTGCGCCAACCTTTGCGGGCCTACAACAAAGCGGGGGATTTACAGCAAGATTTAGCGCGTCGTTATGAAAATGTATTGGCCGATTTACTGGCTGAACGCATGCACAGTTCGCTGAATGGTGACTTTGCTGCTGCCGATTATTTCCGCTTATTGCCGCCAGTAGGCTCGCTGCCTAAAGATGCGATCAACCCCGTGACCGGGCGTCAGGGTTATTTCCCTAAAAACTTCAATATCTGGACCGCACCTGTGCGCGTTTCTGACATTGAATTATTACGCGCAGAATCTATGGCGCTACCGCCAATTGATTTGAGCTCGGGTGAGCCCATCGACATCATCGTATTAGCACCTTTGTCTAATGCACTTTACGGACAGTTTGCACAGCGGCTGGAGCGCCCTCTGGATACACAAACCAGACTTTTACCGGCGCAGGATTTACTGCGCTTGCGGCTTTACCCGCAACCACCCGTGCATGAATTAGATACGGATAAAAATACCTGGCAAAGTATTTGGGATCGTATTGGTAGTGACGATTTGTTCTACATACGCAGACCCTTACGCGCCGCTGAAACCCGCTTAAGTAGCATAGTTCTGGCACAAGGTGTCCATTTGCCCCCGCCACCACCGGCCATTGAGATTCCAACCCCTGCGGACGGCGGTTTACTACAAAACGAAGACGGTGCCTTTCTCAATCGCATTAATCTCAAGCAGCTCACGCAATTGCGTCCCAGTGAGGACAATGATGCGGTAGATGCCATCAAAACCATCGTCCAAAAATTTGGCGACGATGCACTAGCCACCCAGTTAGTTGCTAATGCACTGATACGCATTGAACGCAGCTACGACAAAGTCGTCTGGCCAACCTTGCTCGCATTAGCGGCAAAAGAAAATGCCCTGGCAAAGTTTGTTGATCAACTTCAGAACCCCGAATTTGCAGATCTGAATACCGGTAAATTAGTCAACAAAGTGGGTAGTGATTTTGGGTTTGATAACACGCTACTTGACGCTTGGGCGAAGCTTGCGGATTCCTAATGCTTGCGGATTCCCAATGTAGGTTGGGCTGCAAAGCCCAACAATTCGTCTCAGGTGGCAACAAGGTCATGTTGGGCTTCGCAAACTCAGCCCAACCTACGAATAAAATTTTTGCGAACAGGTAAGCATCATGAGTGGAATTTTGCTAACACCCGTCATCCCCAGTCATAGCGATTTGGAACGGCTTAATTTGTTTGCTGGTCGCCATATGGGCGAAGAAGAGTTTGACCGCCAGCAAGCCTATACCGACCGCCGCATGGCAACCTTATTGGCCGGATTCCAGCCCGGTATTGTGCAGGGGTTGGACGTTCGCAGTACCGATTTAGGTAGTGTCGGTGAAGGGTTTACAGTTAATCCCGGGCTTGCAGTAGCAGGTAATGGTCAAACCCTTGGCCTCTATTATCCCTTGCGCGAAACCTGGATGACACTGATCGAAGACTACCTGCAACAAACCCATGCAGAGAGTGCGGAGGGCATTTTTTACCTGACATTAATGCGCTCCAGTCGCTATGTGGATGCCGACCAAAGTATTCAACCGGAACAGCGCACCGAGTTTGATCCCACCCGTGATGCGCGCTTGTTGGTAGTGGGCAGTTTGAGCCTTAAACGCCTGGCGATGAGTGCCAACGCGACCACCGCCAATCGCGAACTAGTAGAAAACTGGGTTGCGGCCAACCATGTTGAGTTGGAGTTTTTACAATCCTGGAGTAATTCCGTTCCACTCGGGTTATTGGCCATTCAGAACAAAGAAACGAATACCGGTAATCCCCCCATTTATTCTGTTAACTGGTTTTCTGCGGGTGTTGGTCGCTACGAAGCCATCGAACATAGCGGTTACCAGGTACTGCTAAACCAAACTCGCGAAGCTTTTCGCCGCTTGCGTTTAGCCGCGGCAAATCAAACAACGCTCAGCATTAGTGATTACCTTGCGGCCAATTTGCATTTAGATTTTTTACCCGCCGCGGGGGAGTTGCCGATTGAGCTGATAAAAAACATCGCGTCACACACGGTGGCACCGAGCATTGCCTGGTTACCATACTATGTCGCAGTGGATATGGTGCCAGTGCCCGAAGAGGCCGTAACTGCACTTCTTGAGCATAATTTACCTCGGCGCGTCGTGGATTTACGCCAAGCCGTGGGCGATCGCCTGCGTTTATTACTGGCCGTCAATGAGCCGGATTACAAACCGGATTTACTGGATATACCGCAAACTGATGCTCAGCTGATTAGCGATTTATTCCGCTTTTTCGCACGCGCTTACGATATGTGGGCGACCTGGAAACGCCAGTTTAATTATCTTTATAATTTGCGTCCGGAAACGCTGCTGGATGGCGTAACACTCAAATCATTGGGCTTACCTACGCCGGTAGATTCGCCACAATTACCACAGAATTTTTTTACACAAGTGATCACCGAATCGCGCACCGAAATCGGCGTGGATTCACTCAATAATCCACTCTACCCTTACAGTTTGGGCGCGCCGCCATTTCCAACGTTTTACCAACAGTGGGGACAAGGTACTAACCCCGTATTGCCTAAACCGGTTATTCCTTTGAATGAAGATGGCGTTGTTGTTCAATACGCTGTTGCGCGGGTTGATCTGGAGCGGATTGATCACCAAATCCGGGCGCTGCAATCCCGCGTGGAAAAAACGCGCGATTTCCTACTCTTGCAACGTCAACAATTGGATAGTCAAACTGTGTCCTTATCCGCGTTGGCAGGCGGTGTTGCGGGCGATGGTTCTGGTTTGCAAGTTGCACGTTGGCTGCCATTTACCACCTTGAAAGCAAGCAGTATTAAACTTCCTACGGCGGCTCCTGCTATTGCTGAGGCTGCAGAAAAAGCCACAGCACCTTTGGTGGCAATGCCATTATTTAATGAAGTCGCACTTGGCGTTATCACTTCTAATATTGGCAATTCCATCACTAGCAATGCGAGTAAAAGTTTCACCATTAGCTCTGCATTGCATCAATCGCCGAATGTATTTTCAGCGATGCAATTTAATATGGACAATTTACGTTTAGATAAAATTACGCAAATTCCTAAACAAGCATTAACCAAACCTTCTTTTACCGCCAAAGAATTTCAATTTGGTGTGCTCGAACATATTCGTCCGGAAACTCAGGAATACAAAAAAGCCATTAATGGTTTTAACAATTTAATGACGACAATTAATGGCCTGTTTGATAAATCTGACGCGGCCACTATTAAAAACGAATTAAAAAAATACGGCACACCGCAAACTTATCAAGCCATTCAAGATACAGCAGTCGCGGCTAGTGAAGAAATTGCTCCAAAACTTTATGAAGCTTTGTTTATTCTCGGCAAAATATTGGTTCACCAAATTGCTTATATGGAAGCGCGCTATGTGCGCCTTGAAGCGGAGCTTTCTCTCAAATTACGCGCGCGTATTCGCAAAGAAACTGAAATTGAAAAACTCGTTGCATTGATCCGCGCTGGCACTGAACAGCTTGCTGGAATCGATAAACGCCGGATTGAATATTTAGGTGATTATGGCGTAGTGCAACGCTTGCTGGATGATGATTGGCTGGATGTTTTTAAACTCGATCAGGAGCGAACTCGCGTACTCACGACCGGTGTAAAAGGGTTATATTTTTTACGTGTATGCCAAACGCCAATCGGTTTACCACTGGCCGATCCACTACTGCTGCGCTATGGCAAATCGAGCGATATAGTGCCGGGTTGCGATACTGACGAAGAACCCGATTTGCCCGACGATATGGATGATTTTTTTGATACAGTGCTGGAAATCCCCATGAACGATTGGGCGGCACTGCGCGAATTTAAAATCCAGATTCCCACCGCAGACAAGCTCGACTATATCGGCAATCTGCGTCAAACACGCCTGTACAGCAAAACCACTAAACAAGCTGCGGCTACTACGCAAAATGCCACCAAATCACAAGTGAATGTGAGCTTGTTTGGCATCCGTATCCAAACCCAGGCAACCCTGAATTTCATGGCGCAAGCCGTTCTGCCGGTTGCTATTGCCTCCAGCAAAAACCGCCAGGATCTGGCAGTAAAAGTGCTTTCACTGGCCGATTTACTGGGCGGCACGCGCGGCGTTTTACAAAAAAATGCCCAAACCTTGCACAACCGTTTAGAGCAAGCCCTCGTCTGTATGTTGGAAAAACTGAATGACTTGGCACCTTCGATTCGTTTGCAATGGGCGCAGTTGGCGGAGGATGACCGCCTAAGCGTGGAGCGTGTTGAGCTTTGGCCAGGACTGGAACGCGCTGAGCGTGAAGATTTCAACTCCACCCGCACACTTTCGGAACTTATTGCCTGGTGGTTCCGGCAATTGGATGGCGATGCTTCGGCCGTAGCGCGTAGCGCTATGCGCAATATGATTCGCGCGGCCTTGATTCACGCGTCACTCGGTGACCCAGCCGAAATTATTCACGGTGCTGTGCAGGTGCCACCACGGCGTTTAACTTTGGGCGAGCCCTTGCGCGTTCAGCTTAATCGGCCGCCGAAAGTAGGTACTGTTTTACAGTTATTGGATACGCAGCAACGGGTGATAGCGCTGCTTAACGTGGACGATCACGATGACAAAGGCACGCTCGCCAAAATTACCCAGGTCACCCAAAAAGATGCCTTGGTAACCACGCAATTCAGAGTGGTGGCCAGTAAAGCCACAACTCTGCTGATGCGTTAAAGAGGAGCTAAGGTGACAAGCCTACAACATCAAGGTGCTCAAGATATTGCGATAGCACGGCTGCGAGTGCGGGGCGATAAACGCACAGCACTGACCTTGGCGCGAGAACTGGAGCAAGCCAGTTGGCCGCTGCAATTGCCTGCAAGTGCGCAGAATGCGTGGGTGATGGTGCGTGAGTTACGGGTAAGCGGAAAACCACAATCCTTGCGGCAACAAAGTGCGGAACAACTTGATAGTTTGCTAACGCACGCGGTGGCTGGCAGCAATGCCAACAACAATGCCGCAGCTGTGCGCTTTGCGTCACTGCCAGAATTGTTGGTTTTTTTGCTGCGCGATCTCGGCCTTGGGCAAGCTGCCGGCAAATGGTATTGGCAGCGCTGGAGCTATTTACTGCCCGCAAGCCGTGAGCAGGCGATCGCACAATTGCTGTGTGAAAACCTTGCCGTATTACCTGCCGTTGTCGAACACTTAGCGGCCATTGGGCAATTGCGTTTGGTGTGGCGAATGCTTTCTTCCTCCACCGCGGCCACCATCGTCAAACAACTGGCGCAGCATTATGGAATTGCCGTCAGTACCATTGCAAACAATGCGAATAGCGCGCATATCCTGGATATTAATTCGCCTGTCGAACAACAATTGCAGCACGCCGCTACCCGCCAATTTCAGCAGCAAACTGCACTGTTTGCCCGTTGGTTACCGGTACTAGAGCCCCTGCCAGAAGGCGATCAACGCTGGCAACTCGCAGCATTGATCAGTGGTATTAGTCACTGCCCCTTACTGGTGATGCGCAGCCCAAAAGCAGTAGTGACTGCTTTTATCCAACATTTGCAGCCAAAATCTGGCCTTGAGCGCGACCTAAATCTGCAGGCGCGACTTGCATATAAGCCATTTGATTTACCCACAACGGCAACCGCTGACGAAGCTGCACCGTCACAGTTAGCAACTCCTACACCGCAGCAGGCACCCGTATTGGTTGATTCAGCAGTTCGGAATCCTGAAGCTAAAACCAACAGCAAGGCCAGCCACGCACAGCTTGATATGGGTGTTGTTAGTCTGCGCGAAAATAATCCTGTTGCGCCACCAGATGCACCTTTTTTGCTGCCCACTAATGTCAGCCAAAATGTAGCGACTCTTCTTCAGCAACATAGCGACACAATTGACGAAGATAACCCAAAAATTCCACCTATTAGCAGGATAGTAAATCCGAACTTCATTACTCAGTCAGGTGGCTTTTTCTACCTCATTAATGCCTTGCGACCGCTATTAACCACCGGGCTTTTGGCCACACAATCACTGGACACGCTATCACCGACTCTAGCCAGCGGCTGGTTATGGCTATTGGATTGCGCGCGCCTGTTAGCTGAACGTGAGGGCATTGAACTTGATCAACCGCTGTTGCGATTTATCGCCCAGATTATCGGCTGCAATAATCCTGCCGAGCTGCTTGAAACACCCCCATCGCCTCAAGCTCAAAACCTATTTGCACAACTTGAACAACGTCTGGCGGGGAAAAGGTTTTGGCAAGATAAAAGTCTGTTGACCTGCTGGGCGCAAGTAACCGCCGACGCGAGCCACATTGACGTATTTTATTCGCTCAATGCCGTGCGTCTGGATATCCGCCTTGCCGGCCTGGACGTAAACCCCGGCTGGGCACCTTGGTTAGGACGAGTAGTCACCTTTCACTACAGCGAATCGCTCAATTTTGGAGCGATTCATACCATTCCGAGGGAAGCGAAGCCGAAAGACTCTTTGGAAAAGAAGCCGAAAGGCTCTTCAGAAAAAAAGCAAGAAGGCTCTTCAGAAAAAGGAGAGGATGATGCCCAATAAACCACAACTGAAGGCGGTTACAGACTCATTAAGTAAAACTCAACACTGGATAGATGACCTGGAAACCTGGGTTTATAGCGGCTTACTCGCATTTTGGCGAAAGGCCTTGCCTACCGATAATGGCATTTACAGCTTGATGCATAATCGCGTGCGACATGCTTCAGGCTCAGCAGATGGCTTGGACTGGGCGACCGCTAACCAGCGTTGGCAGAGTTTGTGGGCCGCAGAAAAATCTGCACAAAAACTTGAAACAAAGTCAGAACGCGCAACCCAACTCAGCCCCGGTTTACCCTTGTTACGGTTGGCCGAAGATTATTGTTTAAGCCCAGCGCAACTCTACATTTTTGCGCTGGTGGGATTGGTGGAAACCAGCCATTTGGTGAACCTTGCCATTGCCGAGTTACAGGCGCCGGATAAAGCCCCGCGCCCTTGCGTACATTTACTCTGCGCAATTCTGGATAGCCTCTTTTCTGAACCCCACAGCCACAACCCATTGGATATTAGTGAACAACCCTTGGTGACTGCGCGAGCGATAGAGCTATTAAGTACCGATGCGCCACTGCCGTTGCAACGCCTTGCCGTTAACTCTTTATTTTGGTCCATCCTGCTCGGTCGCCCCGGCCACTGGCCACAGTGTCAATTGCAGAAAGCTAACGCGTACGATGAGTGGTTACTACCGCCATCCGCCTTAGCCGAAATCCCACTCTTAGCGGCTGTACTTAACCGACATAAAGCATCTGGCACTGTCTTTAACGGTGTAGTAGTGCGCGGTAATCCTCACACCGGGCGTGGCTTATTTAGCCAACGCTTGGCCAGCGCACTTGGCTTAACCGCTATCAATACACCGCTCGATGTTTGGCGTAATCAGCCGGTATTTAGCTTGGCCTGTCACTATGCTTGCTGGCTTCCCGTTGTTCGCCCACAACTTGCACCGGCAGATGCCCTGCGTTTCCCCAACACAGGTACAGCGCATCAAAGCCTGGCTGTGATGATTTTGGGTAGCGACGGCGCCGTCGAAGGCGATACGCTTGAAGTAATACTTGAAACACCGCAGCAACATGAACGTTATCTTTTATGGTCGCGCGCCATCGGCAATGAATCACCCGATTTAATCCAACAACTCTCAGCCAGTGCGCTATTAAGTGCGCGGTCAATTCAATTGATTGCCGAACACGCACAACAATTAGCCCAGCGCCAACAGCAACCCCTTGCCTTATCTCATATTGCTGAGGCGCGTCGCAAATTAGGGGCTGATAAGCTGCGCTTACTGGCACAGCCGGTCGCGCGCGAAGTAAGTGCTCACACTTTAGTGTTGCCACTGATGGTGGAGCAAGCTTTAAACGCCATAGTGCTGCGCGCCTGCAAACGCGAGGCGCTGTGGAATGATCTTGGCGACACCTTAAAAGTGACCCCCAACCCCGGCGTTCGCGCGTTGTTTGTGGGGGAAAGCGGCACCGGTAAAACTCTGGCTGCCAGCTACATAGCCACGCAGCTAGGTGCACCTTTGTATCGCGTGGATTTATCGGCCGTCATGAATAAATACATCGGCGAGTCAGAAAAGAATCTCGCGCAATTACTGGATCATGCCGCCGCAAACGATGTGATTTTGCTCTTTGACGAAGCAGATGCACTCTTCGGTAAGCGTGGCGAAGGCCAGGAAAACGGAGAGCGTTTTGCCAATATGCTGACTAACTTTTTGCTCACGCGCATTGAAACCCATACCGGTATTGTCATTCTCACGACCAACAGCCGCGAACGTATCGACAACGCATTTACTCGGCGCATAGATACGATTGTCGAATTCCCCTTACCCGGTTTTGAAGAGCGCTTACATCTATGGCGCAGCCACCTGGGTGAACGCGGCCCCGGCGAAACCGTGTATCGCCATCTTGCCAGCATCTGCGATTTGGCCGGAGGCCAGTTGCGCAACGTAGTATTAACCGCTGCGGTTTATGCCAACGGCCATAGCATTACCAACGCTAATTTATTAGAAGGTTTGCGTGCGGAATATCGCAAACAAGGGCGAGATTTGCCGAAAAAATTGGAAGGATTAACAACAGCTAGCGGTGAGTAAGTCACCGGTCACTCCAGAAATAATCCCAAGAACAACTTCAGGAATAACTATGTCATCAATACCACTAGATCAAATCCTTATTGTGCAACCGCAATGTCCATTTGCCGATATTGCACGGGTTCTGGCACAACTCGGCTGGCAACGCGACCCAATGGATATGGCTGCTCCACCACTCATTTATGCTGAACCGGAAGTTGCTACCTGGAGCTGGGCGGGCAACAAACCCTTTGTGGTTTATACCTTCAACCCCGTTGTAAAAATGCGAGTGTTGGAGGTTGCAACTTTGCCGCCGGCACTGCGCAAAGCCGTAGTAAACCAGTTGCCGCTGTTAAGCCCCGATGCCATCGAAAAACTATTTGCTTCTGATGATATTCGCGAGCGCTTTTTGGGTTTGTGGGCGGCGCAAGAAACTGAGCGGGTAGATTTAATTGAGGTTGCACGCAAGCTAACCAAAGACGCCGAACCTGTTTTGGCAGAGCAAGCACAAGAAGTCTGTAGCAAATTAGAACGTATAAACAAGGCGCGCACGGAACTGCTGGTACAAATGAAAATAATGTCTGAAGCCGCGCCCGCATTAATTCGTCGGCTGAATGACCCCGATTTTGTACAAAGCCTCAAGCCCAGCCGCGCTGATCTTGAACAACTGTTTGATCCCATTCTGGTGGATGCCGCCGAACAAGCAGTACACGCGATCTATACCGACCCGAATTTGCGTTTTGCAGCCGTAGCCAACGATGTGAATATCCAGGTAGTTGCAAGCCCGGCAGGTTTGTTGCGCTGGCCCAATATGCTCAGCGACAAATTCCCCGGTGGCTACCGCGATATCGCTGGCTGGATGACACCTAAACGCATCTGGATGTGCTGGAAACTGATGCACCCGGGAGCAACAGTCAGCTATGACGGCTTGGTCTGGCTTGATGATCACTGGTGCTGGTTACCCAAAATCTTCCGCTACCTGACACCCTATTTGATGGCAGGCGCTGCGGGCACTAGCAAGCACTAAACCCATGACTAATCCCGTTGCCGCCACTGCTAGCTACTCATCGGAATCATCTTCGTTGGTGATTAGCCGCCCTGAGCCCGTGGCGGACTCAACGGCTGAAATGAGTGTCGTGCCACCTGTGTACATGAGCACCAGCGCTTCACTCGGTGAAATACCGCCTAATTATTCTTCCATAGCCGCAGATCAAAGTAGCTATTGCGAAGCGCTCAGCAGTGAAATTAGTGAAGCACCCATTGATGCCTCGGAAACTCCGCCAGAAACGTCCACCGAAGCTAGCATGCCGGAAGCCGCTAACGACGCCACTGGTGGCGATGCATCATGTGAATCTGCTGCATCCACTGAAGAAGCATCTGCTGAAGAAAGTTCAAGTGCGGAAGATAGCGCCACCAGTGAGTCTGCGGATGCCAGTGAAGCTTCTGGTGCTAGTGAAGAAACGCTGACCTGTGAAGAAGAGGAAGAAACCGCCGATGCGGGCGAAGACACACAAGCAGCACCTGCAGGTGCCGGAGGTAATCACGAAGAGGACGAAGGCATAGAAGCGCTGGTCACCAAATTACCGCGCATGGCTCCGATTCGTACGCCGTTTGTCGCCAGTCCGCCACCGCAAGCAATTCAGCGGCGCAATGAAATTATCAAACGTACCAGCTCACCACCCGAGCAACATCATGCCCAGGTTCGTCAAGCCGTTGAGCAAGTAGCGCAAGCTGCACGCGATGCGCAGCGTCGCATGGTCTGGCAAATTGGCAATTTAGCCAAAGATACACGCATCTCCATTGAGGATATGGCCGACGAAATAATGAAGGTAACCGCCCAAGCGGTAGCCCAGATTAATCACGCCATCAACCGCTCCATCGCTGACGTAGGTGCCGCAGCTACAGAACGAAATGATTATCTCGCCGGCTGTACTTTGCTAACAGGAGATGCGCTCGACGCTAATCGCAATGCCACCAACATACAAATTGTGGCGGATTTGACGGCAGGTTCGGCCGCCATCACTGAATTAAACACTACGGCTACAGCGCGTTTTAGTGCGAAAAAAGCAGAAGCCCAAATAAAAATGCTTTTCATACCGACGTTAGGAGAAGTTGGCCGTTTAGCGCCACCGCCATCGACCGTCGTTAGTGGCGATGATCCACCACCTGCGCCGCAAGTCTGCTCGCTAACTCCTACTTATCATATAATGCCCGAAGCACGCACAAACCTGCTTTCGTTTATTGACACCAAGTCACATGTTGTGGGCGTAGAAGGCGATCAGTCGGCCAACTATTATCGCTTGCGTGCCACCCCGGTTCTCGATGGCAACGAAAACCGCACCGAAACCCAATTGATACAGGACGCTAGCACCAAGGCAGACAGCCTCAACACCCCCGCCACCAATGCCGAGTTCATGATCATGTTGTTGGGGCTGACGACGCCTGTGTCACGCCACCATGCACAGGATCAATCGCACGTGCAAACCGCACATGAGCGGGAAGCGCAAGAGCAAAAAACCGAGGTACAGCTCGCCCATGAACAAGCCAGCAACACCATCACCCAGAAAGCTGCACTAGCAAGTGAATATCTCAATCGGGATTTGCGCGATACGCTCACCGGTAATATCTGGAAAGCAGGGCGCAAGGCCGCGAAAGGCTTGCGTAAACAAGCGGCGGCGACAGAAGTTACGCTGAACAATACTGCCGTACCTATGGCAGAAGCCTATCGCGATTTAGTGGATAGATTAAATGCACTCTTGCCCCCCGGCCAGTTTCTCGATGCACGCGAAATAGTCCCTAAACTTATGCTCGCACGCAAGAATGCCGCCGTGCTGCTGGCGCAGCATGTGGCTATGGGAAAAGAGCAATCACTCGCCACCATTGCGCAAATGGAGGATGTGAAAAAACAACAAGCCGATGGGTTATTAAAATCAGCCGCCAGCAGTATCGACAGCGTGCAGGATGTAGTCACCCAAACCAGCTTTGATATGGAATTGTTTGTGATGCAGATGACCGGCGCATCACGCTTGGGTGCTGAGGCCTGTATGACGGCTGCGCAAACTTATGCCAGCCATAACGCCGAACAAATCAACAAATCCATTCATGGCACCGCAGGCCCGGGGCTAGACCGTATTGACTCAGTTGCCGTGAGTTACCTTAACGGCAATATCAGTAGCGCTGAACAATCGCAATTCCAGCAGCTTGGTGGTTATGTGGAAGCCATGCGTCAGGAATCCACGGAAGGCCCTTTGATTTCACCCATGCAAACGGCCAAAGGCGATTTAAATGATCGCTCCACTGCACTTGATAATGCTATGCCGGAACGCTCCACCGGTTCAGCAATTGGTTGGGGCTTAGTAAGCCCTATCGCCTTAGGGGTTTATCTCTACTCAACCGATGCCGATGAGGATGTTGTTATCCAACAGCTCGGCAACCTCATGTGGCCGGGCGTGCTCGCGCTGGAGGAAGTCTTCGAGATACAGCAACATCACGGCTCCTTGCGCGGGCGAATTCGCGATAGATTAAGTGACCCCGAAGAAACCAACGCCCTCGATTTATTTAATACGAGCGCCGAAGTACGTGCCGACGCCCGTCTCGATATCGCCAACAACTCAACCGGCTGGTTTGATTACAACCGTGCTGCGCGCGAATCTGCACTACAAGGCATGAGCAGAGAAGAACACACGACACTGAGTACCAGTCAAATCAGCGCAACCCGGGATGCGCTCACCAATGGCTTAAACGAACATCAAGCAGTAGTTGCCACCGCCTATCTGGATATCACCCGTGAACGAGCCGTAGCGGCACGCACTCGCGAAGCTCTAGATAATGGCCGCAAGCAGGGGCAATGGGGATGGATTTTTAGTGCCGAAGAAGCGCAAAGCCGCTCCGATCAAGCACGAGTTGATGCCATCGCCAATATGGATAGCATGTTGCGCCAAGAACTCGCGGTGGAAAATGCGTTTGCACTGACTCGCACATCCGCAGAGCTACGCAGCAGCAGTACCCAAGTCTATCGGGAATTCGCTTCATTGACCGATCCGGCGCATCGTCGGGCCAATGACATTGGCGCAGCCGAAGCCGAAAATACATTGGTTAATTATGCTTCCCAGGGGCACGTAGCGGCGATACTGGACTTCAATCCAGCAGGGCTCATTGGCGCAGGGCCGCTTATTACCGCGCACCCCGAAGCAATTAAAATGTCCACCGGCGCCCACAACTTTATTGCGGCCTCAATACACAGCGGCAGTGACAGTAATGAAGCTAGGTCTGCCCGCGGCGTATATGAAATCAACCGCGCCCGCCAAGATACTTTTGGCCCTTCTGAAACCACCCAAACACGCCTGACCGATGCACTTGAAAACCGTGAGTTGGCACGGTTGGAGCGTGAATCTACAGATCCCGCCGCCACCCCACTAGCACGCTCGCGAGCAGCCCGCTTATTGGTAACGGAACGAGCCAACCATCGTCAACGTTTACAAGCTATGGCGCGCGGGCTGGGTGCACCTGCAGATGTTGCTAGTGACCCGGCACGTGCCGAAGCCTGGATGCGCAATCAAGTTGGCGACCTGTTTGCTAACACCCAAACACTGGGTGATCGTCTCGGGATTACCCACAACCCTAGCCATAGGCGCTACGGCGAAGAAATGATGACTTCCGGGCGCGCTAGTCTGGATGCAAGCGTCGCCCTCGCGACAGATGGTTTAGGTACTCATGAGGATTTATTGCGCCACGCTTATGCCGACCGCTCTCACGCTGAAATTGATGCAGCCAATGCCCGCTGGCACGAAGAACGTGGCGGCAGCATGGAAGCCATGCTCGGGCTGCATGCAGGACGAGGTCAACACACTGCCCCTGGAGGCGGCTGGTTTTCAGATTTCGGCTCAGAAACCTCAGGCGATTTGGCCATGGAGCTGGAGGTCTCAGCCATGGGCAATCCCGAGAATGATCTCGACCGCATCGCTATTTCCAACTTGCGTTACGACCAACAGCGCGTGCGCGGAACCGGTTTTATCGCCGATCACTCCATGCGCGGCACCGACGAGCAACGCTTTCTGGATGGTAGCCGGGCAGATCTCGCGCGCACTATTCTTGCCGAAGCCGTGCGCCGCAACCCCGACCTCGCAGGCCGTTTTGATGCTGACCCAAGCGCGATTTTTAATGCTGACGGTAGCATCAATAGTGAAGTTTCTACCGCGGCCTTTGATGACCACCACAATTTCCGTGGCGATGTGACTCTGCTACAAAGCCATTCCGCCAATATTGGTTATGCCGCCACTGCCTACAAGGCTGAAATTGACCGTCAGGAAGCCGCACTCACAACGGGCATCACCGTACTCGCGCTGCTGGCAACCCTTGTCATCATGTGTATTCCCGGCGTCAACCTGGTTGCAGCCGGGATTATCACTGCAGTGCTTGCCGGTGCAGCTACTATCGCCGTTAAAGCCGGTATGCGTGGTGGGCGTTATGGTTGGGAAGAGGCTGCGACCGATGTTGCTACTACCGCCATCGAAGCGGCCACAGCGGGTTTTGGCGGCGCTTTAGGTGGCGGCCTGGTGACAGCAGAAGCCGGCGGCATCATGGGCAGACTGGCGCGGGTTGGTATGTCCATGGAGAAAGCCTTAGGCAGCAGGATTGCCGCCGCCGTAGTGCGTGAAGCCATAGTCGGGGCGATTAGCAGCGCGGCTTCAACGGCGATTCAGGATGAAACCTGGAAAGATGGTTTGGGTGCAGGCTTGGAGCGCGTCGCCAATGGTGCTATTCGCGGCGCAGTTGTCTCGGCAGTAACCACGGGTATTTCGGAAGGCATCACCCATGGCCTCAATGCCAAAATGGATCTTTCCAAAGCAGACCCAACCAGATTGACGCCGATGCAGCGCCTTGCTGCGCGCATCGGCCCGCGCGGCAGTGAGATGTTGCGTGAAGGTATCAGCAATACATTAAGTGGAATGGTGGGCGAAAGCGCCGGCTTATTAGTGGATTACGCGCAAGGCAATTATCACGGCAGTTTTGGCGATGCACTGCGCCATATTGGCTTGGTCGGTTTGCGTGAAATGATGACCAGCACCGCGCGCGGCGCCATCACCAGTATGCACAAAGCAAATTATCATCAGATGCTGGAAACTGCGCGCCGCAATGGCAATGTAAGTGAATCGGATTTAAAAACGCTGCGCTTGTTTGCGATTTCTGCGGGCGAAATGCATTACGACCAAGGCGTTAGTCACCTGCAGAGCGAAGTGAATCGCGGCCATGATTTACTCGGGCGCATCCCCCCAGGATTGCGCGAACATGTAGCCGCTCTGGATGCTGATTCGTTACAGAATTTAGTGAATATGCTGGGCCGCGGCACCATGGGTGATGCTACCCAGCAAGCTGACAGCATGAAGTATTTGCGCGAATTAGCCGGAAAAGTGCCGGGGCTCATTGGGCAACAGCTGATTGATCAATTTAATATTGTTATTGCCGGACGCAATATTCATCAACCCTATACCGACATCAATAGCGCACAGCAACAACATCTGCGAGCACAGTTGGGCTCACATTTAAATGACGGTATTAGGCTCGCACTCGACAATGCACATTTGGATGGCTTGCAACATTTATCCGAAACGGAAATTGGTCATGCGGCGGCGATGATCGCAGCAGGAGAATTTAATTTTGCGACGGCGGATGGTTTGTTGCGCGCAGCAAAAACTCGAAATCCACATTTAGATGAATTTACTTTTTTAAATAATTTGCATTCTGCTGTTACCACATCCAGACAAATGCAAGAAACGATGCGCAAAGGTGCCATCGAACGGCGGCAACAAATTGTTGCTCTGGTACCCGGTGAAGCTGCGCATGTTTTCGCTCAACTGGGTGATGCCGAAATCGCATTTGCACAGAAACTTATTCGTGCGGGTAACCCCGGGACACCACAGGAACAAGACTCCCTTTTCCCTGTCGCTCGCGTTGCTAACCCTGAGTTAACGCGCGATCAATTCCATGGTTTTATGGCCGCTGCCGCGAGCAAAGTACGCGCGCACATGGCCAGCGAAAATCTTGCACGACGCATTGCGCGCGAAGAGCGCATGACCCATGTGCCAGAAGAATTACGCGGTACACTTTCAGCCTTACCTGAAGCAGCGTTGGTGGAATTGCGTTTACGACAAATGGATGGCGTGTTATCGCCCGCAGAAAAAAATCGTTTGGTTGCGATGGCGCAACACGAAACACCGGGCGTCGATATACATATTCTCAGTCAAGCTCTCGAGCAAGCGGTTAAACATGTACCAGCTGAACTTGCAACTGAAGCGCAGACGGCGGATATGCGCAGACATTTGTTAAGCGCTATACCCGCCGAGCAACAAAGTAAGATCGAACACACGCGCATTATGGTACTGCCCGCTGAGGAATTTGCTGCATTTACACGTTCGCAAAAAGGCCAGGCAGTTACACTTATCATCAACGGTGAAGCGGTAGTTATTGTGCGTGAAGGCGCGAATCCGCGCGCATTACGCGAAGAAGGTATTCATGCATTACAGGCTCAAGATCCGCATTGGGCAAAACATATTGGGCCCCTCGACGAGCGCACCATGGCGCAGTGGGATAGCTTGCCGCTAGAGCAACAAATTACGTTGTATCGCAATAAAGTAGTGCTGGAATTAGATGCACAAACGCATTTGATTCGCGCACTGGAAAACGAATTAAACAATACCAACAATCCAAATCAGCAACACGAGTTGGAGCAACATCTTGCACAAGTAAAAAATGCCTATGAAAATTTAACGCGCCGCGGCGCGGAAGTGGGCGGAATGGATGCGCTGGATATTGCCAATATTAAAGCCGGATTTAGTGAGCGACCACAATGGCTCGACCAACCTTCACGCTTATTCAGTAAAGAGCCTGAAACAACTTCTCACGTTAAAACAGAAGAAGAATTGCGCGCAGAATTGCATGTCCAACTAGCAAGTGGGGGTAGATTAAACCGTGAACATTTGGCAGCGGCCAATCAACTCAGCGTCGAGCAATTAACGCATTTAATTCGACTTTCCAATAGCGAGCCAGAAATAGCCCGTGCATTTTTATCACGCGCAAATAAATCCGGTAATGCAGTTGAATTTACCCAACAATTAATTCATGTGATGGATGGGTTGTCGCCAGCACAACAAGCCAGTGCGCGCACGGCCTGGCCTAAAATGCACAGCGAAACATTGCATGAATTACTAACAGGCTTACACGAATTACACTCACAGCATACAAATGCTGGAGATTTTCAGGCATTAATTCACGCGGCAACCAGCGATGGAAAAATTAATGTAGCGGATGTTAATGAATTTTTGCGCATTAATAAAATTCTCGCGCAAGCCGAAACTCCTATTCCACTCGCACAGATTATTAGCCATTTTTCAAATTCCGAAGAACTCCATACCATTCTCTACAAATTAGGTGGCGCTGAAAATACCGCGGCTACCGCAGAACATTTAATTCGCGTACTTGGGGCTTTATCGCCAGAACAATATAGCAACGTAAAATCCGCGCTGGCAAAATTATCGCCCGATGTATTTACGAATGTTTTGCACGGCTTTGCACAGCTAGCTCATCAAGTGCCTTTTGCGAGTAGCTTCCACGCACTGGTTGATGTGGTCATGGATGCAAAAATTAATAAAGTGCAATTGGTGCAGAATCTTGTTGAGGTTGTTAATCGGCTTGACGCAAAAGGTTTGCATGCCATGGCCAGCTTGCTCGATCAAACTGACGTTAGCATGCGTGGTGATCTATTAGATTCGCTAGTGATTTTTTCCAAAATTACTTTGCGCCCCCTTGAGCAAGGCTTACTTGGACATGACAGCGGAAAATTATTTAATTTATTAATTGAAACTGCAGCGACACAACGCAATTGGATTGTGTTTATGGAAAATGCCGGTGAATTATTAACAACCATGCACAACCTGCCCAAAACGGAAGCAAATCAGGAAGCTATTGCCAAAACATTAAAATATTTATTTGATGCGCGCGGTGATCTTTCTACGGCAAGGCCCTTGGCCGCAAGCGACCCAACAGACTCTGAAGCGCGCTTCAAACCCATTCGCCAAAATAATGATTTATTGCAATTAGCCGCCGATATTAATGCCGCCGCAAATGATTTGCGTAGCTCACCTGATCGCGAAAAAACCTTTAACGATCAAGTCAAACGGCAAACAACCGAAGGGCGCTTAGCCGGGTCAGATGCATGGCAAACTTATTTACAAAATGAGGCCCTGCATTGGACCGCATTTAAAAATGATTCAGCGACGAAAAATTTTGCAGATTTATTATTAGCGGCCACTTCTGGCTGGAGCGATGGCGAGCTGGCCGCTGTGCGCGATATGCATGCCTGGTTTGAGCACCTGGCCACTAGCAGAGGAATAGCGCCAACCGATAATGTCGCACGCACTAAATTATTAAATGAAGTGTTGGATCGTGGCTTCGGCATTAATGGGCGACGCAACTTAAGCAGTGAAGGTAAGATGACTTCCTTGACACGCGCATTCCGTGAATTAGCCGTTGAAGCGCATCTCGGGATGACATTAGATCCTAAAGCAACGCGCGATCCAGTGCGTATGCAAGAAGCGTTAGCGCGTCTGGGATTAACCGAACACCAGTTAGCGCAGCGCAGTGACGCAGAAGTTATTCGCAAACATATTTATGATTTGGTCTCGCGTGAAGTTTATTATGAGGCCATGCAAATGATCGCTAATTCTCAAGGCATTGGCGATACAACTTTCGGCGTAAAACAAAATATTACCGAAGTCATTGGTGAAATTGCGTTAACGCAGCACATGCTCACTAGCGAACCTGATTTCAGATTGGAAACCCCATTTGGTAAAGGCACAGGGTTCGATCAAGTTTGGGCAAGGCGCGATACAGCAGGACACGTTATTGAATTTGTGGTTGGCGAAGCTAAAGGTCCTGGGGCACAATTAGGCGCTCCCGGCAAAGGCGCACAAATGTCAGCGGAATGGGTATTTAATACGGTAAATGAAATGATTGCTTCGTCCGATCGCGCCACACAACTTCTGGGCGCCGAAATGATGGATGCCATAAAAGAATCGCGGCGAACCGGTCAACCGATTATTCGCGGCATGGTTATTGAAGCAGGCAACCCACCCAGCTCGGGCTCACACAATCGCACCACGACTGCAACAGGTTTGTCGGGTTATGATTTCTCAGCGTTCAACCTACCATTAAGCGGGCCGTAATAAGTTATGCCATTAAATTTAATTAGCGATGAAGGTGCAGAAAACTTACAGCACTATTATCAAAAAAGCCTAACGGACAAAAACAATCAAGCTATTGATCGTTACGAAGCCCATTTTACGCTGGGCTTGTTAGCCTGGCGCGCCGGCAATGTTGCAGAAGTAAATTCATTGTTAAGTGCAGCGGCGAATGAAGCGGTGGAAATCATTGCATTGCGCGATGTGAATAATATTACTGCAGAGCGTATTCCACATTCCGTAGCCATGCCGTTTTTAGTTGTCATTAATTTTGGCAGCGATGCCTGTGTGCAGCGCCTGACAAAACTTTCGCGTTCACAATGGTTTCAGCCGGAAACAGACGAATACAAACCTCTTGCTGATTTGCTTGATCTTCTGCGCAATTATGCGCTTGATAAAAAACTCAACGCGGAACAACTGCAAGCATTAGTGAAATCAAATAATTACCCTGGCGTTGATTTGTTTTATAAGCCCTGGATCTCTGCCCTAAGCCAGGGTTTACTGGCAGTTGCGCAAAAAGACTCGACAACTGCGCAAAAATTTTTACAAAAATTACTTGCGCAACACGAAGATATGGCTTTTGATGGAGCATGGAAAAACCTCGCAGAAGGGTTTCTATCATTGTGGGCGATGACCTTGGTTAAGATCGCAAAAAATGAAACGATTTTATTAAAAGTTTCCTCGCCATATCTCTTCTAGCATTTTATGCGCGTTAAAGATGTAGATATAAAACCTTGTGGCACTTAAATATAAAACATCACCAAAAATTCTGAAAAATTTTGTTTTAATTTTAAAAAAATTGTTGAATAAATATATTGACGTGTTAGTCTGAACTCAAGGCACTACTGCTGTGCAAGCTATCGAAAGATAGTCCGTGAAGGGCATCAAAAGGCTTCACATGGGGTCTGCGTTCGAAAAAGTATTGTGAGTGTGTGATCAAGGTAAGAGTGATGTGAGCCTATGCAAAGTGCGTCTCTAGTCTTCGGGCATCCCTCGAAGGCTTCTTCTTAGTTAACGCTAAGTTTGATGTAACGAGCATACAAAGCAAATCTTAAGCTAAAAGTCTGCAAGCATGGTATGCCGAAAGGTACGGGCTCTTCACGGAAACGGCGGTGGGCTGGCAAGCGTGAGCGCAAGCTCACTGCTTGCCGGCGGGCCTATCTTCTTCTCATATTCTCTGCGCTCGCCTACTTATATTCTCTCCCCTCACCAACCACATTATTTTTCGCCACCCACAATTCAATGATTCAATACTATTATGGCATTTGATTTTGTATGTGCAGGAGCTGGATACGATTATGCTGCATATTTTAGATAAAGAAAGTTGCACGCTTTACCTCTGCGCTGTGATAGGCGACCCTTAATAAGAATCAAACATAATCTCATCTATAAAGGCCATTTCTAATTCAATTTCTTTTTCTCGCATGACCTTTTTAAGCTCGGCAAGTGTGGTCACTTTTTTTATTAGCCGCTTAGAATCATTGATGGCTTCACGTATTTCATTTTTGTAAGTTTGTAGGGCTAGTTGAGTAAGTTGTTGGTTGTTGCGATAAAACTTATCGTAAACCATGCCGTGAAATGGGATTTCATACAGCGCTTTCTTTTTTTCAAATTGCATGCTCAGCAGTTGATTTTTTAACAACTCATTTAAGCGTTTTAATTCTTGATCATCGAAACTGGGCAAACCTTTGCCGCCGTGAATACAAAACAGCTCAAAAATGGTAAGAACATCCTGTTTTTCTCGTGCTTTCAACAAGCTAGCCATTTGCTCGTTCTTAATGGCTTTTTGTTCTTCATCTAGCTCTAGGTCTGGGTGAAGTATCTTCGCGAGCTGACGAAACATTTTATTTATTGCTGATGTATTAAATAACTCCTCTGCGGCTTTTCCAGCCTCTATTGCTTGTATCTCCCAAGGTGATTCCTCGTACTCAAAAAGATCTTCTTCATCGGCAAAGCTGTATGGATCTTGCTCTTCAAACTCATCCGCATTAAATAGGTCATCGCCAAACAGATCATCCTGTTCAAACAAACTCTCGTCGTTTAAATCGTCATCTAAAAGTTCGGGCATGTAAGGTTGTAAAGCTGTAGTAAGATCTTTGATGTCACATTCCATCTCGAATGGGCGAGAATCCAATACTTCAATGTGGCTTAAGATCCACATCATTAACGTGTGGCGATTGCGTGAACTCAAACTTTTCTTGGCAAGAAACCCAATTAAATGCTGAGTTTCAGCATAGAGTTGATTGCTGAATATGATTTCATCCGCTAAAACTTCAGAATTAAATTGAGCGACTAAATCTGCTTGTTGTTCTAACGCTTTTTCTATACCAGTCTTTTCTTTTTGTACTCGTTTCCACAACTTGGCAAACTGTTCAGCTGGCGTAAGTTTAGATGTAGCCGTTTTATTGTTCGATTTTTTTTTGGCGGAAGTTTTCAGCAAATTCGTTTTCATGGCGATGTTCTTCGTAGTCAAAATATAGCTTTTAATAAAATATTAATGTGGATGTCAGTGTACCGTGAACGATTAAAGAGAGAAAGACGAACTACTTGATCATGAACATACTTCAACTTAGTTGCCCCAATTGTTTGACCAAACGCAATGCCAAGGCCGTCCCCATCCTCGCGCAACGATGGGGAAACGTTGACAGACTTGTTGATAGTTATTATCATTAGCATCAAATTATCAAACGTGTCCATTATCATGTTTTTACCCTTCTCTTTTTCTCGGTTTGCTGCGCGTATTTTCTGCGTTTTATGCACATTACTGTTTATTGCTTGCGGTGGTGGTGGCGGTTCTTCAGCTAGCAGCAGCGCATCTCTATCAAGCCAGGACTCCTCAGTTTCTAGCGCTACGGCACCTAGCACAGCAACGCGCCCTGATCCCGTTGCTTTGTCCGATATGGCCGCATTAGGTAAACAAATTTTCTTTGATCAAAGCCTTTCTGTATCTGGTGTACAGTCCTGCGGCACTTGCCATGTACCGAGCCGCGCGCATGCCAATGACGACGATTTACCGGTACCTATGGGCGGTGCAGAATTTAAAACACAAGGGTTTCGTAACACGCCAGCCATCAATTATTTACAGTTCAACCCTGCATTTTATTTTGATAAAGAAGGCACCCCTACCGGCGGTTTTACTCGTGATGGCCGCGCCGATACTTTTGCCATTCAAGCCGAGCGCCCATTTTTAGCTAAACATGAAATGGCTAATGGCACTGCAAGCAAGGTTGCAGAGAAGCTTGAGCGCGCTGCTTACGTATCTGAGTTTCGTCGACTTTTTGGTGTGGATATTTTCGCTGATTCAGAGATAGCCTTTAAACGCGCAGCCTTTGCGATCGCAGCCTTCGAGAAAGAAGCTCCTGAGTTTCACCCCTTTAACAGCAAATTTGATTATTTTTTACAGGGTAAAGCCAGCTTGAGCCCGCAAGAATTACGCGGTTTTACGTTGTTTAATAATCCGCAAAAGGGTAACTGTGCAGGCTGTCACCCTAGTTCTCGCACGGAGAATACTCCGCCCTTGTTTACTGATTTCACCTACGACAATCTTGGTGTGCCGCGCAATTTTGATATTCTCGCCACCGCCGACCCGGCCTATTTTGATCTTGGCCTTTGCGGCCCAGACCGCACCGATTTAACTGACCGTAAAGATCTCTGCGGTGCCTTTAAAGTGCCGAGCTTGCGCAATGTTGCTGTCACCGCGCCTTACTTCCATAACGGCAAATTCAAAACCTTGCGCGAAGTTGTCAGCTTTTACGTGCGCCGCGATACTAACCCTGAGGAGTGGTATCCAAGCACCGAAAATGGCATTGAAAAGTTCAACGATTTACCACCGCAATTGCGGATCAATGTGAACACCACCGAAGTACCTTATAACCGCAAGCTTGGTGAGCAACCTGCACTCAACACTGATGAAATTGATGATGTTGTGGCATTCCTCAACACTTTAACTGATAACTTTTCCCTTCCAAAACAGGAATAAACAGCATGACTTTTCGTTTACACACTGCAAAACGCATAGCGCTAGCACTCATTATTGGCAATCTTTTTACGGCAGGTGCACACGCCGATGAAGCTGCATTACAAGCTAAAATTGATAAATTAAGTGCCGAACTTGATGCGCTCAAAGCCGATATCAAAAGCCTGCACTCACAAACTGAAGCTATAGCCACTCAACAAGAAAGCAGTAGTGCCGCGCCTGCAGCAACAAACGCAGGTGAAAATAAAACTACTGGCGCAACACTCTGGGGTTACGGTGAAATTAAATATAATCGCCCCACCAAAGATACAAGCCAAACCCAAATTGATTTGGCTCGTGCGGTGTTTGGTATTGGCTATCGTTTTGATGATAAAACCCGTTTTGTTTCAGAGTTTGAAATAGAACATGCTGTTGCTTCGTCTGGTGATGCCGGTGAGATGGAAGTTGAACAGTTTTATATCGACCATCAATTGAGTGACAGCACTCATCTCAAAGCAGGTTTGTTTTTGATTCCTGCCGGTTTGCTTAACGAAAATCATGAGCCTAATAATTTTTATGGAGTTGAGCGTAACTTTGTTGAAACTGCCATTATTCCTAGTACCTGGCGCGAAGGCGGCTTGGCATTTTTCGGCAGCACCGAAAGTGGTTTAGCTTGGGATGCAGGTATTACCACCACGGTGGATTTGAGCGGATGGGATGCAACCTCCGATGAGGGCCGCAAATCGCCGCTCGGCAGTATTCATCAGGAATTACAGCTTGCTAAAGCTTCCGACCTTGGCACTTATGGTGCACTTAATTATCGCGGCATCCCAGGCTTCGTTGTCGGCGGCTCAGTATTTACCAGCAAAATTTCACAAGATAATGCAGACATCGCCATTGCCAAAGATGCGCGCATGACGCTGTGGGATGCTCACACCCGCTGGACACCGGGCAATTGGGATTTATCTGCTCTGTATGCCAAAGGCACTATCTCCGATACCGGGGCGCTAAATTTGACGTTTGTGGGCATGCCCACACCAGTACCAAAAGAATTCTTCGGCTGGTATGCACAGGCCGCTTACAAAGTCTGGCAAAATGGCAACTACAAACTCTCGCCCTTTATCCGTTACGAAGGCGTTAATACCGCCGCCGCTTACGAACCTGTGCCTCAAGGCCTAGGCGTGGACACGGGCAAAACCGAACATATCACCACGCTAGGCGCATCTTTTTATCTGCACCCGGGTGTTGTGATCAAACTGGATTACCAAGAATTTGCCCAAGATGATTCACTTAACCGCATTAACCTCGGTCTCGGTTTGGCTTTCTAAACCGTTATTCCGCGGTGTTATCGCGCTCCTCCTGGCACTTAGCTGCCAACCAGGGCGCGCTGATACGATATACGAAACACAGGATGATTTTCTAAAAGAAGTTTTTCCTAATAAAGTTGCAGGCGAAGAAATAAAACCAGCGGTACTCTGGTTGGATAAAAAAGCACAAGACGATATTGGCAAAATTCTCGGGCACTCCTACCCGCAGGCGCGCTTGCGTTACTGGCGCAAAAACGACACCAGCGTGTGGATATTGGACGAAGTCGGCAAGGAATATCCCATCACGGCTGGATTTGTTATCCGGGAAGAAAAAATCATTCGCGCCCAGGTACTTATTTATCGCGAAACACGCGGAATGGAAATTCACCTGCCCAGCTTTCTCTCCCAATTTAAAGACAATAAGCTTGAAGGCGATAAACTAATGAATAAGGTGGATGGTATTGCAGGCGCAACCATGTCCGTGAATGCAATGGTGAAAATGGCGCAAGTATCTTTGATACTAAATAAACAAGCATCTTTGATGCTAAATAATAAGGCGCAACCGTGACTTCACACCCGCATCGCAAACCGCACAAACCCGGACGTACATTACCGCGTTTTTTCTACCGCTGGCACCGACGTATAGGTGCAAGTGCCGCGCTCTTTATTACATGGCTGGTGATTAGTGGCTGGGCGCTCAACCACAGCGATAGCCTTAATCTCGCACAACAGCAAATTCACAGCCCGGTGCTCGCCAATTGGTACAATCTCACTTATCAAACACCCACTCAGGTATTCGCCAGCCAAAACCATTGGTTAGTTAGCAATCTGCTGGATGGCAAAACACTGACCACTTATCTCAACGACCCCGTTGGCCTCACTGAAACAGAAAATCTAATCGCCATCGCCAATAGCCATGAACTTATTTTACTAAATCCTAACGGCGAGCTTATCGATAAGCTCAGCGATAGCAGTGTACCGATTAAAAATATCACCAAAATCGGCAAGGGTTGCGCAGGAATTGTTATTACTAACAATACACAAATTTTTTCCACGCAAGATGGTATTGACTGGCAATCTTGCGAGGAAAATATTACCTGGGCGATTGCGCAAAATATTAAACCGGAACAACTTAAACAAATTAAGCCGCTACTGGTGCCTGAAATTTCGCTAGAGAAAGTCATTGTAGATTTGCACACCGGCAGATTTTTTGGCCGCTACGGCGCGTATGTAGTAGATGCAGTCGGTGGCTGTTTGATGCTGTTAGCATTGAGTGGGTTGTGGTTGTTTTTTAGGGTGGGGAATAAAAGCAATCGTTAATTATCATCGCGTGACGATTTAAAATTTGTTAGCGATTCAGGACCGACTTAATAAAAATTGAAACCATTAATTGAAACGATGAATTGAAATAATCAATTGCGACTCTAGCAATGTTAAATTTTTGACTCTACCGTAAATGTTGATATCAAAACATTACCGACAATTTTTTATTACCCGACACGGATTGCCCACCGCCACAACACCTTCAGGAATATCCTGAGTCACCACACTGCCCGCGCCAATTACCGACCCTTTACCAATCGTTACACCAGCCAAAATAATTGCACCGCCGCCAATCCAGCAGTCATCTCCGATCACAATTGCTGCACACAATTCCTTACCGCTGGCACGTTCAATTGGATCTAGTGAATGCGTGGTGGCATAGATTTGCACTTGAGGGCCAAACATTACCCTATCGCCAATATGCACCTCGCCCGCATCTAAAATCACGCAGTTATGATTTGCATAAAAGCTGTCCCCTAAAAATATATTACTACCGTAATCACAAAAGAAATTAGGCTCTATGTAGGCTTTTGTAACCTTACCAAATAAGGCCTGATAAATGGGTCTACGCGCTTTGTGCTGATCAGCGCCCAAGGCATTAAGTTGCTGACAGAGCAGCTTCGCTCGCTTGCGCGCCGCCACCAGTTGCGTAGCGAATGGGTCAATTTCGATAAACTTTTTCATTATGGTGATCCTAGGACAGAGCCTAACATTTAGGTTGGCAGCATACAGACAACACAGTAAGATTGGCCCAGCACGTTATTGTAGTAACAATAAAAATGTTAGCTGCCCTGCGGGAGCTTATCAATACCTTAAATAATGAGGATATTATGTAATGAATAATTCGAAGTTCTTAACGCTCACCACGGTATTCTTCTTTTGGGGGTTCTTGGCAGCATCTAATGGAATTTTTGTACCCTTCTGCAAAAGCCATTTTCAACTATCACAATTTCAATCACAGCTGATCGAATTTTCTTTTTATGTCGCGTATTTTGTTGGCTCTCTTCTACTGTTTGCTTATCAGCAAATCGCCAAAATTGATTTACTCAATCATATTGGCTACAAAGCTGGAATTATTTATGGGCTAATCGTATCTGCTGTGGGCGCACTATTAATGATTGCCGCCTTGCACTCTGGCATTTACTGGTTAATTCTCGGCGCATTGTTTGTGATTTGTTTAGGCTTTTCTTTACAACAAACTTGCGGCCAACCCTTTGCTATTGCTTTGGGCGATCCTAAAAGCGGTTCACAACGTTTAAATTTTGCCGGCGGCATTAACTCAGTAGGTACGACTATAGGGCCGTTGGTTATTGGCTATTTACTGTTTGGCTCGCTTGGCAACCTGAATGTTACTGTGGATATTGCTGCCGTAGATAAACTTTACATACTCTTATCTGTACTTTTTCTAGGCGTTGCCTTTTTTCTCTATACCGCCGATTTACCGCGCGTAGAGCACGATGAACCCGTCGAATTGGGTACAGGTGCATTAAAGTATCCACAACTCACGTTAGGCATGCTGGCCATTTTTGTTTATGTCGGCGTAGAAGTGACCATTCAAAGTAATCTGGGTGCGCTACTCGCCCTTCCAGAATTCGGTAGCTATGACAAATCACAAATAGCCCCCTTTATTTCACTCTATTGGGGTGGGTTAATGATTGGTCGCCTGACCTACGCAACTGCATTATTCAAAGTTGATCACGCGATGAGAAGTGCCGTTTCTTTACTTTTACCTTTTTGTATTTTTGGTCTTATTTTGGCTATTAATTGGATTGCTGGCTACGATATCAATAAGCTGTTGGTTTATTTTGTTCCGATTATTATCGTAGTCGCCGCAATATTTATTAGCGACAACAAACCTTCTCGCTCCTTATTTATTTTTTCAATACTAGGTATTATTGCCATGATAATTGGCATGAATACCACGGGCAAAGTTGCAGTATTTGCATTTGTTAGTGGTGGCCTTGCCTGCTCAGTCATGTGGCCATGTATCTTTACACTAGCCATTACCGGGCTTGGAAAATACACCAGCCAAGGTTCTGCATTTTTAATTATGATGATTTTGGGCGGCGGTATTATTCCACCATTCCAAGGTTGGCTCGCCGACATTTTCGGCATCCATCAATCTTATTTTATTACTATTTTCTTATTTGGTTATCTGGCACTTTATGCAATTATTGCTAAAAAAGTACTCAGAGCACAGGATGCTAATTTTGAGAAAGAAGAACCAAAATTGAATGATTCGTTTTAATAATTGAGCATTGAAACGTATATTAAAACTTATTAAACTTTATTAAAGCTACCGGCAATACAAATGGTTAAGTTGCTAATGATATATTGTTAGCAACTTAACCATTTTTTCAATCATCCAGGAAATAATAACCCCCGTCGCTTTTGCTGAATGAGTTACTTTTGCTGAATTAATTTCTCCGTCAAACCGAACTCATCCCTTAAAACCGTTTGTAACTCCGCATCTGCCAACTCCCTGCTCTCAACTATACCATTGGCCATCTTTTTCAAACGATTTCCCACTAAAATACTGCGCCCTGTTGGGTTGTGTTTTACGACCAATAATTTTTGCACAAAAATTGCTTCAGGATGCTTTGAGTTTAAAAAATTAGCAGGAAAAAAATCTATCCACTCGTGCGGATACAGATCAAAACCGTATTGACTGACCCACTCACCATCCACCAAAGCTTGCATAATAAAATTATTATCGCCGAGCTTGCCGATTCTGAAAAAATCATCATCTTGCTGTATAGTTTTATCCACCAGACTTAGGTTTAGCGGTGCGCGAATACCAAAACTGCCAAAACCTAAATCACACAACCACAACTGATCATCTACTTTTACAGCAAGTACCATATGTGTTTTAGGGCGCCTCGCTGGATAAAACATCGGCCGCGCACCAATCAAGGTGTATTCAAAACCTAGCGCCGCCAATGCCATCGCGAATAAGCCATTAACTTCATAGCAGTATCCACCGCGAGGATTAAAAATAATTTTTTCAACGATTTCTTCTGGAACCATGGATACAACCTTACCGGCCTGAACATCCAGATTTTCAAATGGCACAGTAAACAACTGACAACGCATTAACGCTGCCAGTGTTTTAACATCCACCGCAGGCACCCCCTGATAGCCAATGCGTTTAAAATAATCTTCCAATGTAAAGTTATCTGCTTGCATCGCTATTCACCGAATCATTTGCGCTCATTAATCATTTAATAAAAAAGCCGCACTAAAATTTAGCGCGGCTTTAACAAATAGCATTAAGATTTAATAACAAATTAACAAATTATTTTCCCATAAAGCGGTTGGTAAACGCTGGCTCTTTATTAACCGTTGCATGAACATCAGAATAACCGTCAGCCGACATTTTTTGCATTTTTAAACCTGCACCTGTCGTACCTACCGGTAAATTACAAGAGCTGGATGTACGATAATTAAGCGCAGTTGCCAAATTTAATTCAGAGGAATCACCCAACATGTGAGTAAAGTCATCGCCCAGCGCGCAACCTTTTATATTATCCATTTGATTATCAACAGCACTCGGCACAAAACCGTCAGAGTACTCTCCAAAACCTTTGTCGTTAACACCTTTAAATTGAATAGTAAAATAAGTATTGCTGCAATTATCCTGCGCCTGAAAGCCATAGGGCTTGCCGCAGGTTTTAGCGCCAATTTGAATAACCTCAACATTAATGCCGCGTAAACTATTGATAACCGATTCACTAGCAGAGCAGGTATCACCGGTGGTGATAACGAATACACGCGTTAAATTTAATGTAGGTAATGCTACA
>JANYIO010000054.1 GCA_025362015.1 Gammaproteobacteria bacterium | reverse complement strand
GGTTATCTACCTTTACCATCCACCCACCTTGAGCAAGTAATACAAATAACTCTTTGCTTTCCTTGCGAAGTAAGCGTGCCAAGGCGGTGGTGGAGATATGTTTTTCAGACATGTAACTTACCTTCCGACATTTATAAAGCGTGATTTGAAAATCGACGAGTTAAAAACAAGCAGCCTAAAAAGGGGCTATTTAAACGTGAGTCTAACCCAACCTGTAGTTACTCACTAGGCGCCAACAACAGTGCTGGCACATCAATTGTGATTTTAACTCTATTTTTGCTGGCTTTAATTTAACCAACCCCCTATACTGCGCGCACTTTCAGTAAAGCCCCTCCTAATTCGTGAGATTAATGTTGCGGGGTTATGCTGAGCAGGCAGGATGCCTGAGGGCTGCCCAACACTGACACGACCGTTCGCTATATCAGCCTGCCAAAAGTGCGCAATCATCGCAGAGTTAGGATTAACTCGCCGATTGCACTGTGCTTATTATTTCTTAGTGTTAGAAAAAGCACGCGGGATTCGTTGATTTAATCGCCTCAAATTGCATTAGGCTTCATTGCCGCAATTCTTATTTGTGTGCCACGTTTTTATATTAAAGCTGTATGAAAAGTTTGTATGAAAAGTTTCCTTAATGGAAAACTTCTAATAAAAAGTTTCGTATAAAAGCTTTCCTAGAAAAAACTTCACACCCATAGCGACCCGATCATCGCGCCCACATGGGCTTCACAATATTTTATTGTGCAGCAATAATTATTCGATCAATAAAAATAAAAAAACAAAATGACTCGCTAGCTGATTGGCTTATTGCCGCATTTGCTAACGATGAACTTTGCTTTTATTTTTTATATCATAGGTTTTAAAAATGACTGACCAAATTCTGTTTACCGATTTAGCCCTTTCTGCACATGTACTCAAAGCCATTCAAAATGTTGGCTATGAAGTACCCTCGCCTATTCAAGCAGCTGCAATTCCTGTGCTTTTGGCAGGCGGCGATATTGTAGGTATGGCGCAAACTGGCACGGGTAAAACAGCGGCATTCGCTTTGCCGTTATTGTCGCGTATCGACATGAAACAAGCTGACCCACAAATTCTTGTACTCGCACCTACTCGCGAATTAGCCATTCAAGTTGCTGAAGCATTTCAAAAATATGCGTGTGAAATTCCCGGCTTTCACGTGCTACCAATTTATGGCGGCCAGGACATGTCTACCCAATTGCGTCAATTAAAACGCGGTGCGCATGTTGTTGTGGGAACCCCTGGCCGGGTAATGGACCATCTACGTCGCAACAGTTTAAATTTAAATAACTTGAAAGCCTTAGTGCTCGACGAAGCCGATGAGATGTTACGCATGGGCTTTATTGACGACGTTGAATGGATTTTGGAACACACACCAAAAACCCGCCAAACTGCACTTTTCTCTGCAACTATGCCGAAAGAAATTCGTCACGTTGCTAACAACTATTTAAACAACGCACAAGAAATTAGTATTGCCAGCAGCCAATCAACTGATGCAAACATCGAACAGGTTTATTGGATGGTAAGCGGCACTAACAAATTGGATGCATTAACCCGTATTCTTGAAGTTGAACCTTTCGACGGCATGATTATTTTTGTGCGCACGAAAACGGCAACCGTTGAACTCGCCGAAAAATTAGAAGCTCGCGGATATTCTGCATCACCATTAAATGGCGATATGAATCAACAATTGCGCGAACGTACTATTGAACGCTTAAAAACTGGCAAGCTTGATATTGTAGTTGCAACGGATGTTGCTGCACGTGGTATCGACGTTGAACGTGTCAGTCACGTTGTAAACTACGACATTCCGTACGATAGCGAAGCTTACGTTCACCGTATTGGCCGTACTGGCCGTGCTGGTCGTAGTGGTAAAGCGATTTTGTTTGTAGCACCACGCGAAAAACGTTTGCTTTACACTATCGAAAAAGCCACCAAAAAACCCATTACATTGATGGAATTACCCAGCGGTGCCACTGTTACTCAACACCGTATTGAACAATTCACATCACAAATTACAACTGCATTGACGGAACAACCTGACATGTCATTCTTCAATGATTTGTTGGCGGAATTCAGTAACAAAAATGAAGTATCGCCAGAAGAAATTGCTTCTGCTTTAGCGTACATTTTACAAAAAGAACGCCCACTACAAGTTAAATTTACGGATGTAAAACCAGAACGCTCCAGTGAACGCAGCAGCCGTGACGACCGCCCAAGCGAGCGCAGTGATCGCGGTGGCCGTGAAGAACGCGGCAGTCGCGATCGCAATGATCGTCCGCGCGAAGATCGTCCACGTGAAGATAGAGGCGACCGTCCGAGCCGTGAAGATCGTCCGCGTCGCGAAAGTGGTGGCGATGAAAATATGCAACGCTATCGCATTGAAGTAGGTCGCAATCACGAAGCGCGTCCTGGTGATATTGTTGGTGCTATTGCGAATGAAGCTGGCATTTCCAGCAGCAATATCGGCCACATTAAATTGCACGACGAATTCTCAACCGTAGATTTACCAAAAGGTTTGTCATCTGATGTAATCAGCCACTTAAAAACCGTACGTGTGCGCAACCGCCCACTGCAAATAAGTGTTGATCAAGGTGGCGCTGCTGGAAGTTCTGGCAATGGTGGCGGCAATCGCGATTCAGCGGATCGTGCGCCGCGCAGCTTTGATAAACCTTTTAGTGACAAGCCACGTGGCGAGAAATCCTTTAGTGACAAGCCCTTTAGTGACAAACCGCGCGGCGACAAGCCCTTTAGTGACAAGCCACGCAGCTTCTCAGACAAGCCACGTACCCCGTCGGATAAACCACGCGGCTTTACCGATAAGCCGTCAGGTAATTCTGACAAACCACGCAGCCGTGATGATGCACCACGCGGAAAATTAACCCTTGGCGACAAACCAAAGGCGCGCACCGGTGAAGCAAAAAGTTTTCGTCCAAAAAAGTTTGATTAATACGGAGGTGTAAAAACTTCAGTTATAAAAAAAGGCTAGCAATTAATTGCTAGCCTTTTTTATGTTTAACGTTTTAATCCGTTTCGCACCATTACATTTGTATTCGCATTATCCATCATGCTCTCACCTTCGTATTTCTCACAGCAGATGGCAATGCCTTATCTCACTTATGCGCAAATTTATAAAAAATTATAATCTAACATCAATGTAGTTTTTGTGCTTTTTGGATATAAAGATGCTTTGACAGATACAACTATCAATAAATAAAATTTTCTATTATTTATAAATTGATACTACCCAGGATTACTTTGCACCCCAACAATGGCACGCAAACCGTAAGGTTATAGTCAAGCTTTTTGCTAAGATCTAAAGTCAATTCAAGCTCTGCCTTACAACCGTGAGAAGAACCACCGATAGTGCAGGTAGGATGCAAATTGCTCATTTGGCAGTTTGCAATCACTACACTCACAGAAGGCGGAGTCAAACTCATACAAAATGTTGCTGTGACAGGACCTAATGAAACGGAATGACAAGCTGTATCAAAAACACTTGGATGAAATTGTTGATCTGCAATATACGGAAGTAAATCAGTAGCCATAATAAAACTCCAAATTAAGTTATGCCAAATTGGCAAAAAAATATCATATTTTTCGAATTTATTTATTTCTTAACTGATACATACAAATTTAAAATACATTAAGTAGAACGGTGCAATATCAATTATTAATAAATAAACTCCAGATCACTATTGCAACAGCCGTGCCAGCAATTAAACGCTATATTTAAATTATTTTTTTATATTAATATGTAAAATTTCAATTATTTACATGTCAACTATAAATTTTTTACATTTAAGTATTTCAGTAAATGACATTGAAATTTTTTCTCATGCCTCGCTAAAGCATCCACGACAACAACTGTTTATTTGATGGAATAAATGTTTGCTGCAGCAATGCAAGAGAAGTGGGGTTATCAGTGTGGCGTTAATCCTGGGGTTAACTTTAGCGAGAGAAGATTATTTATTTAAATGTTTCTGAAAAATATTTTTCTATTATAAAAAATAAAATTTTTATTGTTCCTATTCGGACCCATTGTTACGAGGATAATTCTTGACGTAAAAAAGCCCATCTTGAGATGGGCTGATTATTGTCGAAGCGCAAAGCTTTATTTATAAAAAAACTAGCAATACTAGTCGCTATGTCCATCAATTTTTATTTATTTCTATAACATTCGCATTAACATTAAAACATCTACCTGGCTTTCAAGGATGCACTACTGTAAGAAGCCGATTGTTTACTACTTATATCTACTTGTTTAAGAGGTATTTCCAAAACAGAGCCTTCCACATGCCTGGTTTGTACTATATCTGCTCCATAATACAGATCAATAATCAAAAAAGTCGAGATAGCTGAACTTTGTAGCGAGCTGTACCTCATTGATCCATTAGCTGTAGCTGTAGATGGCTTCAGTACGTCTTGACTTAAGCTGATGGCAGATGGTGGTACAAAAATGAATGTGAAAGCAGGATAAATATAAGGAGCTTTCAAGGTATAATCTGACAAGGTTACAGTGGCGCTCGTAAGCAAATGAGTATTCGGATCATAAGAAGGTACTGCAGTCAAGCTCAGCAGTTTGTCGTCAGTCCACCATGACAAGTCTTTCGCTTGCAATATAGATCCATATAACGCGGCTATAATAAATAGAAATACTTTAAATAAAATTTTCGACTTCACGGGTAAATCCTCATCATAAATTTAAATTAACTTAAAGCCCATTTTAGCGAGCTTTAAGTTTTTCACGAGCCTTATTTAAATACTGCAGTTTTACCCTCTAGTACAGTACAAGTGCGACCTTTCATTTGCGCGTCATTAGTTAAACCAACCATATTCACTTTTCCTTAATTACTATGACGCCACGAAAAAATTTTAACTGTACATCAGGTAAACCTAAGGTGACATTGAACCTGCTGGCTATTTAAATAATATTAGTAAGATTAAACTTAAACGGTGTAGCATCTGGGCCCGCACCACCACCTGTTATAATAATGTCAGCGCTGGTGACGCCGAGCAAACTCATCTCCGTCAAATATTGTACTGTGACATTAGAGTTCATTACTGCGCCTTGAGTCACCTGAGATACTGTGCCAATAAATAACTTCGGCAAAAATTGAAAATTGCTTTTCGAGCCGGGTGCAACATTTGTCTTAGTCGCCAATAATTTTCCGTCACGGTAAATCAACGTATTTATTGAGCCCTGAGGAAGGTTATTCCATACTTCCACCTCAGTCGAGTTCGCTGCTGGCGTAGCGCTAGCTTGCAGTACATTACCTGATAAAGACTTGATTACCTCATAAGTACTGTCGTTAACTGCAGGAATTTTTGGCATATAATTGCCATTGGAATCGTTAGCTCCTACAAAAAACTCCATAGGGTAGTTGAACGGATGGTAATCGTTGACACCCAGATTTTTTACAACTATCCAGGCAACTGACTGGACATTCACGTCAGTAGCATTATTTTTCTGGAATATTACGTAGTCGCTGTTATTTACATCTGCAGAACGATTAATAAGGTTTAATTTAATATCAGCCATTTTTTTCACACTCGAAAAGTTAATAGTTTTCTCAAATTAATGACAATATGAATTACCATTTAATTGAGAGCTGGTGTTTAGTTGTGTCATCAATGAATGCTTTTCATTGATGACACGAATGAGTTTATTGCTAACTTCGGCATGCAATCCGCATCACTATTTTACGTAGATGACCTTTACAAATTTCAACTACATTGCGCTGCGCTGCATAGCTTTAATTAACAACAAATAAACTCCACTTCGCTATTGCAACCGCCATGCCAAAAAATAAATACTGTCAATCCAGTATTTATTATGTTTCGCTGTAAACTTTCTATGATTTTCATGTCAACGAAAAAAAATTTACATGTAAACATCAGTAAAATTGCGTAAAATGTTTTTTATTCACACGCAAGCACTTCAAGTCATTGCAGCGCCACGCTGATTAAGTTTCTCTTCATAAATATTCAGTGCCGAAATATTAAAAATATTTTTAAGGATTTATACACTGATAACAAATTGCCAAGTAACTAACTACCAAGGTGCGCTTAATGATTGATACCGACCACACACTAACTTCTCCACTTTCTACCAGCGGCAAAAGCGCTAGCCCGCTACTGGGTTTAACCATAGTGTGGCACCCGGACTACAGCCGTATTGGTGAACAATTTATGGGCGCTACTCTTGCCAGCAATAACAGTGACAGCACAATTGACATCAGCCGTTTTTTTCCCTTATTTCATAAGCCGGGAGCGGAGGGTTTGGCGTTAGGGCATAGCGTCATTTCGCGCGATTCGCTACGCATTATCCGCGACGCGGGAAATGGAGTGACCATCCATTTACCCATCAGCAAGATGGTGGTGGAACTTAATGGTAAGGAAATTCTGGCACCCTGCTACTTAAGCACTGAACAGATTAATGAGGGACAAATACTCGGTTTAGGCAGAACCATTTTGTTGTGTTTGCATTGGATGCATTGTTTGCCGAAGCATAACCCTGTAGCTGGTTTTATTGGCGTGGGTAATGCTGCCATAGCCGCACGTGACCAGATTCGCCAAGTGGCGACTACTGACTTGCCAGTATTGTTATTAGGGGAGACAGGTACAGGTAAAGAGATTGCGGCCCAGGCAATTCATACACTGAGTAAACGTGCAGCGGCAGCTTTGGTTGCGGTGAATATGGCAGCGCTTAATGAGTCGCTCGCAGCGGCGGATTTATTTGGCGCGGTGAAAGGCGCTTATACTGGTGCGCAAACGGCACGTAAAGGTTTGTTTGGCGAGGCCGCTGGTACAACCCTATTTCTGGATGAAATTGGTAACGCTCCCGCAAGTGTGCAACCCATGTTGTTGCGGGTGCTCGAAGGGGGTGACTACCGCCCTCTTGGCGCGCAACAAGATCAGCATTCCAGCGCGCGCATCATCGCCGCGACCGATCAAAACCTGGAAAGCGAAACCTTCAATCAAGCGTTGTTGCGCAGACTGGAAGGTCTGGTAATTCAGCTGCCGCCTCTACGCACTAGGCGTGAGGATATCGGGGTACTAATCCTGCATTTACTCACTAGCAACCCGTTATTCAATGACGCGGTCACCTTACCCACAGCTTTGGTGACTGAATTAGCCTGTTACCACTGGCCTGGTAATATCCGCCAACTGGCACAAGTGCTTAAGCGAGTGATGCTGGCATTGCAGTCAGGCGAAACACCCAGCTTGACTGGTTTGGTTAAAGCTGTACCGGAACCTATGATTTCTAGCGTAACTGCCCAGGTTAGCCCAAGCGTAGTACGTATTCAGGAGGTACCCACGGAGCCAGTTACAGTAGCACGCAAGAAATTAACGGAATTAAGTGAGGAGGATGTGCTGGCAGCGCTGGAAAATAATGCATGGCGTATACAGGCAGCAGCGCAAACATTGGGAATATCGCGGCCTTCCATGTACAAACTGTTAGAACAGCATCCGCAGATACGGCGAGTAGAACAGATACCGACTGAGGAAATACGCCAAGCACTAAAAACCAGTGCGGGCGATACGGAACATTGCGCTTCTTTGTTAAAAACTCCGAGTGAAGCGCTAAGGCGTCACTTAAGAGGTCGATGGTGAATAATTATTTGGATTAGGCGAGCCTGAAAAGGTCAAAGAACCCGAAGCAATCGGTGGAGCCTACCCGCCATTGATTAAATGTGAGATTCACAGAGATAGTTTCAATATAATCCGGAATCATGAACAACGAAATTCGTAAAAGACTCAAGTGGGTTCAGCTTTACGAACAAACCCAAAATGCAGGTTTGGTATGTCGCAAATGCGGCATTTCCAAGCCTACTCTGCGCAAGTGGCTAAAGCGATATGAGGAGCAAGGTTTAGACGGCCTTAATGACGTTTCTAAACGACCTCACAGCTCTCCGAATACTAAAGTTGATAACCAAGTTGAATCGTGGATTTTGTCGTTGCGAAAGACACGTAAGCTTGGTGCCAGACGTATTCAAAATGAACTGCATCGAGAGCACAACTGCCAATTATCATTAGCAACCATTCATAAAATTCTCACAAAAAATCAAGTGCAGCCATTGGTTTTTCAGCGCAAGAAAAAACTATCAACGATACCAAAGGCCGATTCCAGGTGATCGAGTACAAATGGATACCTGCAAGATTTCCCAGGTATCTATCAATACACCGCTGTGGATGATTGCAGTAGATATAGGGTTTTAGCAGTCTTTAACCGGCGGTCAGCAACAAACACATTGCTATTTTTAGATCAGGTTCTTGAAGAAATGCCTTTCCCAATTCAACGAATACAAACTGATCGCGGTACTGAATTTTTTGCCGAAAAAGTCCAACGTAAAATGATGGAATACGAAATAAAATTTCGTCCAAACAAACCTGGATCTCCGCATTTAAATGGGAAGGTTGAACGCTCACAACGGACTGACAAGGAAGAGTTCTATTCAATAGCCAATCTTGATCTTAATGAGCTTCAAACTGAGACGCTCTCTGAGTGGCAGCATTACTACAATTGGCACCGCGCATATGGTTCATTCAAGGGTAAAACACCGATGGATGTTGTGTGTGAACATCTTGATAAAACTCCAATATGGGAAGAAGTAAATCAAAACTACGAGCCAGATAAGGAGCGGATTCAACTTTCTAACTATCAGCGTGATTTGAAGTTGAGAAAGTTGAAACCATCTCTATGAATCGCACATTTGCGGAGCGCGCGCGTCATTCTTACTTAGATTTAACAACGCATTCCGGATCGAGTAGAAATGGCATCTCCACCCATAAATCCTCAATACAATCATCCGAGATGAAGCTCAGAAATTTGCCAGCAAGTACGAAACTCCATCTTCCTACTCCACTCTCATCTACAATGAGATATGTTACCGAATCGTTAAAAGGACGCGTAGCTGAATCAATTAAGGTTACTTGCCATTTAGAATCCGACTTCCCTAAGCCTTCAGGATACTTCGGAGTCACCGGTATTTTCTCTTCTTTTTTGATATCAAAGACCGGCCTAAAGTAGATCACACAATTGGTAACCTGTCTCCCAATAAAAAAGAAACTTATTTGATCACCGCCAATAAATTCTGACGGCATAGTATTGGGTGGCATAAAGGTAAAGCCAACCCCCCGCAAATTTTTTGTTTCTATTATTTGTATTTGAAGAATCTCTTTTAATGTCCTTGTTTTCTCGTCTATTTCTATATGCGCAACTTGATATGAGGGTCTGGAATTTTCTGTGTGTAGATTGATTGTATAAATATATAGCTTCATGGATAGCCTCTAAAGGGAGTGATTCATTGATTGATAGGAAGCATCACGCCGCAAAGCAACTAGATCTGGTTCTGCTTCAATAAGATTGACTGGGTAACCAAGCAACCTTGCCTTGGCAATTTCCTGCAACGCAAGGTTTCTGCTCCTAAGTAATTCATAAGCCAACGCAGCCCGAAAGTGGACGCTTGCATCACTTGGCGCTAACTGCATTGCGCGCACATTTAATTCCATCGTGACTGTTTTATCTCCAGTCCTCGCGGAATACAGACCCATACGTGAGACCAGGGTTGCATCACTCTGGGTACGGGCCAAGCGGGGCGCCAACAAATCTATTGCTTTTTGATAGGCCTTTCGGGCTTCTTTGGCACGGCCTGGTATCCATAATAAAGTGTCAGCCAAATTGGCCCAACCCAAGTAGTCTTTAGGATTACCTTTATTGGATGAAACTGCATATTCAAAAGCAGTTGCGGCAGCGAGATAATTTCCACGCATAAACAACGCATTACCTAGATTGGTATAAAGGCTAAAGCTAGGGCGTATCTGCAAACCTTGTTGCAACACCTGCAATGCTTCATCTCCGCGATTTAGATGCAGCAAGGTAGCACTGAGATTGGCGTAAGCGAACACAGCATCGGGTTGTAGTTTTATACTGTCGCGAAACGTCTTTTCGGCTGCCGTGTAATCTCCTTGTTCGTAATACACCTCACCCAAAGCATCAGTAAATGCTCGTTCTTGTGGAAAATGCTCCGTGCCTTGTTGGGCTAGAATCCTCGCATCATCGAGTCGATTTAGAGCTTTGAGCACACCGACTTTTGTGTGCCAGGCAAATGTATTTTCTGGCTCCAGATTGAGCGCTTGATCCGATATTAATAATGCCAAGTCAGACTTGCCTTGGAGATCCAACACCATTCCCTTGGCAACGTAACTCAGAGCCAATTGATCATTAAGTTTGATGGCTTGCTGCGCACTGGCATCCGCCTTTTGCAGCCAAATTTCATCCTGCTCATCGCTGAGGTAACGAAAACCCTATACCAGTGATAACCCAGCCACTGCGGCGGCATTGTCCGGGCTATGCTCCAGTACTTTAGTAAAGCTTTCGTCCGCAGCATCCAAGCTGCCCGGTCTGTCAAAAAGCTTGAGTGCAGCAAAACCTTTATTGAGCTCCAATGCTTGCGAATAAGGTGCTAGCGAACTGGGTAGCGAGATTGCATAGGGGATAAGTTGCCAGACGGCGGTTATGAGTAACACGGACGCAAGTGCTGCGCCCAATGTCCCGCGCTGTTTTTTTGCAAGCATCAACCAAGGCACCAGACTTCTCCCGCTGGGCATAGGTTCCAGGTTGGCTTTACCGAGTGCAGCAATTTGCGTACACACCTCTTGCATGCTGACCAACCGTTGTGCGGGCTGGCGCGCTGTCATACCACGGACAAGTTTTATCAGGGGTTGAGGAATGTTTTCGGGATAGCTCCAACTGTCGGAAGTGGATTGCATATGCGCGGCAGCCAGTGCCAACCCGGTTAGGCTGGCAAACGGGCGCGCACCTGTAAGCAGTTCGTACAAGATCGCACCCAATGCATAGATATCACTTTGCAGGCTGGGTTGCGCACCGAGTAAACGTTCTGGCGCCATATAGGCGATGGTGCCTTGTGGGTCTAGCTGCAAGAGAGAGGTTGTGGCTTGGGTATCACTTTTTATGGCGAGGCCAAAATCAAGAATACGAGCCTTGCCGGAAGGTTCGATGATTAAATTAGAGGGCTTTAGGTCGCCGTGAATCAAGCCCGTAGCATGCGCTTCCTGCATGGCCTCGGCAATTTGGTGCACCAGTTCAAGGGCTTTGAGCTGATCTTGCGGTTGGGTCTGGATCCATTGTTTAAGCGTAATACCGGGCACCAGCTCCATCACAATAGCTTGGCTGTTGTCACACTCTTCTATCGCATGAATTTTAACAAAGGCGGCATGTTGCAAAGAGGCAGCGAGACGGGCTTCTGCAATCAAACTTTCAGGGTGCAGTGTATTTAATACACCTTTCAGCCGCTTAATAGCTACGCTACGGCACAGCTTAGTGTCCCAGGCTTCATAGACTTCACCAAAACCACCCTCACCCAGACAGCTACGAATTTGGTAATGGCTTTGCCTTAAAGATTCAATCGTACCTTCGAGTACTTCATCAACAACCTGCAGGTTTATTTTCGCTGTGGCCACTACCATCTTTCCCTTTATGAATACACACGAGAATGGTTTTAGTTTATTCCATTGCTTATGACTGTTTGTTGATAGGCACTTTAGAATTTGGTAAAACGCAGGACATAAAAGCTAGTGTATAGGATTAAAACAAACCTACAGCCTCAGCCAGAAGATCTAAGCGACATTATTTTTTGTTGTAAATTGGTAACGATCAATTTTTCAAAAAATGCATTGGACTGATTTTAAAAGTGGTAACTGATAAACATCGGCTTACAGATAAGCTCAGATAATTCAAATAGGGCAAGCCACATAATTACTCATCAAACATCTGAATCATATAGCCCGTTTTTATCGCTTCAGCCATAGCTTTATCTGCCATTACAACCCGCGGGTCACCGGTCAAATTGCTAGGCACCAATTTTCGTTTTTCGATTTCTATTTCGGTAAAGCCCGCGCGCATTAAATAAACTTTGCACAATTGCTCTGCACCGAACAAATCAATAAAATTAATGTAAACAATAAAAGGCATTACCTGCCCTTCTTTAGCACCATCACGCGCTTTTTTTGCTTTGCCATTGGCAGAAAATATATACATAGTCAGTCTCAAAAAATATTAACTTTTCTTAGCATCGCCATTCCCGCTACGCGAGAATGGCGACGCCCATTAAATCGTCATAATTACACGTAACGAATCCAATCTTAATTTAGCTTGCGATAAATATTGCTGGCTCACTGCCAAACGCTGCTGCAAGTAATCAATTTCAGATTGGCGCACATTGGGGTTTACTTTTGCCAATGCATTCATGCGCGCAAGCTCTGCATTAATTTCGTCCGCAACTTGATGTTGTGCTGCCGCAATTAATGCAGATTGCTGCGGCAACGCTTTTTCTTCGGCTTTGTGCAGCATCTCGTTTAATGCCGGGCGCGCATGACGAACCAAACCCTGAGCATTATTGCGCGCTACTTTCTGCAATAACTTACTCATTTTTTCAATACTCAGCAAAGCGCTTAAATCTTTACCGTTGGTATCCATCAATACACGCAACATAGATTGTGGAATAAAGCGAAATAATTGTAACTCAGCAGGTGCCGGGCAATGTAATACAAATAAAGCTTCCAGCATTAAATTACCGGCCTGTAAAGGAGGTAATTTTAAGGTGCAGAACGCAGTATTACCAAACTCAGTCAGTGCAATTAATTCGTGCGCACCGCGAACTAATGGATGCTCCCAGGTAATAAATTGCAAATCCTCACGCGATAAAGCTTGCTGACGTTGAAAAGTAATGGTCAAACCCACTTCAGGTAAACCGGGAAATTGCTCTATCCGCATATGTTCACTGGGGTGTAATACTAAACTATGTTCGCTATGACGCTCTGAATCGATACCAAAAGCATCGAACACTGAATCCATATAATCTTGCAAATTTTCATCATCGTCTTTTGCCGCAAGTAAATTCACTAACTCAGCAGCTTGTGCTGGTTTGCATGAATTCAACTCCAATAAACGATCACGGCCTTGCTGTAATTGCAGTACTAAATCAGCGGCGTAAATTTTAGTTTCTTGTAACAGTGTTGCAAAAGCAGCGGTGTTATTATTGATTAAAGATTCCAGCAAAGGCTCAGAGAATTTTGTATATACCGTTTGGCCGATAGCGCAGGTTTTTTCAAAACCATTTAAACCCTGGTGATACCAATCAATTAATTTTTCTTGCACGCTGCCAGAATAAAACGGTGTATGTACATTAACAGTTGCAGTTTGGCCGATACGATCCAGGCGACCAATCCGCTGCTCAAGTAAATCCGGGTTAAGCGGTAAATCAAATAAAACTACATCTTGCGAGAATTGAAAGTTGCGACCTTCACTACCAATTTCCGAACAAATCAAAACCTGTGCGCCCTCTTCCATATCCGCAAAGTAAGCAGCAGAACGGTCGCGTTCAACCAGACTTAAACCTTCATGGAAAACAGAGGTAAACAAACCTTTACGCAAACGCAAATAATCTTCAAGTGATTGCGCGGTATCTGCACTGGCACAAATCACTAATACTTTTTTACGGCGATTTTGTTTTAACCATTCGCATAACCACACCACACGCGGGTCATGTAACCACCAATCATTATGTTCTTGTTGCCAATAATATTCGGCGCACATTTGCTTCGCCAACGGCAGCACACTTAATTGCGTTAATTGTTCAGCAGAAATAGTTAACGGATGCTTATGTAATTTTCGCTCAGGAAACCCCGGTATTGAATTGCGAGTGTTGCGAAACAATACGCGGCCTGTGCCGTGCCTGTCTAACAAATAACTAATAGCTTTATCGACGGCTTGACCAAGATTTTCTGTTACTGCTAATTGTGATAATTCTGCCAAAGTTTCCGGCGACAAATAAGTTGCCAGCTGTTTACGGAAATCCGCAGGAATAGTGCCAGTTGATTCCGAATGAATACTTAACAGTGATTGCACTAATTCATTAAGCGGTGCATAAGATTGTTGTTCAGTGATAAATTTTGCTAAATCGTAATAGCGATCCGGATCAAGTAAACGCAAGCGTGCGAAATGACTTTCTAAACCTAATTGCTCAGGTGTAGCAGTTAAAAGCAATAAACCTTTAGCAATTTTTGCCAAGCCTTCAATACATTGATAAGCAATGCTGACGGATTTCTCACTCCATTGTAAATGGTGAGCTTCATCCACTAATAATAAATCCCACTCTGCAGCCAATGCTTGCACGTAACGTTCAGGATTTTTGGTAATGAAGTCGAGCGAACATAAAATTAATTGTGCAGTTTCAAATGGGTTATCGCTCCCTGCGCCGGACTTAATATCACCCTCGCCTTTAAAATCTGCATCATTAAAATCATCCACATAATCAATCGATTCTTCAAAACTATCCAAGCCAACGATTGCCTGACAACGCGCTTCATCTAACAACGTAAACGCCAAATTAAAACGACGCAACATTTCTACTAACCATTGATGTTGCAAACTAGTCGGCACCACAATTAATGCGCGCTTTACTCGGCCACTCATTAATTGTTGATGCAAAATCAAACCGGCTTCAATCGTTTTACCCAAACCTACTTCATCTGCCAGAAGCACGCGCGGCTCATGGCGCTGTGCAACTTCATTAGCGATATACAATTGATGGGGCAATAACTGCACTCGCGGCCCAGCCAAACCAAAAATAGGTGACTGGCGATGCTGATTCATGTACTTGAGAGTTTGATAACGCAACGTAAAATGGGTGTGTTTATCAATTTGGCCAGCAAACAATCTATCGCGTGGAGTGCTAAATTGCACAAAACTATCCAGCTCAAATTCGGGAATAGTTAATTCGACCTGCTCTTCGGTAACACCAAAATATAACAGGCAACCATGTTGCTCCTGCACCCGTGTAATTTTTACTTTGGTGCCATCCTGATGCCGGACTTTTTCGCCCACTTCATACATCACACGGCTCACAGGCGCATTATCGATTGCATAGGTTCGGCGCTCACCCGCTGCCGGAAAACTGAGTGTTAAACGGCGGCTAACCACATCTAACACTATACCCAGGCCCAATTCAGCCTCTGCTTCACTGATCCAACGTTGACCGATTACGTATTGCGCTTTACTCACTAGAACACTCAACTTAAACAAATGATAAAAAGGCGTGCATCATACTGTTTTGGGAGCACAATTCCAAAAAAAATCGCCTTTTAGTAGATGATTGCATTGTAGAATTTCGTTACCATTGCCCAACTAAGAAAGCCTAACTAAGAATTATTGTATGGATAAAAATATGTTTACAGCTATGCAAGCTTTGTCATCATCCACACAACTCCAACAAATCGTTCAAAATTGCAATTTTTTGAAGTTAATCTCTAGCAGCGATCAATACCCCAACAGCCAGGGCTCAGGGTTACCCTTAATTCGCGTTCAAACCGCATTATGTACTGCCGTAATTGCATTTCAGGGCGCACAATTGTTGGAATTTTCAACAACCCATGGCCAACCATTGTTGTGGCTTAGCCCCAATTGCAATTTTACAACTGCTGTAGCTTTGCGTGGAGGAGTACCTATTTGCCTACCCTGGTTTGGCCCTAATGCTAAAGACCCCAAAAAACCAAAACACGGCTTTGCCCGTAATCAAACCTGGCAACTAAACGGTGCCACACTGTTAGATGATGGCTCAGCAGAATTAATTTTTACATTGACTAGCAAGGCAAATGATTTATTTGAATTTAATTTTTCTGCAGAATTAACGATGACACTGAGCAATAGCGCAAAGCTGGAACTTAGTGTCACCAACACTGATGTAAACGCTTTTGATTGCAGCTGGGCGCTGCATAGTTATCACCGAGTTAGCTCATTAGCTGATGTACGCGTTAAAGGTTTAGCGGGAAAAAAATATGCAGATAATTTAGAAAATCGTACTGAAAAATTACAAACGGGAGACGTTAATTTTCCTTACGAAGTGGATCGTGCTTTTCCTGGTGTCGATAACAGCCTCGCCATTGTCGGCGCGCCAAATATTACAATTACTCATCACAACTGCCCTAGTGTGATTGTGTGGAATCCGGGAGCTAATGCCACCAATATTGCCGACATAGGCGCGGGTAATGAGCAAGGTTATATTTGTGTTGAACGCGGTGCATTATTAAACGACACATGGAATTTAGCGGCGGGCGAAACCAAATCAGCTTGGTTAAAGTTTGAAGAATCAAAGACTTCCTAAGTATTATTACGATACCTGCGGATTGCATTTCCGCAACAAGAACAACAGGTTTTTAGCACCCATCTTCATATGTAGCCAACTTCTTATATGACCAAATTCACAGTTTTTTACTTTTGATCGTATTTTTCGTTATTTCCCTTGTCTTGCTCACCCATGTATAAATGATAACGTTGTCATTGATGATTAAGGCGCCACCTGGCGAATAGTCATTACTTTACATTTGATTCGCTCAAATAGAGTCAAACTCACGGGTATTAGTTAGAAATAATAATAATTTCTGCGCAGCTATTAGATCTCTCGACTGTAAAGGCCTGACTGCCTTTTATGTATTAAATGGATTCTTGTGTGGATACTTTGTGTATTGCTTTCAAAGGACTCAACACGCCAGATCGTTTTTTGTAAAAACTTTTTTGCATGTTTATCTATGCACAATAGAGTATTCAATTGCAGTTAGTAAAACCCAAAAAATTCTCTGCGACTTTGGCGATCAGAGAATTAGTTTTATTATAATAATTCACCGAGGTAATAAATCAGATGAGCAAATTTACAACGATAAAAAAATTAACATTATCGGCAGCTGCACTCTGTGCCGCCACACTTGGAGCTAATGCCCACGCCGTAAATTGTAGCGGCGTACAAGTGTGGAACAGCACCGGACAATACACCGGCACTACGCAAGTTCAGACTGCCGGAAAAGCTTATGTCGCAAACTGGTGGTCACAAGGTGCAGACCCTGTTACTCACTCTGCGCAATACCAGGAGTGGACGCTACAAGGCACTTGCGATGGCACCACATCTTCTGCAGTAGCATCTAGTATTGCTGCTAGCTCAAAACCAGCTTCAAGTATTCCCGCCAGCTCAAAGCCGGCCTCAAGTATTGCAGCCAGTTCAACTCCCGCTTCCAGCATTGCCGCTAGTTCAGTTGGCGGTGGTCTTTGCACTTCGCCACAATATGTAGCAGGCACTACCTACAATGCCGGACAACTTGTCCAAAATGGTGGCAATGAGTACAGCTGTAAAATTGGCGGTTGGTGTAGCTCAACAGCAGCATGGGCTTATGCTCCAGGCACAGGCTCTGCGTGGACAGACGCATGGGCGTTAGTAAGAAGCTGTACTGCAGGTGCAAGTAGCTCAGTTAAATCTAGTACAGCGAGCATTGCTGCCAGCTCTTCTTCCGTCGCTTCGTCAACAGCTGCGTCAACTTCGTCTGTTAATAATGGCCTGCCAAAACACGCTCTTGTAGGTTACTGGCATAACTTTAATAACGGCAGCGGTTTTATTCGCTTAGCCGATGTTGATAGCGTGTGGGATGTAATTGTTATTGCGTTTGCTGATGATGCAGGCAACGGCAGTGTTGCATTCAACCTCGATAGCGCCATGAACAAAGCACAATTTATTGCAGATGTTGCAACAAAACGCGCTCAAGGTAAAAAAGTTATTCTGTCTTTCGGTGGCCAAAACGGTACCGTAACACTGAACAATGCAACTAACGTTACCAACTTCGTAAACAGTACAGCGGCCATTTTGAATGAATACGGCTTTGATGGTATCGATTTGGATTTGGAAAGTGGTGCTGGTGTATCGTTAGGCGCTCCAATTATCACTAACTTACCAATCGCTGTTAAACAATTGAAAACTAAGTTCCCAAATCTGTATTTGTCTATGGCTCCTGAGCATCCTTACGTTCAAGGTGGCTTCACAGCATACTCAGGTATATGGGGCGCTTATTTGCCCATAATTGATAGCTTGCGCAATGAATTGAGCATCCTCCATGTACAACTGTATAACAACGGTAGCCTATACACTCCATACGGCACCTTTGGTGAAGGCACTGAAGATATTATGGTTGCATCTTCATTGATGTTGATTGAAGGCTTCAAGAAAACCGATGGCACTATGTTTGTTGGTTTGCGTCCTGACCAAATTGCTGTTGGTGTTCCTTCTGGCAGCCATTCAGCTAACACAGGTTTTGTAACTCCAGCTAATGTAGACAAAACATTAACCTGCTTAACTAAACTGGTTAACTGCGCGACCGTTAAGCCATCTGTAGCTTATCCAACTTTCCGCGGCATGATGACCTGGTCAATTAACTGGGATGTGGCTGATGGCCGTCCATTCTCAGTACCTGTAAGCACTAGCTTGAAAGCATTGCCATAATTTCAAAATGGTTTGCTGAAAAATAAAAAAGGCCGGTCAATTGACCGGCCTTTTTTATGTGGGTGTTCTACCCTTTTCTATAAAATTAATTGTTGTTTTTGTTTTTTAGTCATCAATGCGATTAATGGTGCCAAGCGATTTAATACCGCCAGCATTTGTTTTTCCGTCAGCTCGGTTTTACCTTTAATTATCGCCTCTAATAAGTTATCGATAGAAACCGCCACGGTGGGTTCATCCGTTTGTTTGGTTTCAAGTTTTAATATTTGAACTTCGCCACGGCCCATCTCTTTAGCATTATGTAAAGCTTGTTCTGCAGATTTAAACAACTCTTTGACGGTGGTGGGGCTACCTTTTCTTACAATAGAAATACCGGCAGACATAGTAATTGTGAGCGCTTCTCCACCTATGCTTATTTTGAATGACTTGATACGTTCACATAAACGCTTCGCTAATATAATCACCCCTTCTGTTTTGGCCATCGGCAAACTGACAACAAATCTTTCAAAACCATATCGCCCTACACTATCTTCCTCCCGAATAGCACCGAGCAATGTGGTTGCAGCTTGCTTAACAATGCGATTTGCAGCGTGTTCGCCAATACGTTTATATATTGTTTTAAAGTCGTCCAGTTCGAATATTATCAATGCCATGTTTTCCCCATGACGATTCACAAAAGATACATCTTTTCTTAGCTGTTGATGCAACCCACTAAGATTTAATGTGCCAGTTAGCAAATCAATGTCGACACTCTTCTGCAAGCTATCCTTATCCCGACGGTAACTTGCATGAGCCTCAGCTCTGGCAATAATCTCCGTAGATCTGAAAGGCTTGGTGATAAAGTCCGTAGCGCCTAATTCAAACACCCTTCTTCTAACATCATCTTCTTCCGCCGCTCCGGTAATCACAATGACCGGTTGATTGCGGATACCCTCATTTTCAGATTGCCTAATCCGTTGAATAAGGCCATAGCCATCAAGCTTCGGCATACCCAAATCAGTAAAGACCACTTGGATAGTATCGTCTTCGCAAATTTTCTGCCACGCCTCCTCTCCGTCCTCGGCGAGTATCAGGTCAAATTGTGCCGCTAAAATTTTAGTGGCGGTAACTCTGACTAGCCTGGAGTCGTCAACAACAAGTATTCTTGTTTTCTTCACGTTTCCTTTAGTTTCTGTGGCGTTGTTTTCAGTCATGGTTAACCAATCTATGCAGTCAGGGGTGATTCTATTAACTATAGCGGATAGTTGAAAGAATGGAGGTCAACCGTATAACCCAGACTGGGTATTCTCAACGACAGCAACTACTGCATGAATCAATCACTATATTTAATGGTTCTGACTAATCTTTTTTGATAAAACGCCTAGAATAAAGAGAAGCGGGCTGTTTCTAATAATGACAATATCAAACGCCACTCCAATCCAGGCTAGGATCTATTAAACGCTATGCATAAACTCTTTAAAACACTCATTGGTTTAATCCTATTTACAATGGGCGTAGTAGTTCTGTGCGGATGGTTGCTGCACGTGCCCATTATGGTGCAATTCAAAATCGGATTTGTGGCAATGGTATTTAACACCGCGTTGTGTTTTACCATCACGGGCATTGTTTTAGTCGTATCCAACTTAACCCATAAATTCTTTGCCAATTTACAAACCTTAGCCGGCGTCTTTTTAATTATTTATTGTGGCCTGACATTTTCCGAAATGCTCTTTGATCGCAGTTTTGGTATTGATTTTCCTCAGTTACATACCTGGATCGGCGACGACAATATTCGCCCCGGGCGCATGGCGCCCAATACTGCACTTGGCTTTATCATTATTGGTTTGGCGTTCCTTCAAATACCTCGTGTAACAACGAAAAAACAAGCACGACTCACGCAGATTTTAACGTTTAGTGTACTTGCCATTGGCTTAACAGGATTAGTGGGTTATTCCCTCGCGCCCGATTTACTTTATGGCTGGGCGCGCTCGGCACGAATGGCTTTGCAAACCGCATGTGGAATGATTCTGGCAGCTACGGCGCTGTGGTTGAACTGGAGCAATGCTGACTGGTATCGTTCACGCAGTTATTTTCGCGAAGATGAAAAAATCGCTTTTATAGGTACGGCGATTCTCATTGTAATAACCATCACCGCTGGGCTAACCGGATTTGTATCGCAACAAACAGTGCTTGAAAAATCTTTACAGCAACGTTTGCATTCCGCGTTTGTAAATCATCTCGCACTCTTTCATTCATCCGTAGAACAGGCGGCAAGTAATGCAAGTCTCGTCGCCACACGCCCCGAGCTTATCGAATTAACACATGGCATGATGCTGAGTACAAATGCTGACGGAATGGGTTTACCGGAAGAGCTTACAAAAATATTATTGGCGAATAACTTTCGCGGCATTGCACTGCAAGACGTAGCCGGAAATGAACGCTTTCGGCGTGGTGACTTTATTCACAGCAGTACATTTACGATTGGCCTCGAAACCTCAACACCCACCTCGAGTTCAAGCACACTAATATGGGATGAAGGCCTCTATTTGAAAACGCAAACGCGAATCTTTGATAGTACTGCCCACATAGGTACATTAATTGTCGAGCAATCACTCAGCGCATTATTTACAGAATTGTTCAGCACACGGGAGCTTGGCGAAACTGGCGAGGTTGTTATATGTATTGATAAATCTGAAAGCATTCTCTGCCTTTTACCAAAGCACAATCCGGAAGTTTTCAGCATAAAACCTTTTACAAAATATGGTAAACCGTTGCCAATGAAGCTCGCGTTACTCGGCCAGAGTGGAATTATTGAAGCATTGGATTATCGCGATCATAACGTATTGGCCGCTTATAGTTTGGTATCGCCCGGGTTGGGCATGGTCAATAAACAGGATCTGGTAGAGCTTTATGCAGATATTCGTGAACAGCTTAAAATTGTTATGCTGTGGTTACTATTATTAACATTCATCGGTGCGCTACTACTTCGCTCACAACTAAAATCGTTGGCTCGTAGATTAGTCATTTCAGAAGCAAAAGCTGCCGAAAAAGAACAACAAATAAGTACATTATTAAGCAGTGTTGGCGAAGGAATTTTAACAATTAATGACGCAGGTATTATAGAAACCTTTAACCCATCTGCATCCAGAATATTTGGTTATTCCGCTGCTGAAGTCATCGGAAAAAATATCAAAATGTTAATGCCCCAATCCATGCATCAAGGCCATGATGCGGGCATGCATCGCTATATAAATACCGGAACAGCACATGTAATTGGTAAACAAAATGTCGAATTACCCGGTTTGCGTAGCGACGGTTCGATTTTTCAGTTAGAGCTCGGCATTAACGAAATGCGTATTAATGACCGTCGTTCATTTGTCGGAATAGTACGTGACATTACCGAACGCAAAAAAAATGAACTGGAATTATTTGCAGAAAAAGAACGGTTGCGCGTTACGCTGCGCTCAATTGGCGATGCTGTTATCACCGCAGACACCAAAGGCTTTATAACCTACCTCAATCCAGTTGCTGAAATTATGACAGGCTGGAGTAACGATATAGCCATTGGCATGCCTACGGCTGATGTGTTTTATATTATCGAAGAAAAAACGCAAAAACAGGCGCTCGATCCTATCAAAAAAGTGTTAGAAACCCAGGCATCGGCTGGTCTTGCAGAGCATACCATTCTCATTCAACGTTATAGTGGGGCTTACATTCCCATTGAAGATTCAGCGGCACCGATTCGTGGTAAAGATGGCGACATTATTGGCGTGGTACTCGTGTTTCGCGATGTCAGCCAAACGCGAAAAATGGCCGCTGAAATGACTTATCAAGCAACGCATGATTCTCTTACCGGGCTTATCAACCGCCGCGAATTTGAGCGACGCGTAGAGTTGTCATTGCAAACTGGTAAGCTGCAACTGAAAGAGCATTCACTGCTATACCTCGACCTGGATCAATTTAAAATCGTTAACGACACGTGCGGCCATGTTGCCGGCGATGAACTCTTACGCCAGCTATCCAGTCTGTTGCTAATAAAATTACGCCAGTCAGATACTTTAGCGCGCCTTGGTGGCGATGAATTTGGTGTACTGTTAAATAGTTGTGCTACTCCGGCAGCATTAAAAATTGCCGAAATATTGCGTGTGACTGTGAGTGATTTTCATTTTGTGTGGAAAGATAAAAGTTTTTCAGTGGGTGTGACCATCGGCTTGGTAACGTTTAGTAATGACGGCATTACCCTGACAGATGTATTACAAATGGCAGATTCCGCGTGTTATGTTGCAAAAGAAAAAGGCCGTAATCGCATACAAGTTTACGAAGCAGAAAATCAGGAGTTTGCTGCACGCCATGGGCAGATGAGTTGGGTAGAACGCATTCGTACTGCGCTCAGTGAAAATCGCTTTGTTTTATATTCGCAACAATTTCTTGCGCTTGATGCTAGCCGCCCCGCGGTATCCCATTGTGAATTGTTGCTACGTTTGCGAGATACCGATGGAACTATAATTCCGCCCATGGCATTTATTCCCGCCGCAGAAAGATACGGGCTCATGACGCAAATTGATCGCTGGGTAGTGACCCGAGCCTTTGAGCAATGTGCAACCTTAACAAGTGAATTGCAAAGCCAGCAAATGTTAGCCATTAATCTCTCTGGCACCACTCTGTGCGACGAAGATTTTCTCTCATTTGTTTACGCACAATTCGAAAAATATAATGTACCCCCCTCCAGTATTTGCTTTGAAATAACAGAAACAGCAGCCATCGCGAACCTTACCCAAGCCGTAAAACTGATTCAGGAACTGCAGTCATTAGGCTGCCTGTTTGCACTAGATGATTTTGGTAGCGGCATGTCGTCCTTTGGCTATCTAAAACATTTACCCGTTAATTATTTGAAAATAGATGGTAGCTTTGTCAGAGATATGATTGATGAACCAATGGATAGAGCAATGGTGGAATCCATTAATAATATTGGCCATGTAATGGGTATTCAAACCATTGCGGAGTTTGTGGAAAATGAGCAAACGCTGAACTTGCTGAGAGAGATAGGCGTAGATTTCGCACAAGGTTTCGTGGTTCAAAAACCGATACCATTTTATTCGAAATAATCTAATAGAAACCGGATTCCAACACTGACGCCTATCCTGCAACAAAAATCCAGATATAAATATTTTCTATTATTGAATCTAATTGCTCATTGTAAGAATCTATTGGCTAGTGAAAATTAAACTGTTCATTGGTTTAATAAAGTAGGTCGTTTGCTCATTCAAAATAAATTGGAATTCATTCAATAGAAAAATACATTTAATCAGGTATACAAATGCAAAATCCAGATCAAATCAAGTCGCCACAAGTTTATGCACGAACAGCAGGAGCGCTCTACTTGTCCGTCATATTGCTCGGCTTTTTTGCTGAGGGAATCGTCTCCAGCAAACTTATTGTACCGGGTGATGCTGCGACTTCAGCTCATAATATTCTTGCTTCACCAATGCTGTGGAACCTTGGCGCTGCGGCTAACTTGCTCGTGGTGTTATGCGCAATTCCGCAGCTGTGGATTGAATATCAATTGCTTAGGCCGATAAACAAGAACCTGACTTTGCTTGCTGTGCTTTTTAATCTAGCGTCGCTTGCGGTTGAAGCCGTAAGCAAATTGTTTCTTCTTTTGGTAATGCCTATATTGGCAAATGCCGATTACCTAAAAGCATTTGAACCAGGGCAGATACAGGTTCTCGCGAATCTCGCATTAACGTCGCATGATATTGCCTTTAATATTGCACTTATTTTTTTTGGTTTCACTTGCCTTGTGAATGGTTACCTGATTTTTAAATCCGAATATTTTCCCAAACTTATAGGCGTGCTGATGCAGATTGCCGGCTTGAGTTATCTGATAGCCTGTTTTTCGGCGCTGTTTGCCCCGGCCTTTGCAAATTTGATAACACCCGCTATTCTGCTTCCAGCATTGATTGGCGAATCGTCCTTTTGCTTATGGCTTTTGATTAAGGGCGTGAACGTCGAGAAATGGAACGCACGAGTCAGTATGGAACATCAAGAAAGCATATGCTTCTACGGTTGACAATTCTGCATGTAATCGCTGGCTTTAGGCTAAAAAATTGATCATATTTAGCAGTCAAAATGAATGCTGATATGCAAAAGCGTGTTGCTCTGGACCATAAAGAATAAGGCTGCTTTGTACTCAGCTGCATCTTGGCATTCATGATAAGTTAATTTTAGGTAGAAATTTTATGAAAAAATTAAACTCGCTGTTAGTGTTTTTAATATGTTTTTCTTTTGCCAGCTATGCTTCTGAACCGCCAAGCAGAAACTCCGAAGAACAAAAACGCTATCAGGAAATACTCAATAGCAAAACCATCAAAGAATGCGAAAAAAACGGTGGTATAGTTGAAAAGGCCGGAATCATGGGGCTGCCTCAGTGCGTAATAAACAATACTGATGCAGGAAAGCCTTGCAAAAACTCTTCCGAGTGCAGTAAAAGCTGTTTGCTTATGGGTACCAATGTGCCCATAGGAACCGCAGTCACTGGTGAGTGCCAGCACACGAATTTATCCTTTGGCTGTTACGCACCTGTGGAAAATGGTATTGCGGGTCCTGCACTCTGTGTTGACTAATTGCTTAAAAAATCAGTCAACAATTTAAATTTTCAGAATTTTTTAACTGGAAAATATAGTCCGGATTTTTTAATAAATTCTTATTATTTTAATCGTAAGCGAGGGTTAAATTCCCCGTGGCTTGCCACGAAATAGATTTTCGGAACAACAATATACCTCGCTGCTTGCGCCGAGGCGGTTAATTTAAGGAATATCGTGAATTAAGGAGGATCGACGAATCTGATATTGAACTTAAAATTCTGTTTACATTTTTTCTCTATCCGTTAGCCACGGAAAAAAATTAATGATGAGTTTGCAGCGGCAACACTCACAACGCATTTTAAAACCAAAATGTAAGCTGGTCACATGTCATTAAAATCAAGTATCTATTGCGTCAGCAAAAAATGAGCTACGTGGCAAGCTTACGGAAGCTCGTTAATGGGCGCTAGGTAGAATTAAAACTGCACATCTTATTTTCTTTGCTGCCAATCGATATAAGCTTGCTCACAAGAATTTTTGACGTCTAAATCATCAAGATCTATTCTAACAATGTTGGCAAACCCATCGAAAGGCGGGGACGCAAAGCTACGGGGCTAAAGAAGAAATTCCATGCTCGCCGGGTTGCGCAGAAGTTGATACTGACTGGGCGCACTGACACTCAAGCGGTTGTTCACTTCTGTTGAGGCACTCTTTATGACTAGTTCAATTTGTTCAACAAGCTCAATTGTCACAGCAAAAGGTCCAGCATTACTCACTTCGTTAGCAGCTAAGACAGAAGCGGCGAACGCCGCCAAGGTGGCAAAAGCTCAGCCTGAGAAAATTGCGAAGGCCACAAAGGCAACGGCCGTTGCGGAAAAAGCGCCTCAAGCACCAGCTGCTGCAGCCAAAGTGGCGCCAGCACAAGTCGCAACAGCAGTTAAAACGGCCGCAGTAGAGGCCAAAGCGCCCCAGGTACAAGCCGCAGTAACAACTAAAGCCCTTGCTGCACAGGCTGTTAAAGATGCCAAGGTGGGCAAGACAGTAGCAGCACCTAAGACACCTGATCTTGGGCTTTCCAACCAAAATACCTCCGCCGAAAAATCGACATCCACACCCGCATCCGACGCTAATCAGTTCGTAGCGGGCGACGGTGATGTTGTTGTCGATATAAAAAATTCAGATTCCGGATACAACAACAAAATATATTGGTCGTCCGACAATTTTAAAACTCGCAACTACTTGGGGATAGACAATCAAACAGGAACTTACAACATAGGCAAGTTTGCGACGGGTACTAAAATTGATTTTGGTATTGACAACGGTGTTGGACAATTTTTTAAAACGGGTGCAGCTGCGAATAATGTCGATAATCTAGTGCACGCTAAAGTCACTAAAACAACTGCAGGCACAGTGATTGGCTTCGAAGACTTATACGGCGGTGGAGATAACGATTTTAATGACGCCATTATCGGTGTAAAAAATATACCCGCACCAAATGCCCCTAGAGTCGAACCAAAAGTAGAGAAACCGAAAGTGGAGACCCCAAAGGTTGAAACGAAAAATACTTCAACAAATCGCTCCGGCTTAGGTGACGGCACAAATCCCGGGCAGGGTAGCGGCACCAACAATGCGACAAATGTAGGTACCAACAACCCCAATAAGGCGAAAGCCTATCTCGCTCAACCCCTTTATGGAAGTCTGCTTAGTGTTGAAGCTTAATATTTTCAATACTGACGGGTAATAGCTTGAATAAAAAGTGTGGAGCAAAGCGTGGGTAGAAAGTGTAACGCTGCTGCTCCACAATTCTGTTTTTAATCAGCCTGTTGTTTTTTCAAACTCGAGCTCACTCTGCGAACTAAATAAGCACATAGTATAAATACCGCGACAACCACGTAACCTAAAATATCAAAATTTTCCAAAGGACTGGTTTTTGATGACTGATATACAATCATTCCTGCAATCACCGAACCTAAACCTCCAGCCGTTTGCTGTAAAGAAGCAGAAACACTCATATAAGCGCCTCTATCTTCTAATTTTGGCACCATGGTATTTAACGCCATTGCGGGTGACATTCTACACATGATGGCCGCGAAGACGAGCATATTGATAATGATCACCAGCCAAAGCGGAGTAACGGATAAATGTGTGTACAGCATTACCATCACTGTCGCTGCAACAGAGCCAAATACAAAGATTCGGTAACGATCATATTTATCGCTTAGTTTACCGATGATCGGCATAAGAATTAACGATGACAAACCCGTACTCAAAAATACAAACGGTAATTGTTCATTGGTAACATGCACATTGTTAATAAGAAAGATTGCACTGAACGGCATCACCATAAACCCGCCAATGGTTAAAAAGGTTACTGCCATAAAACCAGTTTGATATTGCTTGTTGTTAATTGTGTGCCACAAATGTAAAAAGGGGCTTTTATCGCGCTGGTTGTGCAAGTGATCATTGATGGGTTTCAAAATAAATACAATCGTAACAAAGATTAGTGTTGCCAATAAAACAATAGCAATAAATGTGCTATTCCAACCTAGTTTATTAGTAATAAAAATACCGGCTGGTACCCCAAGAATTTGGCTAACCGCAAAGCCCATTTGCACCCCACTCATCGCTCGCCCGCGCATTTTCGCTGCGAATAAATCCGAAATAATTGTTAAGATTGCTGAGCTTGTTACTCCAGCAAAAATTCCCGTTACAATTCTGGATAATAAAATTTCCGTATAAGTGCTGGATAAACCACACAATAATGTTGCCACAATAAAACCAGCAAAGAAAAACAGCAGTAATTTTTTTCGATCATATTTATCGGCAAACCCGGCGATAAGAATGCCAGATATAGCCGCGCTAAATGCATAGGATGACACGACCAAGCCAAACTGCTGGGTGCTTATATTCAACGTTTTCATGAGAACATCACCGATGGGCGCTATTATCATGAAATCCAAAACCACCGTAAATTGCAGCAAAGCTAAAATGAGCAAGACAATTTTTTGATAAGGAGTGAAGCTCGTATTTAATTCTTGTTTCATAATGTTCTCCAGGTTTCCTAATATTCTCTAAGTTTCCTAATACTCTCTAGGTTCTATATTTTTAATCTGTTGTATTTTTAATCTGTTGGGATTGCAACCAGATACAAATTTATTCAAGTTGTTTAATTATACTCGTCATAAATGTAATAGCATCCGGGGAGTGCAGCAATGCCATTGAATCCAGCGTCATGCTGGCTGCGGCTGCCGCTCTGGGGCGCATTTGCTGTTCATAGTGTGCAATTGCGGTTTGTATATCCGGAAAATCATTTCCTAACAGACAGACACTTAACTCTAATGCATCAAGCATCGCCATGTTTACACCTTCACCTGCGTAGGGAGGCATTAAGTGTGCGGCATCACCTAACAGAGTAAGGTTGGGTTGTGCTTCCCATGCCTGATCCAACGGCACGCAAAATTGGGGGCGTACCAAACATGGCGATGAGGCCTGCTCAAATAAATCACACCATACACTATCCCAACCTGAAAATTCTTTTCGAAACCACGACAAAACTTGTGCTTTATTTGTGAAATCTACACCATGGTTGCTATGCCAATGCTCATCAGTTTTACAGCCCGCATAGAAAGCTAAGCTACCATCGCCTTTGGCACTTACAATTAAACTTTTATCATCACCAAATGCAAATATTTTTCCGCCTTTTAGCAGACTGTGTATTCTCGGTGCAGCAATTTCAGAATCATAAACCGCGCCTTCAATAGCAGTAAGGCCGGCAAAAAAAGGGATGATCGATGTAACGAAGGGGCGTATTTTTGAGTTGGCGCCATCTGCAGCAATAACAATATCGGCCATGGCATATGAACCATTTTGAAATTCAAGTCTCCAGCCATTACCATTCGCCTCGTCACCGCCACCGCCACCGCCACTCAAGGATTTGAAATGACTATTCCAGACAACAGTTTCAGGCAATAAAGATTCCAGTAAAATATTTCGCAACGGGCCGCGGTCTATTTCCGGGCGAGACTCTTTAAGGTCATGGTGCTCATACCCGTTCTGTTCATACTCTTTTTGTTCATACCCCTTTTGTTCATGCCCTTCTTGTTCATGCCTTTCTTGTTCATGACTATGATGCTCATGCTCGTCTGCAACAATCACTGCGTTCTTATCAAGAACCCGAACTCTGCCTGCACCTGGGCGATAATTGGCTTTGAAGGCAGCCATTAAACCCGCTTCATGCAGTGCTTTTAATCCAGACTCTTCATGTAAATCCAGCGTAGCGCCCTGCACTCTTACCTGTTTATTTAAATCCCTTTCGTAAACTTTTACAGTAGCACCCTTCATTTGTAACAGCCGTGCAAGTGTTAAACCGCCTGGGCCACCACCAACAATTGCTACCGTTTTGTTTACTATTAACATCTTTACAACCCCATCAGAATGAACAATGAAGTCAGGTTACATTTACTTTAGTACCGATAATTGTATAAATCGGTCGTCTTTATTTTTATAGAGTTCTTTTGGCGTATGACCGGAATATTTTTTAATTTCTTTGATAAAATGCGGTTGATCGGAAAAATAACTTTCCGGGAATAGCTTGCCTTTTTTAATATGTGGAAAAGTCGCCCTAAACCTTAAAATATTGCAATAGGCTTTGAGCGATAGCCCGAACCATTCACTGAAATAACGATTTATTTGTCTGCTACTCCAATGCACGGTTGCAGCAATTTCTTTGACGCTCACAGAGCCTTGAGTCGAATAAATTAAATCAAACATTTTCAGCTTTCTGGCATCCACGTTGTCATTAACCATTTGTGTAATTTTTTTAGAAACCTTGTGACAAAAAAGCTCGAAATTACTGAGGTCACTTTTAGTAATACCCCAGTAATCATCAGGTAAACCACCTCGACTATTAAAAATTGAGGCAACGCTTAAATTCAAAATGTACTCCATGGCCAGTAATTTAAAGCTAACCGCAAACATAACAGATTGGGGTGGTATGGCGGTGTGTGAAGGTTCGCATTCCAACCCAGCGACATTAATGCTGTAGGCCTCTTCGTCAGAATAAGAAAAGTGAATATCCACTCTGCCATCCGGCAGCACGACAATGTCTTTGGCTTGGTCACTGTTATTAACGACCATCCAAAAACTTTCCACAAAGTGAAAAAGCAATGGGTTCGGCTGAACTACTTTGTATTCAATGTCATTCATGTTGATGTACAAAAGATAATAAGATACAAAGGATAGTAAGGTACAAAATTATAATCCCCCTGCTTATTTTGTAATTGGTATATTTTAGTAGCTTTCATATTGATCAGTATAATAGCCAAGCAATCTTAATGCGCGCTACTATCAAAAGTCATAATTTAAAAACTATTTACAAAGCCGTGCTCAACGTAAAATTGTGGCTAGTCATGGTCAATATGAAAATCGCGCAAATAATCCGGCTGTTATCGATGAATTAGGATATGATTTTTGCAAGGAAAAGACACGGAAAACCGAAGCTAAAAAGTGGCGATAATGACTTGTTGTGCAAACGTTTGTACTGAACATGCCTCTGATGTGTAAAATAATCCTTGGTACGGGGAAATTAACAGATCCTGTTTAGGAGCCCCTTTTAAGTACCAACTCTGAGAGCACCAACTATTTTTTTCGAATTGATTGGGGTAATATTAGACAATACATTATTGCAGCAAACCCTAATAACATTTCTTATTACCCCAACTACATTAAGGCAAATGCATGAAAAACACAGTTGCAAAAAAGAACTTTTTCATTGCCATTTTTATATTGTCTTTAGCCTGCCTCACTTCAACTGTATCCGCTTATGAAATAATGGGTTGGATTCCACCTTATAATCTCGAAAATTCTAAAAAAATTATTGCACATCAGGCGGGAGATATTAAAACGTCTGATTGGCTCACACGCTTTGGTTTGCAATTTTGGGGGCCTACTAAAGAAGGCGGCGTACAATTTGTAACTCACGAAAGTCCGCTAAATGATGAGCTAGTACATCTTTTTGTTTTCTGGGGAAAGGCCAATAAAATTCCCGTTTATTTAACGATTTATAACAATAACAAAGAATGGGATTGGGCACTGGCGCGTTCCGCATTTAAAGATAACCGTCATACATTTGTAAAAAATCTTGTTGCCACAATGGAAAGATATCAACTCGATGGCATTGATATCGATTTAGAAGGCAATGGTGATTTTGATACCGATCGTGAAGCTTTTAAAAAATTCATTGTCGAACTCTCTATTGCTGTTAAAACCAAAGGAAAAAAAATTACAGTAAGCAGTTTTCATAGCCCTTGCACTAATGCACCACACATGGGCTGGTGGAAAGATTGGGTAGGTTATGTCGATATCATTCAATCAATGGGCTACGCCGATTTATACGAAGGCAGCATGGAAGAATTTGTGCTAAATGGGAAAGCATGTGAGAACGGCGCTCACTTATTTAAATACAGCTGGCAAACACAATATGGTGTACATAGTGGATTTAAAAACGCCAAAGTGCTAATGGGCGTGCCCGCATCAACAACTACTTGGGGTTCTGGCGGTAAAGGCTCAAGCATACAAAATCATTTAGATGAAATTGCCGAATTAAAAACTGGCATCGCCATTTGGGATTTGCCTGGCATGATGGACAATCAATGGAGTAGCTCTGAAACCTTTAAAATGTTGAAAACATTTAAAGAAAAGGAATAAACAATAGGTATAATGTTTACTAGCAAAAAATTTTGGCTAGCAATTTTTATATATCGATGGATTCCCGTGCTAGCGTTTATTAGCTATGTTCCTAAAAAATTACCGATGCCCCCTCCATGAATAGAAAACGGTTATTCATTCATTGCACTTATGTATTGCTGCTAGCCTGTGCAGGCTTATCGCCGCTGCTCAATGCCGCAATCAATAACGCCTCTCAAACACCGATCGTGATATTAGTTCCTCCCATTGTTCTCGAAAACCTTAAGACTTTTTTACGTCCAAATGAAAGTGCCGAAACATTTAACGATTATGCTCGCAAAAATAACTATCGCGATCTCACAGATTATTTACTATTACGCCGCGCGCTTGCCCTGGGTGGCAATCAACATCCCATTGGGATACGTCCATGGATTTCCATTAGCTATGAGCGTGTGCTATTTGCGGCAGGGGGATGTAACCTTATTTAGTAATGTCATTTGGCGAGAAGATGTATCGGCCAATGATCCACAACTCGCGGTGACTTCGCCATTGCTTGCTTATGGTGAAATTGAAGTTGGGCTGTATATGAACTCGGCCAACCCCCGCTTTACTCAACTTAAAAACCTGCTGATATTAAAAATTTTTCTGCCGTTTCAAGCAGCCAATGGAAGCCGGATTGGAAAGCATTAAATTCGTTAGGGCTGCGCAACATTTATGACACAGTCAATTTCGAAAACATGCTAAAAATGGTAAGCAGCCAGCGCATCGATTTTATATTAATTCCCTTCACCTCTAGCGCCAATCTTAGTTATGACACTATTGGTATTCATCTTGAACCTATTCCTAATGTTAAAATTCTACTAGCGGGTAGTCGTGGCTGGGCGGTGAGCCGCACCTACCCTCTGGGCCGAGAGACTTATATGATTTTGGAAAGGGGTTTAGCACAACTGCATAAGCAAGGCATCATCGCCCGCGCCTATCGCGAAACAGGAGTAATTAATAGCAAAGTAAAAGATTGGCGCATTATAAATCCACAAGTAACTGCAACATCCGCACCCTGAAAAAATCATTGTAACTGTAGCAAAAAATTATTGTGCATTGTTTAAAGACAGCTCGCGCCAATAGCCTTCAATTACGGCGCACCTATGCAAAAGAAATTAAGCAACGAAAACTAGAATGTCGATTTGCAGGCCACCCAAAAAACCGGGCTAAAGCGCGAAAAGTAGGTATAGAAGCGGTCATTGGTCATCTAGAAGCAGATCACCGACTGAATCGAAATTACCTAAAAGGTTTTGCGGGCGATCAAATCAACGTGTTTATGGCGGCTGCCGCGTTTAATTTTAAAAAATGGATGCGGCTATTTTTGTGTGCCTGTTATTTATGCCGACTGAAACGAATAGTTGATGATTTTATAACGGCACTGGAGAAACCAGTGCCGTTATTGCCACTGTGAAATTCGCTTTTCAGGGCTGACTATTTATCCTGCCGCTTTTTGAGTTGTTTTTGTGAGCCTAGTCTTAACAACGGCCAGCAACAAGCGAGATTTCAGCGCAAGGCTATATATCAGTCCAATAAACGAAGGGCGAAATACCCATAAATTAAAAAATGGGCGTACATCCATATTCCAGTTAGCGTACCAATCTTCGTAAGTCATTAAATCAACGCGACAAGTTTCTTTACTTTCAAACTCGCGCCGAATTAAATGATCCATTAACAAACTACCCGGTGATAACTTTTGATGTGCATTTGAGTATCCTAACTTCCACACCAGCATAGACTGTGCAAACTTCAGCGAGAAATTACCCGCTAGCGGCTCGCTATTCATTCCCGTTAAAAGCTGCAAGCTTAACCAACCTTGCTTCGCCATTTTTGGCGCTAATGTACGAAAAAAAAGTTCCGTTTTCGCGTCGCTAAGTATCGACGTACCACCAGCCCCCTTCCAACCTGAATGTTCAACATTAAATATCGAATTAAGTGTTTCCTCATTGACTTCAGATGTTTCATCATATAAAAAATCCACACCGTCTAAAGCATTCAACTGATTACGCCAACGGCTTAAATTTTTACGAAAATTCTTCTTTAATTCTCGCTCATATTGCTCATAATTTTTATCAATAAGAATGGCGCCACCACGAGCTGACTTATCGGCTGTGGCCAAAATGGGTTTATTATTCAGGATCCACTGCAGTGAACGCGACACCCCATCAATGCGAGAAAAATCTATTAATTTAGCCGGAGGATAGGCACGAAACGCTGCAGCAAAAATTTGCTCAATACACGCTTCTTCCTGCGTTTTAACTAACATATCAACCGACAAAGTGTAATCATTACGAGGTAAAGACAAACACGGAATAACAACACCCAAAAATCGAAACGTACTTTTCACCAAGGGCAATACTGCACATAATTTTCCATTGTGATGCGCAACCACTACAAACCAATCGCCTTCAGCAATATTAATTTCAAAAAAACACGATAACCATTCATACGTAAGCAGCGGACTTTTGTGCTCACTGGCTAGCGCAAGCTGAGCCCACTCTGAAGCTATACCTTCGAGTTGATCTAATCGGGTTAAAATATTTATATTCACGAACTAAGCCTCAGACCATTTCTGCTAATCTTCACGCAGTCTGCCACAATATAGCCCAGCGACTGGCAACAAAACTCCACCTTTAATGTGACTGCTATAGAAAATAAAATAATTCAATAACCCATCCTCACTTGGAAACTATTTTCTGTTTTAATTCCATTAGTTTCGCCAAAAAATGCTCCCATGCAAACACCCATCTTTTCCGCTGAAACATTATCCAGCGAATGGGTTCGCCCTGATCAGAAAAAAACTTCTTGTAGCAATCAGCCGCATCCGGCAACCAATCATACTCAACGAAACCCAAGCTCGAGTTAAAACACATAGCTTCAAAATGCGACACGTAGCCAGGGCGAAATCGATTGTCACTCATTTGTGCAAACCCCGTTTGGTGCATATACACACGACCGCGATATACATGCCCATAGAGATAACCAATCACTTCACCACCACAACTGATGGACAACATCTGCACCACACCCACTGAAAAATATTCTTTGATTAGGCTGTGATGAAACGCAACCCATTGAGTATTCGCATAAGAACCACCTTTTTCCTCAAGCTCCCAACGCTGGGTATGCAGTGTTTTCATAGCATCGAACATAGCCAACGCTTCATCACTGCTGATTGCAGCACTCAGTTTTACCTCCCCCAATTCAGAGAAAGCTGTCAAGGTTTGCCGCATTTGTTGCCGAGATTTTTTTTTGAATGCATCTAGAATGGATGTGCGAGCAGGTGACGGTACATTTAATTGCCGCGTCCATCGGTAGAATGTTTTTTCCACCACCGGTGTTAGTTGCCCAGCTTGTTTAAGTGAACGCTGATATTCGATGTCAGGTAAGGAACTAAATACAATTTCATCCCAGGTTCGATCAAACTTTTCTACGGCTTTAAAAAAATGCTGCCAAGTTAAGTCGATATAATCGGGTTCGGCAAGCAATCCGTTGTAAGCAATTACCATATTGCAATTTTTATGGAGATATTCGTTTACCCTTAATTGAGTGGTGCGAACTAAACCTTTTTTGCGCGTGCTTGAGCCCACTGTAAAAAAGCATGCGCCGACCCAGCGCTTGCCTATGCTACAACTAAATAAATAAACTTCCGTATTGGCAAGCACCAAATCCAACCATGTTCCCACCCAATGCCATGAATGAAAAAAATGTGTGTCAGACTTTTCCTCCAAAGCCTGCCACAATTCACAGACTTCATCGCTAGTGGTGAGCTTACGGACTGTTGCGTGTACTCGTTCGTCATCAAGCACAGAAATATCCTTACCCATTTATACAACCTTTCTAGCAAAAATATCAGGAAAAAAACGACTGTTTTTAACAACTCACTATTTTTTAACAACTGGTTATTTCAAACACTTGGCTAAGGTGACAACTTAAAACATTCGGGACGCGTGTAGAACCATGCCATTGGTATCCGATGACGAAATAACCAAAATGCTACAACCGAACCTAGTATGGAGGTGATGGTAATCGTAAAGGTAAACACATCTAAATTAGGGTAGGGAAAAACAGCAACAAAGCAAACGCTCGACAACACCATCAACCAATAAAAAGGCAAATAAATCACAATCGAGTGCTCCCCAAGATAACGCAGCCACTCAAACCCCCTTACGAGTTGCAATAAAGCAGCCACACTAATCACTGCACAAGCACCTGCAAACCCGAGAATCAATGCAACCGCCAAGTGTTGAGAATATCCGTTAAACACCAAATAACTATTAACACCAATCCATACCAATAACCCTAGCAAACTTAAAATGAAATGCTTGCTGACTTTGTCTGCAAAACTAAAAAATAAGGGAGCAAAGGCATAACCGGCATAAAAAAAGACAAACCGCTGCCCAAAATCATCAATAATGGATTTGCCGATATGAGTTAGCGGAAAAATATTAATCAAACAGGCAACGGGAAATATAATCCACCAGGGGATTTTTCGTGTGATCCGAACGGCAAGAAAGAAAACTGGCAGCATTAAAATGAACCACATTTGATGAAAAGGCCAAATCACCAACATGGAAATAAAACTCTTCAGCAACTCCACACCACTTTCATGAAGCTCACCTGTAGCGAGGCGAAGCAAAAAACAGAGAAAACTCCAGAGCAAATAGAAGTACACATAGTGAATCACTTTGCGATCCAAATAATGACGCAAAGGCTTTTCAATCACTCTGGACAGAAACAATCCACTGATCAGGAAAAAATCAGGCATACGAAACGGCTTGGCAAAATCCACCCAGTATTGAATCCATCCGACACTTTTAAAAACTTCCTTGGTTTCACCGGTAGCATAGAGCATCACTACGGCGACTATGCAAATCCCTTTTGCGTAGTCAACCCAAGCAAAACGCGGTCTAATTGTTTGATCCATACTTTATCACCGTTCAAAGCACTAAGGTTTTCTAAGGCGTAACATGCTGATTTATATAGTAAGGATGCAATAGGCTGCGCCGTACTGAAGGGCTAAAATGGCCCCTGGCATAACTTCACAACTTACCCACGCGCGCGGAAGATGTTCATCAAACTGGAACGCCAGGCATAAAAAACCCGCCCTTTGGAAATTTCGGGGCGGGTTTTAGGTGATACTGGAAAGTATCGGACTTTGCATTTGGTACTTTTTACAATTTGGTACCAGTGGTCGGACTCGAACCGACACGCTTTTAAGGGCGCGGGATTTTGAATCCCGTGTGTCTACCAATTTCACCACACTGGCAAAGTGGGGCGCATTATATCAACGAGTTTTGCTGCGTCAATGTTAATTTGTGTTTTATTCAAATCAAGAGTGACAGCAAAATATCTTAGCGCCGACTAATTCTATTCATACCGTCCAGGGCGGCGACACGATAGGCCTCGGCCATAGTGGGGTAATTAAAGGTAGTACTTAAAAAGTATTGGATGCTATTACCCTCGCCTTTCTGGCCCATGATGGCTTGGCCGATGTGAACAATTTCGGCGGCTTCTGCGCCAAAACAATGTACACCTAGCACTTCTAACGTATCCACGTGAAAAAGTAATTTCAGCATGCCCACGTTTTCGCCAGAAATTTGCCCGCGTGCAGTATTTTTAAATAACGCACGACCTACTTCATAAGGTATGCGAGCTTGCGTTAATTCTGTTTCAGTTTTACCGACAGAACTAATTTCTGGCAGCGTATAAATTCCTGTAGGAACATTGGCAACTCTAACGCAGGTATTACCCAAAATCCCATCCGACACCGCACGGCCCTGGCCGTAAGATGCACTTGCCAAGCTAGGCCAACCAATCACATCGCCCACAGCATAAATATTTTCAACTTCTGTGCGATAACATTCATCGATTTTTAAATTACCGCGATGATCTGCTTTTATACCTACCGCATCAAGATTCAAACCATCGGTATTACCACTGCGGCCGTTACACCATAAAATGGCGTCGGCTTTTAAATGCTTAGCCGATTTTAAATGCAACGTTACGCTGTTATCGTTGGCCTCGATACTTGAAAATTCTTCGCTGTGCCGTACTGTTACACCGCTATCGCGCAAGTGATAACTTAAAGCATCTGAAATTTCGTCATCCAAAAATGATAACAAACGATCGCGATTATTAATTAAATCAACACGCATGCCCAAGCCAGAAAAAATGGAAGCGTACTCACAACCGATAACACCAGCACCATAAATAATAATATGGCGCGGTGTGTGTTGCATGTCTAAAATTGTGTCGCTGTCATAAATACGCGGATGACTAAAATCTACATCTGCGGGGCGATAAGGGCGCGAGCCAGTGGCAATAATAATATCTTGCGCCGTAAAAATTTCAGCGGCACCATCCGGCAACACTACCTTTACATTATGTGCATCAACAAATGAAGCATCGCCAATATGAACATCAATACGATTGCGCACATAAAAATTTGTGTGCAATTCCACTTGCTTCGGAATAACTTTAATGGCTGATTGTAAAACACGAGGAAAGGTTAAGCGGCGGCTATCACCTATTTCGCGAAATAAACTATCCGCTTTAAATTGAATAATTTGTTTAACAACATGGCGCAGTGATTTAGAAGGAATGGTACCTTTGTGTGCACAGTTGCCACCTACTAGTGCACTATTTTCAATGATCCCAACAATTTTACCAGACTTGGCCGCCGCTATTGCAGCGCTTTCACCGGAAGGGCCAGAGCCAATTACCAGCACGTCATACATATAATTCGCCACTTTTTTACCCTTATTCAGTTTCAGTCATGCATAAATGATTCCATTGTAGCAATGAAAACTACACTCCGCTGCAAGAAATACCTGAAAACTAGAAACTACTAAACCAAAGCCAACACGGATAACCAGCACAAATAAATAATTCTCTGTAATAAATAGCACTTACTTTTTTGAATGCAAACCTGCTAACTTTTTACACTCACTGGCCCGGTACTTTGCCGCACAATTAATTGATGCGGCAGCAGGCGATGAATGCCTTGCATTTTTTCACCGTTTAATTGCGGCAATAATAATTCCATACAGACGATACCAATTTCTGTCATGGGTTGTGCGATGGTGGTAAGTGTTGGGTAACAGTATTGCGAGTAAGAAATATTGTCGAAACCCATCACGGAAAAATCTTGCGGAATTTTGTAACCAAGATTCAATAATGTAGCGATGCAACTCATACCCATTTCGTCACTGAAATTAAATATGGCTGTTGGGCGATTTTTTAATGCGGCTAATTTACGTGTAGCAATTTCTGCTTTGGGTTGTGAGTAATCAGCCACGGTGACCAACTCATCTTCATAAGGTAAACCCGCTTTGAGCAGTGCACGACGGTAGCCTTCCATACGCGATAAAGTACTGGGTGATGTCATATTGCCAGCGATAACAGCGATGCGTTTATGGCCCAGCGATACTAAATAATTTACTGCATCTTCCGCAGCAGCAGCGTTGTCAATATTGACTTTGTCCAAACCATCCAAAGCTATATCTTCGCAAGCATTTACCAACGGCGGCAATTGATCAGCTAGCGTACGAGCAGGATCAATATCAAACGGCAAACGCGAACAAAATAATAACAGACCATCTACTTGACGTGAACTTACCATGGCCGCAAATGAACGCTCGCGGCTCTCTAATTCTTGCGTGTCACCGAGCAATAAATTGTAACCATTTTGCAGTGCAATACTTTCAATCGCACGAATCACCGGGTAATTAAAACCACTAATTAAATCCGGAATAATCGCCATTAAATTATAGGTTTTGGATTTGCGTAAACTTACGCCGAGGCTATTAGGTTTGTAGCCATATTTTTTGACGGTGGCAAGCACCGCGATGCGCGTGGCTTCGGCCACTAATGATGGATTGCGTAACACACGGGAAACAGTTGCTGGCGATACCTTGGCCTCTTTGGCAATTTCTTTGATGCCTATCATTATTCCCCCTGCACCCGTTAATAGGTTCAATCTATTATAGTCGTTATTTATGCCCACCGAGTTATAGTGGTGCTAGTAACTGACAAGCTTGTTTAAGACTAACCTAAATACCCCACATGACCAAGTTTTCAATATAACTGACGCCCTATAAGGGCCCAAAAATAAAGGCGCAGACCGTTACCAGCCTGCGCCCCAAATGAGTTAATAATACTTACATTTTATTGCGTAAGCATATTACCAACCCACATTACCCGTTGTTTTATTGAAGAAGGAACTTGGTGCTCCGCCATTATTGAGCGGGGCTATAGCCGAGCCCGATATTTTGACGCCTTCAAAAGTCACCGAACCACGACCACCACCATCGATCACATCTATGCCATAAGTACCGGCGTTGACGACGTTGATGTTGCGCAGGGTTACATTCCTGAGAACCGCTGCATCAGCACCCGCTAACACTTCAGCCGAGAATTTTTCACCTGGCGGAACATAGGCAGTACCAAAACCGCGGAACTCGATGCCTGAATACATTGGATCAATAATATCTACGTTCTCCACCAGGATATCGTTAACGTCACCTTCACGCATGTAGAACTTCAATGCACCGTGTTTCCAAACATTGCCGTTCTCAAAGAACATAGGCCCACCCGCACGAAGCAAGGTGATGTTCTTGAAGGTAGTTAGCGCTGGTCCAAATGGATAGGACGAGAACTCATTATCAATCAAGATACCTGGATAGGTCAGCACGTCTTCACACATCAAGTTCTCGAACGTATTGTCATAACCACCGTAGGCAGCAAAACAGTTCGCACGCCAAGGCATTTGCACAGTAAGGTTGCGGAAACGGTTGCCGTGGCCAATACCTTGATCCGGTGCATTTTTAGCTTCTGGTTTAATGAAGGTAGGGCCAGCATTGGCGGTCTTATCACGCACCCATGCAGTCCATTTAATCGACCAGATAACAGCGGCATCATCTCCAGTGTTACGGAAGTGAGAGTTCTCAACCACACTGTTCGAAGTACCGTTATCGAGGTTTATACCGTCAGCATAAGTATCGCGAATACGGACATTGCGAATAGTTAAACTGTCGGTTGGTGTAGTTTGGTACGGTGGATCATTACCTACCCAGATTGCACCCACAACGTGTTCGATCCACATATTCTCGATAATGGAACCCACACCCATTGGGCCGGCAAAGGCTTTTTGCACACCCTGAGTTTCTTCAGCACGAGCTTTGGCTTCACCACGAATGGAGAAATCACCAAACACACATTTCACGGAACCAATACAGAAGAATATTGATTTAGGGCCTTTAATAGTCGTGTACCACATACCGGCACCACGAACTTCAGCACCCTTGTTATCCATACCGGCATTACCCGAGGCAAGTTTTGCCGCAAGATACTCACCCGGTGGGAACCAGAGTTTTGCACCGCCATTCATAATGGTCGATATTTTGTCTGCATAATCAATACCCGTATTAGGCAGAATACCTAGCGTCGTAACATCGGTAAAACCTGCTGGCATAGTCAGTGGCGGTGCCACTTGCTCTAAATCGATCAAGTCAACCACATAGAAGGGTGCGTTATCCTGTGAATCGCGTTGTAATTTAACTTCTGCGCCCAACGGAATATCCACCAACACGGCTACTTCATCGAAGAAGGTGTGCGGTTGTTCAGCCGGAGTATCAACAATCGGATCGCCAATTAATCCACCTTTGTATGACCAGGAATATTTTGAGGTCAACGCAAGTGATTTAACACGGGTACCATTGATATAAAGACCTAAAGTAGCGTCTATACCACCACCAGTGGCCGAGTCTGGAATTGAGAAACGAAGTACCAGAGAGTTAGCGGCTTTGGTATTCGTGATAGCAACAGAATCCCCGGTGTTATCAAGCTCCACTGCGCTACGACCAATGGCTTCTGCCTGGATAATATTTTTATCCCACTTGGTACGGTTCGGCGCTAATACTTTTGCGGCCCCACCCAAGCGTCCAGCTTCCAACTGATATTCAGTCCACGGTTCTACCATACCGCGTACAGGTAAAGAGGTGGATGAACCAGAACTGCTGGCAACAACACTCGACTTGGAAGACGCTACAACTGAAGCAACAACACTACTCGCGACGCTTGATTGAGATGAGCTAGCGACAACAGACGCAACAACACTCGACTTGATGGAACTCGCTACTGAAGCAACACTGGAAGAGCTGGCTGCTACGGAACTTGGGGTGCTCGTCGTTGTACCCGTAGTGATCTGCCATTGCGCACTCCACCAACTTGGGTCAATTCCACCGTATTGCGCATTACCAGTTTGGTTTTCTACATTGATATATTGTGTAGATTGCCATTTGCTTTTGATGCGCGAATAAGTGCCATCCACAGATTCTAATTGCCACTTCGAGCTATCCCATGCGGCATCGCGTGCGGTGGCTTGCACTGAACCGGTAAGATTTTCAATGTTCATATATTCGCCGGTAGCCACGTTGCGTATTTCAACAAAGCCACCCGCTACACTTTCAACTATCCACTTACAAGCTGTTCCAGTAGACGTAGCACTGTAAGTTACATTAGCGCCGCCATCACACAAGTAAGTATTTTTCCAACGGTTGATAATGTTAGAGCCCTGTGTTGCTACGGTTGAGCTTGCAACTGAACTCGCAGTTGAGGTTGGCGTTGAGGCTGGAGTAGAGCTTTGAACAGTTCCAACAGCTTTGAACTGCCATTGCGCGCTCATCCAACTTGGATCAATTCCACCGTATTGCGCATTGCCAGTTTGGTTTTCTACATGAATATATTGTGTAGATTGCCATTTGTTTCTAATGCGAGAATAAGTTGCATCAACAGTTTCCAGCTGCCACTTCGAACTATCCCAGGTTGCAGTACGTGCTGTTGCTTGTACTGAGCCGGTGAGATTTTCAATGTGCATATAATCACCGGTACCCACATTGCGGATCTCGATGAAACCACCTGCAACACTTTCAGTAACCCACTGACAAGCCGTGCCGTTAGCAATAGCACTGTAAGTTACAGAAGCACCACCATCACACAAATAGCTATTTTTCCAACGGTTGATAATGTTAAAGCTGGTGCCAGGTGCAACGCTACCAACACTGCTTGAAGTGGTGGTAACAATACTGCTACTGCTAGCAACGACAACTGCACTGCTAGTAGAACTTTTTGAGCTACTGGCAACAACTACAATACTGCTTGAACTGCTAGTAGTTGTAGCAACACTGCTTGAACTTTTTGAGCTGCCAGGAACCACAACACTTGAACTGCTACTTGAAGGATTAACTTGATTCACGATCAAATTAAAACCGGTGTTTTGGTTGACGATAGCCGCATCTTCAAAATTAACAATTGAGGTGTTAGTGAAGGTCGCTCCACCAGAATTAGCTTCAGCATAAATACCAACACCACCATAAACATTTGCCGGAACGTTGCGCACAAACGCATCAAGACCTGTACCGTTAATCGCAATATTGTTAAAGGTAATATTATCAAAACCATTACCCACCAGTTGAATAGCATGGCGCGGTGAATCGGTAATATTGATATTTTCGAACTTCATGTTACGTACACCGCTGGGTGTATTGAATTCGATAGCGCCGCGTTTTTGGTGCCACAAGTCGTAGCTGGTGCCGCAGTGAGAAATATCTATATCGTGAATGCTGTACACGCCTTGAGTACTAAAAGTGTAGCCAGAGAAATCTGTGGTAAAGCGAATCGCTGAACCACCAAAACATTCGCGAATCAGCATGTTGTGTACTTGGTGATTACTACCACCAAAAATGGCAACACCACCGGCGCGGAATTGGTGCTCTACGGTGTTGTAACGGAAAATATTATTCACTTCTTCCGGTACTGCCGGGCTGTTGGAAGGCCACATCGCCAAACCATCGTCACCACCGTTACGAATATTGGTTTGCTCAACAACAGAGTTCATGGTGCCTTGAGAGAAGTTAACGCCATCTGCATAGTTGTTGCGGAAACGCGCTTGCGAAATCACTAAACCGTTAGTCACGTCTACCGGGTATGGCGCATCGTAGCCACCCAACCAGGCACCCACTTCAAAGTGTTCAGCCCACACACGTGTAAATTTGGAATTATTTCCCCAGGTTCCCATAAACGCTTTATAAATTTGGTAGATGCCGCCGATAGGACAGCTGCCGCGACACAAACGTTGGGTATTTGCTGTACTGAAATAAATATCTGACACATCAACATTGGTTGCACGCGCAAGAATGCCGCCGCTAAATTGTGCTGGGTTCGAATAATATATTTGCGTGTACCACATGCCGGCACCTTTAATGCCGATATTGCTGGTGGTGAGTACAACTTTATTATTGAAATCCCACTTACCTGGTGGCAAATAAACTCCGGTGCCCGCAGAACTTGCTGCAGCCAAGGCAGAATTAAACGCAGCCAAATCCGACACTGAGTCATTGGGAGTCGCGCCGAAATCAGCAATGGAAACATAACCCGCAGGCTTAGGAAGTGCCGCTGGAACAGGCTCTAATTCGATAAAATCTATGCCGTATGCAATCGCATCATTGGTTTTCTTTTGAATGCGAATTTTATCGTTAACTTTCAACGCGGTTTTTAACATGAAATGAGTTTCATCGAAACGCATCGCAATATAATCAGTTCCAGAAAAAGGAGTGGGGGTATTTTCAGGATCTTTATTGAGAAAATACTGCCAAGCCCATTTCGATGTAACAGCAACGGTTTGATCAAAATTACCGTTTACGTAAACATCGACTTCACCATTCAACCCCGTACCATCGCTAGAATCTGGCATGGTGTAACGCATAGTCACGCCGTTACCCGGTGTAGAGACTGTCCATTCAACTGAACTGCCTGCACTCGGCAAAGTGACAAACTTTTGTTGCGACGCTTCAGAAGCCGTTGTTGAAATATCAAAATTGGTTGTTTGTAAAACTTGTGCACTTGCAAGTGTTGCCACATCCGCTTCATAGCGGGTGTAGGGCATCAAATAAGCACCGCGAGATGCAGTTGATTGAGCAAACACCGAATTCGCGCACGTGATGAGCTGCATAGCCGCGAGGCCCAGCCCTATACACACTTTTGTGACTGGATAGCCACGCCTCGTAGATGTTGTTTTCATTTAATTTAGCCTCGTTATTATTACTAAGTTACCTTGAATGATAACCACCAAAAAACATTACCGACTACCGACAATGGTAATGACAGCGGCGAACAACATGCCAATACAAAGCATTCACCTTTGTTTATCAACACATAAATGAGCGTTGTTTGAACGATCATTTATTGCTATACAAATAAAAAATTATGCAATAAAAATGGTAAGAAAACAGGGCAGCACTGCAATGTATCAATCAACAGCAATTTGATGCATTACCTGCCCACAATAATGGGAAATTGTGCAACCAACCTCCCTCGAGGAACACTGCCTATAGCGCGATAACAGTACTAAAAATTTAGTCGTACTATTATCGATCTATCTAAAAAACTATTTAAAAAAGCTATTTAAAAATATGTCTAGAAAAAATGACTTAGAAAAAAAATTGTTTAATTAGAAATTGTCTATTGAAAATTGGTTTAAAAAAATAGAGCAGTACAACGATACATAAATCAACAATAATTAATTGATACACCGCCTGCTCTCAATCGAGGGTCATGAAAAAATCCCTGTGAGAGGGATCTATTACTTTTGCAAAAAACTTCACCATGCACTTTGGTAAAATTACTTTTATTGTTATTTTCAATACACTTCTTTACATACATTTTTTAAAACACATACCACCGATCTTATTCTTACCGGAGAGCAATGCGCCCTCCAGATCAATGCATCTTTTCCCAGATAATTATTGCGCGATCAAACTAATTGCCACGCCGCCGCCAACAACCAATTGCGCATCAATTTTATCGCTGGCTGTCACCAGTTTTTCCTCAATTACATAAGCACCTGGGTTAGTTACAATATCAGCATTGTTCGCGTCGCGATAAATACGTGCCTTATAGGTTCTATGAGCATCCAAAAATGAGAGCGCAATAGTTGTTTTATGCGGTTTATCACCCGCAACTCCACCTACGAACCAGTTATCACCTTTACGTTGTTTGCGTGCGATAGTAACGTAGTCACCAATTTCACCTTCCAATACTTTTGTGGTTTCCCAGTCTGTCACCACATCGCGAATAAACTGAAATGCATCCAAATGCTGTTCATAATTTTCTGGCAAATCAGCTGCCATTTGCACCGGAGAATAAAGCACTACATAAAGCGCTAATTGATTCACCAACGTTGAATTTACTTGCGTGGATTTGCCAGGAATTTTTGCGCGTGATGGCAGCGTTAATTCAAAAATACCTGGCGTGAAATCCATAGGGCCCGCTAAAAACCGCGTAAAGGGCAATATCGCCAAATGATTGGGTGGGTTGCCACCATCCTTTGCCCAGGCATTATATTCCTGACCGCGAGCAGCTTCGCGCGAAACCATATTGGGATAAGTTCTGCGTTCGCCGGTATCTTTTATATCCTCGTGTGCATCCAACATAACGTGATGTTTAGCAGCCATATCAATCACTTTTTGTGCGTGGTTCACAAAAAATTGGCCGTGATGATATTTACCATTTATCAATACTTCGCCAGTTTCAACATAACCACTTTTTACCGCTTTCATACCATGATCTTCCAGAAACTGATAAGCATCCTCTAACTGGCTTTCATAATTGTCAGTTGCCGCACCCGTCTCATGGTGGCCAAGAATGTACACACCCTTCTCTTTTGCATAACGCGCTAATTCATTCACATCGTAATCAGGTGTAGGCTGGGTGAAATTAAAATCATTCCCACCTCTATTCCACCACTCGCCATCCCAACCTTGATTCCAACCTTCAACTAACACACTGTCAAAACCATATTTAGCGGCAAAATCAATATATTTTTTTGTATTTTCCGTAGTAGCGCCATGGTTAGGGCCTTGCTTCCAAGTCGTTTTATTAAGATGCATCTCCCACCAAACGCCAACGAACTTCCCGGGTTTAACCCAGGAAACATCACCCAGTTTATTCGGCTCATTTAAATTCAAAATTAAATACGACGTTATCAAGTCACCCGCTTTATCAGCCATTTGAATCGTGCGCCACGGGGTTACAAATGGCAGGCTTACTTCAGCTTTAACATCAGTATGTTTTGTTAAAGGCACCAAACCCGCATGTAACTTTGTACCCGATACAACATCAATCACCATGCTCGAATAATCATGCAATGCAGCTTCATGAATACTCAAATACACACCCGCTTTAGTTTTCATTGTGAGTGGCGTGTGCACCAAACCTAACTTACTAATGGGTGTTTGCGTGTAGAGATATTCGTATTGATTACCAGCCAGTGCTGGCATCCACCACGAGGTGTGATCACCACTCATATTAAATTCAGTCAGCTCTCTGACAATCTTGTAAGAGGACGCAGTTGCCTGTGCAGGCACTTCATAACGAAAGCCAATACCGTAATCGTACGCACGAAATACCACATCCATTCTACGTTGCTCATTGCCCACTTCTTGTAGCGCTACGCGCAACTCGCGATAGTTATTTCTGATAAGGCGCTCTTCGCCCCATGGTTGCTCCCAGGTTTCATCAAAGTCAGACACTTTGGATGAAAGCACCTTAAAACCTTTTTCAAGTGCAGGCGCATCCTTAAAGATAAAACCCAATACAGAATCATTCACAACCACTTTGTTGTTGTAATACGACTTGTAAGTAGGTTGACCCAAGGCAGTCAGAATAAATTCAATTTTTACTTTTTTTGCAGGCGAAGCAACTGTCAGTATTTTCGAAGCATCGGCAAGAACATTTTGTGCTAAAAACGATACTGTAAGGAAACATAACATCACAGGAAGCAGTATTCTTTTCATATTATTATTTTTCACAAGATAAGAGTTAACACAATCAATAGTAAGGAATATCGATGAAAAAACAGACCCAGATAAGACAATTATTATTAAAAAAGTAGCCGCCAAAAAAATTAAAATATACTTGTCACTAAATATTGAATCCATTGTAAATACATAGGTTTAGACGTGTCTATAGCTGAGGCGGCCTATTTAAGCCCTGAAAACGTTTGCATTTTCTTGAAAACGTTTTCAGTGATTAAATATAATTTAATAACCTCGACACAATCACAAAAACAATGAAAGCAGCGAATTATAAATCCAACAAAAAGCGTCGTTTTTAGCGATAGAAATTTTCACATTAGCAGATGAAAAACTAAATAATGGATGCAATAAGGGAACTAAAAAAAATGATGGGTATGCTAAAAAGTGAGCGAAGTGTAAAGAGAAGGTGAAGAGGAAACTCCCTTGGCAACACAGACAAGGGAGAAAGAAAAACAAAAGTTATAACGAATTAAAACAGCCGCTACCGTACATAATAATTGACTAGGATTTTTTCCACAAAGGCGCGGGACAATTTTGTGCAATAAATTGATCATGCGATGGCAGTTGCTGTACAAATTTATTGGTAGCCTCAACAAATGTCCTGAAATGATTCAGCGCTTCAGGGAAGTCAAAGTCATCCACCAAAGTGGCATATTTTTTTGGCCGCAATCCCATGCCTTCCGCTACTGAACGCCAACTTTCGGGGGCAAATAATGGATCAATTTGCTCCGGCAATCCGCCCTGCACTTTAAATAAATCAATTGTTTCTTGTAATGCAATCGGCAGCTCCATATTTTTGCACCAGCGCCAGAACGGAGTATCTTCGCGCTCAGTCAAACAATAATGCAACACTATGAAATCACGAATTTCTTCGTAATCCATTTTCATGCGACGGTTATATTCTTTCTGCAAACTTTTATCGCACTCTGCATCAGGATAACGACGTAAAAAATGTACCATACCCCGCACGACTAAATGTATAGCGGTGGATTCTAATGGCTCAATAAAACCCGAAGCCAATCCTAATGCTAAACAATTACCCTTCCATATTTCATCGCGCACACCTGTTTTGAATGGAATAACGCGCGGCTCAGTTAACAGTTCACCATCGACCACATTGAGCAAAGTATTGAGCGCTTCATCATCACTGCAAAACTTACTGGCATAGACATAGCCATTGCCCGTGCGATGTTGCAACGGAATCCGCCAGCTCCAACCATGGTCGCGCGCTGTAGCGCGGGTAAAGGGGAGCGTTTCGCCCTTATTTTCAGTTTGCACAGCAACGGCTCTATCGCAAGGCAAATAGTTTGACCAATCGCAGTAACTTACGCCCAACGTTTTCTCAATAATGAGTGCATGAAAGCCACTACAATCAATAAAAAAATCACCCTCGATTTCTTTCCCACTTTGTAAATAAACCTTATCGATAAAATCGTCTGTTTTTTTAACGACTTGTGTAATTTTTCCCTCTGTACGAATAACACCCAAGGCTTCTGCATAATTGCGCAAATAACTGGTAACCAACTTTGCATCCAAGTGCAGCGCATAGCTTGCATCCGCTAAAGGTGTTTTTTCTGCCAGACGCGGCAACATAAAACGCCGGTGTTCAGCCATGATGTTACAAGGCGAAAAATCTTGCAGGCCAAATTTCTCACCGTTCATGGTGCTTTTTAACCATAAATTATAAAACCTGAAATGATTCATTCCCGCAGTCATAGTGCCAAAGGGGTGAAAATAGCCTTCCCCCTTTACACGCCAATCCGTAAATTGAATACCTAATTTAAAACTGGCTTGTGTTTTTTGAATAAAATCTATTTCATCAATATCCAGCGTTTTTATTAATTCCAGAAATGGTGGAATGGTGGACTCGCCCACACCAATAGTGCCTATTTCATTGGATTCGATGAGTTCAATATGAATTCTTGCGTGTTTGAACTCATTGGCAAGCATTGCTGCGGCAATCCAACCCCCGGTACCACCACCCACAATAATTATTTTTTGTATTGTTTTCATTTTATCCTCTGATGGTCGTCGACAACCGCACAGTATTGCGTAATAAAGTCGTGATGTTGCGGAACATCTTTAATAATGTTGGCTAATGACTCTTTCATTTTTTCCAGATCAATCTCAAGTTTTTTTTCATCAAAACCATCAACCAATACATTATAAGCATCCGGCAAATAATTAAAGCCAGTAAAAATGGCCAACCAACTCGGCAAATTAAACATTTCCCAACGATAATTCACCACATGACCACAGGCTTTGAATAATTCCATTTTATGACGCAGAGTATCAGGAATCGTCATTGTCTGGCAGCAACGCCAAAATTCACTGTCATCGCGCGCAGTAGCTTTATAGTGCAAGATTAGGAAATCGCGCACACGTTCGTATTCAAGCGCGGTGGTTTCATTAAATTCATCGATAACCGTCTGATTAAAGCTGGCACACAGCAATAAACCTTTAATTTTTTCAATACCGGTCTGAATCAATGCAATGCTGGTACTTTCCAAAGGCTCCAAAAATCCTGCCGCTAAACCTATTGCAATACAGTTTTTATTCCATGCCTTTTTACGCCGCCCTGGCGTAAACATAAGCTTTCTTGGCTCAGTTAAAAATTCTTCCTGAATATTATTTATCAACACTCCACAAGCTTCATCGTCAGACATGAATCGGCTGGAATAAACATGACCATTACCGTTGCGATGCTGCAATGGAATTTTCCACTGCCAACCCGCCGCTTGAGCGGTTACTTTGGTGTGAGAAGGCGGTGCATCGGTGGCTCGGCTTTGCACAGCAAAAGCGCTGTCGCAGAATAACCAGTGGCTCCAATCTTCATAGCCGGTATGCAAAGCTTCTTCAATTAACAATCCGCGAAAACCAGAGCAATCTACAAATAAATCGCCCTCAATAATATCGCCAGCCTTATTATCTCTAGCCTGCGTAGTAACTGATTCAATCCAGCCGTTTTCTGCGTGTAAATTAACGCTAACAATTGTTGCATCTATATGGGTAGCGCCCTGCTCTATTGCAAATTTTCGCATAAGCTCCGCGAATAAATTTGCGTCAAAATGCAGCGCCCAATCAAATACCGAGAGTGTTGAGGGAGGATTATTAACGGGCAATGTAAACTTATTATGTTGCGCGAGCATAGCGCCCAATGAGTATTGCCCGAAATCAGCAACCTTATTTTTTTGCTTCATCTTCAACCAAAAATGATGGAATTCGATGCCTTGTAAATTTTGCCCATAGAGGCCAAAAGGATGAATAAAACTTGAACCCTTTGTATGCCAATCGTTAAATTGTATACCAAGTTTACAGGTCGCTTTAGTTGCGCGCATGACATCAAGATCATGCAACCCTAATTGATGGTAAAAATTACGAATGGTGGGAATAGTTGCTTCACCTACTCCAACCGTGGCAATTGCGGAAGAGTCAATCAACACAATGCCGATTGCCTGTTTGAAATGATGTTTTAAACTTGCTGCTGCCATCCAACCCGCGGTACCGCCGCCAACAATCACTATTTTTTTAACATGATTCATAAATACATTTTCAGTAAAATATTAAACTTAATTTTTTTATTTGCATTTTCTGAAAAAAAACCGCCTCGAGTCACTGTTACGTAACCCAAGGCGACTTCGTTTAATCACTCAACTAACAAGCTTGAAGATTAAGATTACAACTTAAAACTTGGCACGTACACCTAATGAATAACGTGCTTCGTTGTCAAACACATTCAAGTCTTGACTCACGCTATCCGTAAAGCGAACTTGCTGCTTTTGATCGGTACTGGTGAGGTTAGAGCCTTGTAAATAAACAGTAACATTTTCTAACACATCATAACTCACGTTGGCATCCAAAAAGCTTTCGCTCGGAGTCCAAATGGATGGGCTATAAGGACTAACACCATTACTGGTAATAAAACGCGCGCTACGGCCATTGAGTGCTACCCGTGCTTGCAATTTATCTTTTTGGTACCAAACCGCCAGGTTATAAGTTTCTTTCGAGTTATTGGCAAAAGGATATGGATTGTTATTCAAGTCAGTTGCCGTACTTACTTTATCCTGGCTACTGGGTGAATAGGTAAAGTTAGCTTCAACACCGAAACTGCTTAATATCGCTGCATCAGTAAAGTCACTCAACGCAAGTTTAGCACCCAGTTCAATACCTTTCACTTCACCATTACCCGCTTCAGTCAGTGCGGTACCTACGAGATTATAAGATTTGCCTAAATAATTTACCGTCAACGGCTGGCCAGCCTTGGTAGTTGTATAGCTGTCAATTTTAACCATGAAAGCACCCAAACTTACCATACTCGCCTCACCGATATAATATTCGGCAGAGAAGTCAAAGTTTTTAGACAACCAGGGCTTGGCATTAATATTACCGCCAGACGCAAAACCTGTTGGTATACGCGACCCATCTGCGGCTTGGCCCGTAAAAATATTCAAACTGGCTCCGTAATTATTAAGATCCAACTCTTGTTTATTTTTTGACACGGCAATACGGAATTTTAAATCGTCCGTTGCATCTATAGACATATTTAACGATGGCAATACGTAGGTATAGTCATGGCTAATTCTGCTTACACCTTCAGATGGCGTCTGATTAGAATGGGGAAAGTCTGGCCCAGGGTTAAACACATCGGCAACAATCTCTGTTTTATCAACCCGTACACCCAGATTACCACTGACGATACCGGCTTTAAAATTACCCACGGCATAGCTGCTAACTTCGTTTATGGCGAGGCTGTAGCTATTGTCCGCATCTACAGCAGGCTTAACATTACCAAACACTTTTCGGTTGAAAGCAACAGGGTCGTCAAACGAATGTGGATCAACCGCCCAGTAACCAGGTATCCCTTTCGCATATTGCCCTGTGCTGGTTACAAATTTTAATTTTTCACCGTTGAAGTCAAGTGATTGTGGGGCTAACGCGGTATAGGGCACAAACTTGCCGCCAACTTGTTCTCCTGCGGAGCAATCCCAACCATCAAACGGTGTATCTATTGAGCGCCATTGTGCATAGCAGCCTTCAACGTTGGTTTGCCCCGCCACACGGTTTGGTGAACCTTTATAAAATTGTGCAAGGTAGTTGAAAGCAACGTTATCAACAGAGTGCGAACTTGATCTCAGGCCAACATCGACATCGGTAATAAAACTATCTTCAAATTTATAATTACCTGATGCATTCAAGGTTTTTAAAGCAGCATCATCATCGTGATTCAGGCCTTCAAGTTGCAAGCCTTCTTTTATCCAACTACTTTTGTTCGCCATATACGCGGTCAGACTCTTCTGACCACTGGCATCGGTGAGGCCACCAGCGATAGGAGTATCAAACCCAGACCAGGCATATACGTAATTTTTGAGCGATAATTTTAAATTTGGATCTTGGTCATAGCCTAGTTTGTTAGGCAATACGTAGCCACCGCCATGGTCACCCACTTGACCTGTACGTGTTGGGTCTAACGTGAGGCCATATTGCTTAATAGTATCCGCCGAATAAAGCAGCCCATTAGCTTTAAAGTTTTGCCGTGTATTACCCATAAAACTATTGATGCCACCTTGAGCAGTTGCGTTCAAGCTGCCGTGGTGGGAAGTTGCTGCCGTTGCGCGCAACTTACCTGTGAATGGACCACCATTGTCATACTTTAATTCAACATTAAAGTTTTTAGAATTACTGTCGGTAACCTCGTTGGTGGTCAGCGATTGTACCCAAAGTACGTTGGCATCAAATTGGTCTGCCACAATCCATTGTTTGCCATCTTTACCGGTTACAGAGTTAGAAGCATGAGTAGGCGAAGTGATTGGAAAACCAGTCCAGGCACCCACAAAATGAGATTGATCCCAAAGGCCTGTTGTAACACCATCACCCTTGTTATTACTTGCATCTAAACCTATCCAACGGTTGGTAAGACTCAAACCCGTTGAACGACGATACTCTTTCGCTTTGGTATAAAAGCCTTCTGCCACAAGCTGGAAACCATCACCAAAATCTGCTTGCAAAGCGGCATTAAAACCATCGCGATCACGTTCATTTTCTTGTTGTTGCGCAATATAGCCAAAGAAAGGCGCGGCTGTATATTGCCCGGCATAAGGCGAGCTGGGCCCCATTTTTAATGAATTTGGGTAATTGCCCTGGTTGTAATTACCTACATAGTCGTTCGCTAAATTTTTCTTACCCGTTACAACGGAGAGCATGGCGCCCACATTTTCAGTGTGCCAATTTACCAAGCCATTGAAAGTGCTGTCATTGGTTTTGCTCATCTCGCCGCGGGAGAGATCCCAACCACCTGCAGCAGTAAACCCCTCTTTAAAATCAAAAGGGCGAAACGTTTTAAGATTGATGGTGCCCGTAATACCTGAACTTGCATTTTTAACATCAAGCGATTTATAAACATCTGCCGCACGCAAAAGCTGGGAAGGCACATCGGTAAAATCAGGTTGTGCAGAAAAAATATTTCCTGCTGATAAAAATTGCTCACCATTAAGCATTACGCCAACTTGTTGCATACCGCGCACACTTAATTTGCCGCCTTCACCCGCATTACGTTCAATTTGCACACCGGTG
>JANYIO010000013.1 GCA_025362015.1 Gammaproteobacteria bacterium | reverse complement strand
GATCTATACGGAGAAATCGCCACAAGAATCTGCCAGGGATATTGCGGTTTTTAACATTGAACCCGTCGCAATAAAAACGATTTTTTTATTTTTTCCTGAGCGAAGACCAACAAGATCACCTACCGCTACTGAGATTGGATCCTTATGCACATTACCAATATCTGATTTTCCCATACGTACATAGTGTGGTGATTCAAAGCGCAATGCCTGATCCATTGCATATTGCATTTCTTGTGCGTCGCCCGGTGATAAAATATGGATATTGGGAATACAACGAAGCACGGCTATATCTTCTGTGGATTGATGGCTGCTACCTAGGCTACTGTAAACAACACCAGCACCATCACCAATAAAAACAACGGATAAGTTTTCATAACAAATATCCATTTTTATTTGCTCTAATACTCTAACGGGTACAAAAGCACTTAACCCATACACAATAGGTTTGTAGCCTGCCTTAGCGAGGCCTGCTGCAACTCCCACCATATTTTGTTCAGCAATACCCGCATTAATAAATTGATTGGGCAATACTTTACGAAACTCATCAAATAATGCATAGCCGTGATCGCCCGTTAATAACAAAATTTTAGCGTCTGCTTGTGCTGCGGCAACGATGGATTGGGAAAATATAGTTCTCATTGAGCATGTTCCAATTCAGACATGGCTGAGTCAAAAGTTTCCTGATTTAAGCGGGTATAGTGCCAGATATTTTTATTTTCCATAAATGAAACTCCCTTGCCTTTTATTGTGCGTGCAATAATTGCTTTTGGCGCACCATTTTTATTATTTTTTAATTGTACTAATGCTTTATCCAGTGCAGCTTCGTCATGACCGTCAACTGTTAAGGTTTCAAATCCAAACGCCGTAAATTTATTATTGAGGCTACCTAAATCCAATACTTCAGAAGTTTTCCCCATGGCTTGAAAGCCATTTTCATCGACGATAACAATTAAATTATCGAGAGACTGGTGCTGCGCAAATAGCATAGCTTCCCACATGGTGCCTTCATTCATTTCACCATCGCCTACTACTGCGTAGCAATATTGGTCTGACTTATTTAATTTTGCCGCGAGTGCCATGCCCACACCGACTGATAATCCGTGCCCCAAAGTACCCGCGGTGACTTCGCAGCCAACAATATGAGCATCAGAAAGCCCTTTTAGGGTTGAGCCGTCCTTAAAATAATGTTCAATGTCATAAGTTGTTAGCCAACCTTTTTCATAAAGACAAGCATACTGCGCCATAACACCGTGGCCCTTACTCAATACTAAATAATCTCTTGCGGGACTGTCTGGATTATTGTTGGGGTAGCGTACATGATTTCGGTAGAGCACAGACATAATTTCAATGATTGAAAAAGCGCAGCCAATATGTACCGTGGAGCCGGAGTATGCCATTTTCAATACAGTTTGTCTTAGTTCATGGGGGGCAAAATTAGTCATGCGGTAATCCCAAATGTTTGTTATTCGTTAACTCTCTTTGTCGAGTTTGCCAATCAACCGTTTTACTAATTGCAGTTTGTAAATTGGTATAAATTAAAAGATTCAATTCAGTTTTTGCTTTTGTTACATCAGGAACATATTTTTGAATCGGTCTATTTTGTATTGGTTGCTCGGCTATAGAGACTTTGTTTTCACTGTAGATAATGTTGGATATGTTTTCAGCCAAATTTTTTATGGAAATAGAATGGTCTGAACCTACATTGTAATATTGTCCGGATTCTCCATTAATTAAAATAGTGAGCAACCATATGGTCATATCCGCTGCATATAAATAGGAGCGACAGGCAGTGCCGTCGCCGTTGACGGAAATGGTTTTATGATTGAGTCCATCGCTAATAAAATTACCTGCTGCAAAATGCGCATCCATGGGTAGGTAAGGGCCAAGTAATGCGAAGCAACGTGCAATCTTTACACCCAAGCCATATTGTTGCGCATGACAATTCACCAGCCACTCGGAAACTCTTTTGCCTTGTCCATAAGCGGATTTTACGTCTAAAGTATTTGGAGCGCCTAAATAATTTTCGGAAATATATGATAGCGAATCAGGTTGACGGCCATATACTGCACCTGAGCTAGTCAACAAATAACGCTGGGCTTTACTGCGCTGCGCTAGTGCCAGTGTTTCTTTTGTACCATTGACTATATCGTTAAACACTATTAATGAATCTGTATCTGTTTTTACGACATCCGTTGCGGCATGAATGACAATATCAAAAAGGTTGTTAATTTTTTTAAGATCATTAACATCGCCTTGAAGCATGTGAACAATTGTATTGTTTGCTAAATGCGGCGCCTTAAGTACAAAGGCTGCTGGATTTCGACTTAATATTGTTATAGACAAATTGAGGTTCAGTTGTTGATTCGCCCAGATAAGTGCTTCTAATAACCAACACCCAACAAAACCAGTTCCACCGGTTATAAAAATACGTTGCTGGCGCAATGCATCCCAAACATTAGCGGGAGTCTTTTCAAGGATCAACTGTAAATCATCCAGGCATACCCCTGGTTGATAAGTTGATAAGTTATGATTAACATCATTTGACATGATTGATTAAAAACTCAGCCCAAAAAATTCTTCCATTTTTTCCGCCACGTACTCAAAATGTTCTGCACCCAATGCCGGATAAATGCCTAACCAAAGCGTATTATTCATGGTGCGATCAGTGTTGGTCAGCTCACCTACAACGCGGTATTCCACATCTTTAAAATAGGGCTGGCGAGTTAAATTGCCGGCAAATAATAATCGTGTACCAATTTTGTTTTGATCGAGAAATTTCACAAAGTCAACGCGCTTGACGCCAGCACTTTCTTTTAGGGTGATTGGAAAGCCAAACCATGAGGGCTCACTATTCGGTGTGGCCTGGGCGATTTCTATAAAGTCAGACAAAGTACTTAAGCGGGTTTTAAGCAACTCATAATTGCGTTTGCGTGTATCAATAAATTCTTGTGCTTTTTCTAATTGAGCCAATCCACATGCAGCTTGCATATCGGTTATTTTTAAATTGTATCCCAAATGAGCATAAACATATTTGTGATCATAGCCAGCCGGCAAGCTACCAAATTGCTGGCCAAAACGATTGCCGCAAGTATTGTCACAACCTGGTGCGCAATAGCAATCCCGGCCCCAGTCTCTGAATGATTCTGCAATCATTTTTAATTGTGGGTTATTGGTAAATACAGCACCACCTTCTCCCATCGTAATATGATGGGCGGGATAAAAACTCAAGGTTGCTATATCACCAAAGGTACCTACTAATTTGCCATCGTATTTTGCACCCAGCGCATCACAGCAATCCTCCACTAACCAAAGATTATATTTTTCACAAAGTGCTTTCACTTTCGACAAATTAAAAGGGTTGCCCAAGGTATGAGCCAGCATAATCGCTTTTGTTTTTGGAGTAATGGCCGCTTCAATTAAATCAGCATTAATGTTGTGGGTTGCCATATCGACATCGACAAAAACAGGAATGGCGCCAAATTGAATAATAGGATTTACCGTTGTGGGAAAGCCAGCTGCAACACCTATAACTTCATCGCCTTTTTTAATAGCACGTTCACCTAATTTAGGTGAGGTTAGTGCACTAAATGCCACCAGGTTTGCCGATGACCCTGAGTTTACTGAGAGTAAAAATTTAACGCCTAAAAACTCTGCTAATTTTTTTTCAAATTCGGTATTGAATCTGCCCGTCGTCAGCCAACAGTCGAGTGATGCTTCAACCATAAGTTGCATTTCGCGCGCGCCAACAACTTTTCCCGATGGTGGGATCACGCTTTCACCTGCAATGAAAGCTTTAGGTGCGGTAGTCATTTCTGCAAATTGCTGAACTAGTTTTGCGATTTCTTGACGAAGAACTTCAGGAGTCATTAAGGTGCCTATTGTTTTTGAGTGTTGCTTTTAAAATAGTTGTCTTTAAAATATTTTTTGTAATTATTGAGTACATCCAATCATGGATGACGCATAAAACCTAGAGTGTATTCATGGCGGCCATATAGCTTTCCATTTCGTTGATGCTATAAGCTTTCATATCTTCATGAGCCAGCCACGCGCGATGCCAGGAAATAATCTTATGTAGCGTATTTTCAAGGCTCCAGGTGGGCGCCCACTGTAAATGTGTACGTGCTTTTGAAATATCCAATTTAAGATATTTTGCTTCGTGGGGATGAATTCCAGAATCGAGTTGCCAGCTTGCACCTTGCCCCCAATTGCCTACCATTTTATTTAATATCCACTCTACGGGTTCCACATCTTCATCTCTCGGGCCAAAATTCCAGCCTTCTGCAAATGCGTGACCGGATAGATAGAGCGATTGTGCCAGCACTAAATAACCGCTCAAGGGTTCGAGTACATGCTGCCATGGGCGTGTTGATTTTGGATTGCGAATGATGACAGGAGTATTAGATTCAAACGCGCGAAGTATATCTGGAATGAGACGATCTGTTGCCCAATCGCCACCGCCAATAACATTCCCGGCACGCGCAGAAGCGAGAGCGGGGCTGTCTGAATGATTAAAAAAGGATTTTTGATATGCCGAGGTAATTAATTCAGCGCAACCTTTGCTGTTGCTATAAGGATCATGGCCACCCATGGGCTCATGTTCGCGGTAGCCCCATTCCCATTCGCGATTTTCATAACATTTATCAGTAGTGATATTCACAATGGCGCGTAACTTCGAACATTTGCGCGCGGCTTCTAACAGATTGAGCGTACCCATTACATTAGTTGAGTAAGTCGTAATTGGGTCAATATAGGATAAACGCACTAATGATTGTGCTGCCATATGAATGACTATATCGGGGTTAAAATCAGACATGATTTTTGCAAGTATTTCTGCATTGCGAATATCGCCAAACTCAGAATTTATAACATCTTTCAGCTTGGCCACTTCGAATAAAGAAGGCTGTGTCGGTGGCTCTAACGAGAAGCCTTTCACTTCCGCTCCTATGTGAGTAAGCCATAACGCTAGCCAGCTACCCTTAAAACCTGTGTGGCCTGTTAAAAAAACACGCTTACCTTGCCAAAATGAAATATCAATTTGTGCTTTCAAAAGTTACTCCCAAGTTTTCCAGGGGGCTCTATTACTGCTCCACAATTCTTCAAGATAAGTTTTATCGCGAAGTGTATCCATAGGTTGCCAAAAACCTTCATGTTTATAGGCCATTAATTCGCCATCCTCTGCTAAGGTCATGAGTGGATATTGTTCCCAAACCGTTTGATCATTTTCAATAAGTTGCACAACTTTTGGTGATAGTACAAAAAAACCACCGTTAATCAATGCTCCGTCGCCTTTGGGTTTTTCTTTAAAACTTTTAACACGGTTATCTTCTATATCAAGTGCGCCAAATCTTCCTGGTGGGTAAGTGGCTGATAAGGTAGCCTGTTTACCATGTTGCAAATGAAAACTTATTGTCTCTGTGATATTAATATCACTCACACCATCACCATAAGTAAAACAAAATGCTGTTTCATCTTTTATATGTTCATGTACTCTTTTTAATCTACCGCCGGTCATCGAATTATCACCCGTATCAACAAGTGTGATATTCCAGGGCTCAGCGCGTTGATTGTGAACGTGCATTTTATTTTCTGTCATATTGAAAGTGATATCAGACATATGTAAAAAATAATTAGCAAAATACTCTTTAATTACATATCCCTTGTAGCCGCAGCAAATTATAAAATCATTTATGCCGTGCGCTGAATACATTTTCATAATATGCCAAAGTATAGGCTTGCCACCAATTTCAACCATCGGCTTTGGGCGAATACTTGTCTCTTCGCTTAAACGGGTACCTAAGCCACCGGCAAGAATAACAGCCTTCATAGGGCGCCTCTTTATGAGTAAAATTAATTATGAATGAAAATAAATTATTAGTTGGAGCTGACGAAAGCGTCGGAAAAGAAATTAATGGAGTTAAGCCCATGCGAGATTAATAAATTTTTTGCGGTATGAATCATTTTGTCGGAGCCGCATGCGTATACAACAGAATCGGTAAGGTCAATATTGTCGGCAAGCATTGCATTTTGTACATAACCCTGCCGACCCTTCCATCCCTCACTGGCTCGGCTTAGTATTGGTTGAAAATTAATATTGAGATTGGCAAAGGTGGGTTGCCAGTAAATATCACTGGGTGTCCGTCCTCCCCAATAGATGTAAATATTTTTTGGATCAACGTATTGCTGATCATTATTTAAGTCTTCCAGTATGCTCTTTATGGGAGCTATGCCGGTACCAGTTGCTAAAAAGATCAGATTTCTTGCAGGCTTTTCATGAAAGCAAAAAGTACCTTGCGGGCCTTCCATGCGTAATAGGTCATTATCTTTTGCTTCTTTAAACCAATAGTCACTCATTATGCCTTCATTCACTTCGCGGATATGAAGTTCCAACTTATTTTGTAAACTGGTATTTTCATGAATGGAATTTGCAATTGAATAGCTACGGCGAACCCCATTTTTTGCAATCACGTCTATATATTGCCCAGCCAGGTATTCAAAATTATTGTTAGGTGGAAGTCGTAAAAATATTTGTAATACATCTGGTGCAAGTTTCATCATTGAATCAATTTTGCAAGGCAGCGTTTGTATTTTAATTGAGCCCAGGCGCCCAAGGTCTTCAATATCAAGTTCAATGTCATCAATTGCTGCTCTACAACAGGTAAGAATATAACCTGCTTGCATGTCTTCATTGTTAAGCGCTTCTTCGAATTTTATGGGTTGTGTCTGGCCATGAATGACCTTCGCTTTACAAACACCGCAGCGGCCAGTTCGACAACTATGTTCCAATACTAATCCCTGCGTTCTCGCTGCATCAAGCAATGTGCATTCTGCCGGGCATGAAAACTGTTTGGCGTTTGCTAGAGAAACTGTTGGCATTCTGATATCCAAATTTAAAAATTAATTCTTTCTTTTTCAATCACTAGTGGTCTGTTTTTGCTATACAAATGCACTGAGCTGAGATATTCACCAAGAATTCCCACAAAAAATAGTTGTACCGAGGCAAAAAAGAAAATTCCTATTACTACTGGAGCTAATCCCAAGGTAAATGAATTCCAGAACAGTAATTTCAAAATAAAATAGACTATTGCAACAACAATACTAATAAATGAAATGAGAAATCCAGCCATAGTTGCAATACGTAACGGCACTTGAGAGTGGGAAATGATTCCCAGCATGCCAATATCATATAATGTAAAAAAATTATTTTTAGTTATACCTCTTACACGCACCGGTTGATCATAAGGAATTTGGAATATTCGCAAACCAATCTCAGCAATAAGCCCTCTAAAATAAGGGTAGGGGTCATCGATGCTGCGCAGGTGGTCAATAACTTCTTTGTCATATAAACCAAAACCGGTAAAATTATCAATTAAATTTACATTAGATAATTTGTTGACCGTTTTATAATAAAATTTACGAATAGAAAACATAATGGAAGATTCTTCACTGGAGCGCTTGGTGCCGACTACGGTTTGATAACCTTCTTCCCATTTTTTTATAAACTCTGGTATTAATGCGGCGGGATCCTGCAAGTCTGCCACAAACAAAATAACGGCGTCGCCTGTAGCCTGTAATAATCCGTAATAGGGCGAACGAATATGGCCAAAATTTCGGCTGTTGACAATTATTTTAACGTGGTTATCTTCGCTGGCAATTTTTTTTAAAATTTCAAGCGTGTTATCAGTAGAGGCATTATCAATAAAAATATGTTCATACGAATAATTTTCATATTGCGATAGCGCATGTTTGATAACATTAACGCATTCTTGAACATTATCTTGTTCATTGTAACAAGGCGTTACCACACTAATAACTTTCATAATCCTACCTGTTAAAAACAAAGTATTTATTTAATACAAAAGATATTGCTGCTGAAGGAATAAGTGCGACAGCTCCAGAGCTATAAGCACTCAATCCAACTCTAAGCATACAATTAATCAATAATAAATTTGTACCAAAAACAATAATATAAACAACAATAAATTTAATCAGTAACGCGTTATTGTTGGAACCAAACACGAGCTTCCCAATTGTTTGAAAGTTAAACAAAACTCCAAGAATGGTGGCGATAGCCAATGCATAAGCGTAACTCAAGCCACAATAAATAAATAAAGCATATAAAGAATAACCAACAAGCGTATTTATTAATCCGACAATAATAAACTTTAATATTTGCGCGGATAACATTCTTTTTGCACCATAAATTGCGTTATGTGTTGTTTAACCATTTTTAACAACGCCCAGGATGAATAATATTCCCGAGGTTGTAAACAATATAGACATTGCGATGCCTATATTGGCGAGTCGAGTAGCTCCTTGTTTTTGAAAATTTATAATACTTGTGACATATAAGGCGCAGAAGGTTAGTAAAATGGGCACTATATATCTAAAGTCAATATTGGCAGGGAAGGTCATACGCATATAGGTAATTCCTGCCCATAAGAAGAAGCCAGAAAGTAAAATCACTGCCTGTCGTTTGAAATCATCTTTAGTCATGTAATATAGGCCTAACACTATATAAGCCAACATGAGTAATTCGAGTAAGCTGCTGAAAACAGCAGTGTTAATACACAGTAAGCCGCTGTATTTGAACTCACCAAACAATCCTGTTTTCCCTAAATAGTTCCAGAAAAATTGACGGCCCATGCGGTCATCATAGGGATCTGTGAAAGGTTCTGTTACATATGTTTTTGCGTCAAGCCACAGATAATTTGCTGCAGTATTACCCACTAAATTTGCTTGCGATAAACCATCGATATTATCAATGTAAAGTTTATCTCGCTTACCTTGCAGCATTAAAATAAACCCAGGTGCAACAGTAATTGCAAGCGCGATAAATAATACCAAACAAGGCACTATAGAAAGCTTGAAATAGGCAAGATACTCTTTGGATTTGATCATTTTGTACATGCCTACAATGGCTAATACGGCAATTAAAATTTCGCCATTGGCTTTGGTAACAATTGCAGCGGCACCAATTAAACTTGCAATAATGAGATCGCGTTTTTTGTCATTTGCATACCATTTGGCTATGTAATACAGGCTGGCAGTAAATAAAAAATATTCCATCGGGTCATTGCCGATGCGGAGGGAGTGAATGATTGCTGCTGGCCAAAATACAAATAGAGCTCCGATTACCCAAAACAAACCACTGTCATGAAGTTTTGCACACCAATACTTTATGGATAATCTCTGTTGAGCGCCTGTTTCCGTTTGCTCTACAGATTGCAAACTCTGTTGAAGATCTTTTGAGTCAAGGATGTTGTTCGTGTTTGCCAGAATTTTTAAGCGAGAAAATTTTGGTGCTGCCCGATTTGGTGCTACCCGATTTAGTGCTATTCGGTTAAGTGAAGTACGAAAGGGGCGATAGATTTTACCTGTTGTTGTTTTTACTTCTACTGAATTAATTAACTGGTCCAATATTAATAAACCAAAAAGTACAAAGCCCATAGCGTAGGCAAGACTCAATAATTGTTCTATTCGATAAATTGCCACTTTGTTCGTCGGTTCAAAAATTTGGGCTATCTTATAAACAATAGCTCCAGTGTAGTAGTAAAGTGGCGGGTGAAAAAATGCACCACCAACAGCATATTCAAGCGGTGGTGGTGCCCAATGGATTGTTAGATATTCTACGTAGCCAATATGATCACCCATGTCGTGATCGCGCACATCAGGCGGTGTTACCATAAAATACATAATGCGAATTAACAGTGCGCCTAGAAACAAAACCTTTATTGCTGGCTTAAGTTTTGAGACTGTTAAAAATTTGCGGGCAAGTAGTGCACCAATCAGAAAAAGTAATGTGTATAAAATTTTATTAAACGATTTATCGCCAACAGAACTAATGACAACGCCCATTAACCCGCCTTGATCGGAGTAAATGATATCAACATCATTCTTGCCTTCACGCAGGTATGGCTTTAGATCGTAAATAAAACCTTTACTGTAATCGCGGCGTTCTTGAAAAGAGATCATATTCAAATTTACGGGAACTGAATTGATCCTTAGTTCTAGAATTTCATCGTCGGGAATAATGCGCACGATAGTGCTTGCATATTTCCCCACGTCCATAACACCTTTTAGCTTATAAATGCCATTTTCATAAGATTGTGCAAACGCTGGGAAATTGAAATTTTCCGTTTTCCCTGAGGGTGTAGTTAACGTAAAGTCTGAATAGGTCAACTGAATTGATTTTGAAGTAAAAAATATAATTCCTAAAATGACGATAATTGAGTAGGTGGTTTTAGATTTTATGATTGAAAGTAACAAATTCATTTTATTTTCCATCCATAACATGAGATTGAAGTTTTTTAAGTTCGGCTTTTAGAATGCCAACTTCTTGTATAAGGTTCTTATTGCTTTCGGATAATTTAGATATGACAACTGAGTACTGAATTAAAATAAAAAAAGCTGATAAAATCAACATTAACAATAATGCAGAAGGTGCGTAGATGATGCCCAGAGTGTTTGCAAAAATTTGAAGTAGCGGTTTAAAGATAGAAAAAAATAAAAAAATAAAGCCACAGCCGAGCCATAATAGCGAGTATTGTTCCTTGAGTTTTTTGTATTTAATTAACTCAAAGATAATAAAAATCAGTGAAATGCTGCCAATCACTGAAAATACTTGAATTCTATTGCTGATGAGTATGTCTAGTAAATTATTCATCTTTCATTTTCCTACGAATTTTATGTCTTTGCGCCGTCATTAACATGGCCAAAACAACCTTGACCATGTAGTAAGCTGATTTTAGGCCTGAAATTGAAGATTCGCCGCCTTGTCTTTCCACCATTTCTACAGAAACTTCTTTAATAATAAAATCATTTTTCCCTAATAAAATAATGGTTTCTGGTTCTGGATAGTCGGTGGGGTAGTTTGCCGCTAAAAAAGCGATTGTTTCTTTGTTGTAAGCTCTAAAGCCAGAGGTGCTGTCAGTAATTTTTTGCCCAATAAGCAATCTATTTAGTACTTTAAATATTTTTATGCCTATTCGCCGCATGAAGGTAGATTGAAATCCTTCGGTTTTTTGCACAAAGCGTGAGCCTATACAAACATCGCATTGTTTGTTGCGTAATGGTGCTAATAGATGTTTTATTTCTGATGCTAGATGTTGCCCATCGCCATCAAATTGAATAGCGTAATCAAATTGATGGTAAAACGCATACTTAAAACCTGTTTGTACTGCACCACCAATACCCAAATTTGCAGGTAGCTGAACGACGGTTGCTAGCCCACTTGATTCTGCTGCTTTTTGGGTGTCGTCAGCGGATCCGTCATTTATGACTAAACATTCAAAATTAGCATTTTCTTGCTTAAGCGAGTTAATCACACTGTGGATATTTTTTTCTTCATTGTAAGCAGGAATTATAATGATAATTTTATCCGAAATCATATTAAAGCCTAGTTCAAGTATTATTGTCGTTACTTATTAAGTTTGTAACGACTTGCTGGTTAATGAAATATGTTAAACACATTAACCAGGCAAGTCAGATTATTCCGTAATTATTGTTTTGTCATTATTGCTCTGTAATGACCGTTCTGTAATGAATGTTCCGTAATCATTGTGATGGTTTGTTGTGTGTAACAGTAATTACGGTGTTCACCCAGTCCGCATGATCCCATTTGTCATCTTTTAGGGCTGCAACTTTTAAGCTAAGAATTTTTACGCCGCGAACATCAACAGTGTTAATTTCAGTATCTTTTTCATAGCCATAATAAATTTTGGATTCCCACAATAACTTGTCATCTCCCCACACCGAAAACTGTACGTCGGCAATGCCAACTTCATCATCTAGCCCGGCAAGAAAACTAAATTGTGTAGCATCATCTGGCAATTGGTATTGAATATTGGAGTTTGAGTGGGTGCCTAAACCTTGAGCATATCGACGGTTGCCAAGTGATAGCATATTGCCATCAAAGCTTTTACTAAATTGCAAACTGCCGTGGTCTTGTTGGGCAGAAATTTGCGGAAGAGTTGTTAATAAAATTTGATTTTCTTTTAATGCTATTTGTTGTATGCGGTAGTTATCATAAAATGAAAAAAACATAACCGAAACAGTTGCGAGAAAAACCCAAATTGATAAAACAGGGAGGCGGTAGACAAAAAGGCTGGCGCTTTTTAGGCGATCGAACAATGTTTCGCCAAAGAATGTTTCTAATAAACATAAACTCATTATTGCTACCATGAGCCAAGCTAGGCCATGCCATATATCAGAACCATTCACCTCAAGAATAATGAACATATTCAAACTGCATAGCAAACTAATGGTAATAGGGTAGATTAATTTTTTCTGCGCGGTAGCGGTATAAACTAATGCAAGTACTGCTGCTGGAAATAAGTAACGTTCATGCATTGCGGGCAAGAGTGTAAAGAAGGCCATGGCGCAGAGCATAGAAGAAAAAAATGCTTGAGCGAGTAGTGTTTGTGTTTGATTCGATTCGGGGTTGCCAGCGTGTTTTACGGTAGTTGGTTCTGCTGGCATTAGTTGTACAGAAGTTTGTTCTGCCGGGATTACTTCCGCTGAATGGAGTTCTTCAGACGTTGGTTCGGTTGCGGTTGGCTCTGCTATTGTTTCAGATGTGATTGTTTCATGTGTGATAGGTTCAGCGATAGGTTCATAGATGTGTGCGGAGATAGGTTCAGAGATAGGTTCGATTGTAATTTTTTTCTGCGTAAATTGTTTATACATCCCCTGCATAAACACCCAAAGAGCAATACAAACAAATGACAGCATGCCGAAATATTTTGCAGTAAATATTTTTGCAAATGCAGATGTTTCCAATACACCAAAAAGAATTTGGCTATCAGGTGCTGTATTACTGGTAAGCAAAATCCAAATGTTAGCAGCATTAAATGTGGTCATTGGGTACTGACCGAGCGTGTCAATGTAAGCCAATTTAAATGCTTCAACAAAATGCCCCGCAACGATTGCTGGCATAAAAATAATGGAGCCAACAACAAACGCGATAATGATACCAAATAGATTTTTTTTAAAGTTGTGAAAAAATAAAAACCCGAAGACAGGCGCAAAAGCGATCATTTGAAACTTGGTTAGTAATGCCAGTATGAACATAGGAATAGCTAAATAGCTAAAGCGATCATGAAAAATGAGCAAGAGCGCGCAAACAATAAATGTAACTGGAATGAGATCAACTTGCCCCCAAATCGGACCATTCACTAAAATGGTAGGATTAAATACCGTTAACATCATTATTATGTGCAATAAGTAGCGTTGGGCGTTAAAACGATTTAGTAGTGAGAAAACTATGGTCGTGAGTAAACAATGGCTTAGCGTTACGGGAAGCTGGGTGAGGAATTTTAAAAAATTATTGGCTTCAAGCGGAATACCAAGTGACGTATAAAATTTTCCTAATAGATATAACCAGTGAATATAGAATGGCGGGTAGTTACCGTTAAAATTATTGTAACCATTGTGCGTTAATTGGCCGATCCAGTTTTCCCAATAACCTAAATCTGCACTGTAACCTTTTAAAAAAAGTAGGCAAAAATTAACTAATATCACGGCTGATAAATAAATATGCAGTATCCGTGATGATTCCCGTTTAGCTTGACTTATGCGCAACAAGGTTGCTTCATCTTCTACCGGTAAAACGGTTGTTTCATCTAACAAAATCTGCGAATCAACTTCAATCGCCGTGGTAGCTCCTTCCGGGTTGTTTTGGTGCTCGTTAATAAGCTGTTGATCAACTACTATTTGATTGTCTAATGTTTGAGCTGAATCTCGAACTTGGTTAATGCTTATTTCGGTCATGACAAATATCCCGGTTTTTTCTGATAATTTATTATTCGAATTTTTTAATCACATCACTAATATGATATTTCGGCCGTCTTTTTACTTCTTCATAAATTTTTGACATGTATTCACCAATAATGCCAAGGCACAGCAATTGCACGCTGCCAATAAAAAGTAATGGTAACAGTACTGATGCCCAGCCGGGAACTGCGTTCTCGGTAAGCAAGCGAACTCCTAGCACCCATAGAATGAGTGCAAATGAGGCCAGCCCCGAAACGAGGCCGAGAACTGTAATCATACGCAGTGGTGCGGTTGAAAATGCGGTGATTCCCTTCCAGGCAAACGATAACATTTTTTTCAGCGGATATTTGCTTTCACCCGCTTCACGGGCTTGACGTTCATATGCGACAACAGAAGATTTAAAACCTATTTCACGCACTACACCGCGTAAAAATAAATTAGATTCATCATATTCTTGTAAAGCGATGAGTGCGCGACGTGAGAGTAAACGGAAATCGGCGTGATTAAATACAAGATCAACGCCCATTTTTTTCATTACGTGGTAATAGCCTTCAGCCGTGAAGCGCTTAAAAAAAGTATCCGTGGTGCGGGCGGAGCGAACACCGAACACAACATCGCTACCTTTTAAATATTCATCCACCATGGCTTCAATATTTTTAGGATCATCCTGCAAATCAGCATCGATACTAACGGTAATATCTTCAATAGTGGTACAGAGGCCAGCATAAAGTGCATTTTGATGGCCTTTGTTACGGGAAAGCTTTATAGCTACCAGCGCAGAGTTTTGATTGGCCGCTTCGGCAAGTAAGCGCCAGGTGGCATCTTTGCTGCCATCGTCTACTAAATAGATTTTGGATGCGTTAGTAATTTTTTGTTTGGTAAGTAAAGAGTCACGTAGCGCTAACAGTGTTGCTAAAGTTTTTGGCAACATTTCTTCTTCGTTGTAGCAGGGTACAACAATGGCGAGCGATGGAATTGCAACAGACGGTAAACTATTAGTCATCTTAGTGGCCTTTATAAATCCAGAATTTGTGCACCAGGAAATTTAAAAATACGGTAATCCCGGTTGCTAAAAATTGTGCGACCAAGTAATTGTAGTTTCTAAAAAGCTCGCTACTACTAAATACTTGCGCACTAAAAAAATACAAAAAGACAGCGAATAATAAGGTGTTTGTTGCTAAGCCAAGGCCTACGGCCGCAGCAAATTTCGGTAATGTTTTTGCGTGGCTGGAGTTGCTGGCAAAAGTGAAATGATAGTTGGCAAAATAGTTAAAGATGGACGATAAAAAATAGGCAAATGCTGAAGCAATAACCTCTGGTGCTATTTTGAACTCGGCAGATTTAACAATCGACGACATTGCGGCTGTCGAAATAACGATCTCCGTCGTAAGTTTGTATTTAACCATTAGGGTAAGCAATAAAAATTGAATAAAAGTTGAGATGCTTCCTATACCAAGGTATTTAATAAAGTGTGTCATGGCGTCAATATTATTGTATTTATTTATTCTAATGCGTAGGCATAAGAGGGCGAGTGATAACAGCCGGTACATTAGCATATTTTAATAATAAGTTGGGTTGTTGCAGGTGCTTCTCGCTAAAAGATAATGGTGCTTTTTAGCAGATAGTTATCCTTTTTAACTAATCGTTGTCTTTTTTCAAAAGATAGTTGACCTTACAGCTACTGAAAGGTTTATGATTGCTAAAGTATCATTAATTCTGGCGGACACGTGGGTGCAAGGGGTGGGTATGAATATTGGGCAAGCCGCTAGCGAAAGTGGATTAGCCGCTAAAACTGTGCGCTACTACGAAGAGATTAACTTAGTTGTACCTGCTCGTTGTACGGGTAATGGCTATCGAGATTACTCGGCCGTTGATGTAGAACATTTGCGCTTCTTACAGCGTGCGCGCGCCGTTGGTTTTGGTTTGGCTGTGTGTCGCGAGCTCTTGGAACTGTATCGTGATCCGGCGCGCCGTTGCTCGCAGGTCAAAGCTTTAGTTCTCGATAAGATCGAGGAAATAGAAACGCAATTGCAAACATTGGTGGCACTTAAATTTACATTGATGACTATGGCAAATAGTTGCGCTGGGGATGATTCAGCTAATTGCTCTATTATTGAAACATTAGCGACGCCAAATACAACATCAATGTCTTTCTTATTAGTGGAGTCTTAATATGAGTGATTGCTGTTCGCACGAAGCGGCATCTAAAGCCTTACCTAAAACTTCTCCTCTACCTGTTGATTCCTGTTGCGCGTCAGCACCTCAAACAATTCAAACAAGTTGTTGTGATGAAGGGGATGAGCACGGCAAAAAAAAGGATTATTTACTCTGGGGCTCGCTGATCTTTTGTGTTGCGTTTTACGTTTTACATTTGCTGGCACCGGCCTCGGCATCACAGTGGTTGCAGCATCTTGGTCACAGTGTTTTCGAAATGCTGAATAGCATGTGGTGGGGAGTGTTATTGGGTTTGGTATTTGTGGGCTTGCTGGCGAATGTGCCACAAAATTTTGTCTTATCAATACTGGGTAAGGGCGGTAGCGTAAACGGAATTTTGCGAGCAACACTTGCGGGTGTGTTATTGGATTTATGCAGCCATGGCATTTTAATGGTTGGCATGAAGCTCTATCAAAAAGGTGCAAGCCTTGGTCAAGTCATGGCATTTTTAATCGCCAGCCCGTGGAATTCTTTTTCGCTTACCTTGATTATGTTTTCGTTAATTGGTTTTAAATGGACGCTCACATTTATCTTGTTGTCCATGGTGATTGCAATTGTCAGCGGTTGGATATTTGATCGCTGTGTAGATAGAAAAGTGCTACCAGAAAACCCCAATACGTTTGAGCTGGATGCAAATTTTAAATTTTGGCCAGAGCTCGGTAAACAATTGAAATCAGTTAGCTGGTCGTTTGCATTGCTGAAAAATATTGCGAATGAAGGCTTAAGTGGTTCACGCATGGTATTGCGTTGGTTGTTATTCGGTGTGTTACTCGCCGCGCTAATTCGTACCTTTGTGAGCCTGGATATGTTCCAACAATGGTTTGGCCCCAGTATTATTGGAATGATTTTTACCTTAATTGCCGCAACAGTGATTGAAGTTTGCTCAGAAGGCTCCGCGCCAATTGCAGCTGATTTATTAAATCGCGCCTTGGCGCCAGGCAACGCGTTTACATTTATGATGGCGGGAGTGTCAACTGATTACACTGAAATTATGGTGTTAAAAGACACCACTAAATCGTGGAAAATTGCGCTGTTTTTACCGTTGATTACATTGCCGCAGGTTGTGGTGATTGGGTATGTTTTGAATCATTGGT
>JANYIO010000009.1 GCA_025362015.1 Gammaproteobacteria bacterium | reverse complement strand
CCCGATCGATAACAATGCAGCTGAAAATGCGATTCGCCCGTTTGTGATTGGGCGAAAGAATTGGCTGTTTAGTGCAAGCCAACAAGGTGCCGCATCGAGCGCGAATTTATACGGTCTTATCGAAACCGCGAAAGCGAATGGCTTTGAGCCCTATGCGTATTTGAAAAGAGTTTTTACAGAGCTGCCAAACGCAACGACGCTGGAGCAGATTGAAATATTATTGCCGTGGAATTTTCGGAAAACAGAATGACAATAAAAAAAGGGGCATTGCATCCTGCTAGCCCCTTTGCTCCTGCGTGGGTAAGTGATAATCCTAATCACCTCGGCATCCTGCCTGATCCCTGTTGTACATTTCAACTTCATCCTGAAGCCAAACACCTTAACCGCAACATCCTGTTTTTGGTTAACGTCCATGCGTTACCTATTTTAAATATTTTGCTTGCATTGAAAAGTCGCCAAAGTCTGCATTTTTTGTAAGAAATTGACTATGCTGTTACGTCAAGGCTGTGGTTGATGCTGCGCTTACTTGGTAATTACTAATAGCCAGCATTAAAGTACCCACCGCTTTAGGCTCGGTAATAGCAGAAAATGACTTGGCTTTGGGGGTAGTTAAGCCGCCGCTTAAATCGCGGGCGGGGTCGCTTGTGAGCTTGCCCATTCTGATTGCGTGGCGAAAAATTTGGCTTGCAGTTTGTTTTGCCCGCCTTGCGGTTTCCAAGAGGCCACGGTTTTGCGCCCGGTGTAAGGCTTCTAATAATTCGGGTGGGGTGATTTCATGCAATGGGCGCTTGCCGATCCAAGGTAACAGGTGATTTTTGATAAGGTATTGGGTGCGCTCTTTGTGTGACTCAGACCATTCAGGGCTAATCATTGCAAACCAAGCGTTCGCCGCTGCTTCAAAGGTGTTTTCACTTGCACCGAGTAAATAACGCTTTTCAGCTTTACGCTGCGCCATAGGGTCAATGCCATCACCAATAAGACCTTTTGCTTCTTGGGCTTTTAAGCGGGCATCTTTTAAGCTGACAGTTGGATATACACCTATTGGCAGTGCCTTCTCTTTTCCCGCTATGCGGTATTTCAATCGCCAATACTTTGCCCCCGTAGACTTCACAAGGATATACAGCCCGGAACAACCACCTGTATCTGATAGCTTGTAGTCCTTTTCGCGGGGAGCGGCCTTCTTTACCTCAACATCTGTTAGCGCCATCCTGTTTACCTCTGTCTGGGGGTACTTTTGGGGGCATCAAACATACCCCCAAATGTACCCCCAAAAACATTCGGATTTGGGGGCACTACATCGGATTGATTTAGACAGAGTATAAACAAAAAACCCCGCAATTACGCGGGGTTTCGGACTATTTTGATACTTTATATGGCGGTGAGAGAGGGAGTCGAACCCTCGATACCTTACGATATACACACTTTCCAGGCGTGCTCCTTCGGCCACTCGGACACCTCACCAAAACTTGTCAAACGGTGTTATCCACCCAATTCGAAGGCGCGCAATGTACACAAGCAGCCACGAAAACGCAATGTCATTCGTCAGGCCAAGCCTTAAAGAATGTATTTACATCAATATCCGGAGGGCTGGAAAACTCCTGCACGGGAGTGCCCACATAGATAAAGCCGATAATTTCTTCATCTTCAACCAAGCCCAATTCATTTTTTACATGAGTATCTTGAGTCATTTCGCCAGTACGCCAGATAGCGCCATAGCCTAAGGCAAAAAGGGCGTTGAGCATGTTTTGTACTGCCGCACCACAAGCAATAACTTGCTCCTGCCTGGGGATTTTTAAATTTGGCTGACATTTAGCGATAGCCACAATAATCATGGGTGCCCTATTGGGCATATTTTTACATTTTTCCAATACGGCGGGAGATATGGCGGGATTAGCTTTAGTCGCAGCAGTGACAAAAACGTGGCTCAGCTGTTGCAGCCCCACACCGGATATCACCAAAAAACGCCGTGGCTGAAGCATGCCATGATCAGCAGCTCTTACAGCGGCTTTAAACACCTCATACAGGGCATGACCATCAGGAGCAGGCTCCTGAAGCTTAGAAACAGATACACGCTCCTGTAAAATATGTAATTTATTCATTCAAACCTCTATTTTTCTTAAAAGCCTGCTCTTTCAGAACCAGCAATGGGCAAAATTCGTATATCGCGAAAGTATGTACCATAATATAGATATTCATGCGGGCAGAAGCCTCCTATGGTTAATAATCTCTACGCCGGTTAATAATCTCTACACTGAGTTCAATAAATGCAGGTATCCACTACCATTCTTATTATTGCCGTAGAGGCTTATACTGTCTTATTGCTGGGGGCAATATTTCTCTTTGTCCATATTCGCAAGCTCAAAACATTACTCAATCTTCAACAAGAAAAATTGTTAGTCCTTCTCCGTGAACAACAAAATAATAAAAAGCCGCCGGCTCCCGCAGCTCCCACACCACCGATCAAACCAACTCAAAATTACAAGAGCTACCTTAATGAAGTGCTCGAAGCCACTTCGGCACAATATTCACTGACATCTTCTGGCGGTGACATCGGTTCCGAACAAGCTGCTGATAGCCCTCTACTACAACGTATTCTTGCACTCCGCTATGCTTTTTTGCGCTCGGAAGAACTAGGTACAACTGAACCTATAGGTTCCGCTGAATACTGGAATATTTTTCAGCAAGCACTGGAGCCACTTTTAACATTAAGCAGTAACCCCGATCAAGAACTCAAAAATGAACTGGAAACTTGTAAAAAACGTATCGGAAATTTAGAAAAATTTAAGCTTTTATTTTTCGATATGGAAAAGCAATGGAGTAAGGCACAAGCTAACGCAGAAAATTATTACCAACAACTAACTTCCATGGTAGATGACATTGCTAACAAACAAGATTTTAATGATATTTTACAGCAGTACCATAATGTTTATGACGACATTCATAAGTCTATTATACAAACCAAAGTGAATCCCGATGCAATCACCACAAAAACAACCACAAATATAACCCGCCAAGACCCATATGCGACGGATGAGATCGTAAAATTACGCAATGTTGCTGCTGAGCAACATCGCACCATAAATCAACTACAACAAAAACTGATGGAGGCCACAACACCAGTAGAAAAAGAAGCAGTTTTTCAAGAGCTCCAACACCAGTTGCAACGCCAAATACGATTCGTACAAGAATCTGAAACCTGTATACAACTTTTAGAAGATGAGCTTGCCAAAGCTCACGAAGAGCTATCCCTTCAAGCAAATGTACTCGATGCACAATCGGCAATCAACGAAGAAAATCAACATATGAAAGATGTTTTGTATAATTTTTCATTGGAAAGTAAAGGCATGATAAGCAATATTACTGAACTTGAAAAAGAAAATGATCTACTCAAAAACACCCCCTCCAATCCAGCCTCAGCGACTCAATCGCCAGAATTAAAAAAATTACAAACGGAATATAGCGATTTAAAAAAACAATATGCAGAACTAGAAGAAAAGTACCTGGATTTAAAGCTGCAAAAATAAACAAGCAGCATAATCATCTATCATTAAAAATCTTTATGAATTACGCAGTAAAACAAGAAGCTTGCGACCATCCATACAGCAAGAATTAGCAAGACATTTTATTTACATTTAGGTTAAAAAGACGTCTAATAGAGGAGCAGTGCTGTAGTCTTTTTCCAAATGATTACACACCGGCTTAATTACATATTTATTTAATAACAACAAACATTCAGGTTTTCTCAAAATGACCAATACACAAGAGTCCATGCAATCTGAATCGCCATTACAACAATACTACTTTCGCACATTAATTTGTTTTGCCACTGCCGGTACACTTGCGTCAGTCATCAACTGGTCAGATATCAACCTACTGCACACATTAACGATCGTTGGTTTATTACTTTACGCCTATGGCACCTATTTCTTTACCCACAAACAGTCTCCGGAAGCCTTAGCGAAAACCTCTCGCTGGCTATCCTATGTTGATGCTGGCCTTATTGGCATGGTCCTTGGTTTTGTTAATTTCAGTATCTTACCCTGCGTATTATTTCTCACCATGATTCAATTTAATGCGCTAATTAGTGGCGGCCTGCGCAAGTTGATGGAAGATAACTCAGCATTTGCTGTAGGCGTATTAATCAGCTTTGTGTTTCATGCTCCCCAATTAGTGCTTTCAACCAGCATAGAAATAAGCGTAGCAAGCCTGATTGGTATAGCGACTTATTTCCTGGTTTACGCAATTTATATGCATCAGCGTTTTCACAAGCTATCACTTTCACAAAAGCAGTTAGAGAACGAACAAAAATGGCACAAAATTCGCGCTTATAAATTATCGCGCTATTTACCCCCAACCGTATGGAAAGCAATTAATCAAGGAAAGGATGAAACATTACAAGCTGAACGAAAAAAACTCAGCGTATTCTTCTCCGATATTAAAGACTTTAGTCAGCTAGCAGAAGAAATTGAGGCCGAAGCGCTAAACGAGTTACTCAACCACTATTTAACCGAAATGTCGAAAATTGTGACTCAGCATGGCGGCACCATCGATAAATTTATGGGCGACGCCATTATGGTTTTGTTCGGCGATAGCAATAGCCAAGGTGTAAAAACAGACTGTGTGCGTTGCGTTTCCATGGCAATTGCAATGAAAAAGAAAATGCGTTCACTACAGTTAGAATGGTTTAACCAAGGCATTAAAAAGCCACTGCAAATTCGCATGGGCATCAATACTGGTTACTGTACAGTTGGTACATTCGGTACGTCCAGCCACTTGGACTATACCGTCTTGGGTACACAAGTGAATTTAGCTAGCAGACTCGAATCGGCAGCAGAACCCGATGAAATTTTAATTTCACATGAAACCTGGTCATTAACAAAAGATCTTGTCATGTGTCGCGACAAAGGCGAAATTCACGTTAAAGGTTTTGCATTACCGGTTAAAGTTTATCAAGTTGCCGATTTCCGTAAAGATCTTGGCAAAAACCAAAGTTACTTTGAAGATCGCGCTGAAGGTTTTTCAATGTATCTTGATCTTGATAAAATACGTAATTACGACAAAGAAAAGGTTATCGACTCGCTAGAGAAAGCTGCAGAACGATTACGCGATAAAGTCATTGTATAAAGTTATTGCTCCACCTTACTGACGCAACAAACGCCCAACACTCGGTTCAGCACCCTCCTCGGTAGTTCTAAACGGATTAATATCAAGCCCTCCCCTGCGCGTATAACGTGCATACACAGACAAAGAATCTGGTTTGCAACGATTTAAAATGTCTACGAAAATTCTTTCCACGCAATGTTCATGAAAATCTTGATGCTCCCGAAATGAAATGATGTAACGCAATAAATTTTCGTGATTGATTTTTTGGCCTTGGTAATCAATAAATATACTCGCCCAATCGGGCTGCCCAGTTACCGGACAATTACTTTTTAATAAATGGCTATACAGCTTCTCTACTACCTGCATATCACTATTATCGGTTGCAATCGCGTCAACACTTAACAAGGTTGGATCAGGATGATATGTATTTACAACAACATTCAACTCATCAAGACAAACACCTTCGACAATTCTATTTGCCAACAAAAGCGATTCTTGCAGCGGTTGCAAATTGACCTTTACCATGGCACCAGCTATCAACGATAAATCTGTTGTCAGGCACGCTGCTACATCCCCATAAGAATTAAACGTAGTTTGATTTAGAGAATTCAAATAAAGCTTGAACGATTTTGACTCAACAATGAAATTACTATCACAATGAAAAATAAATTCTGCAACCGCGACTTGTGGTTTGCCTGACGAATTCAACCATGACAATTCATATCCCGTCCAAATATCGCAGCCATAAAATGGTAAATCCGTTGTTATACCTAAAAGTGCACGCGACCCTTGCCGCGAAATAGGAAAGAGTAAGCCGGGATCATAGCTAGATACATAAGGTGTGTTTTGCCCTAACGGACTGGAAATTACTGAATGCATCACAAATCAACTCCCACAAATTTATTCTTCATGCGCGCAAACGGTTACCCGTTTTTAATAAATGTAGGCTTACTACAAATAAAATGACGACACCAATCACTAAGCCTAAAATTGCATAGGTTATATTGATGTCACTTACACCGAGAATACCGTAACGAAATGCATTTACCATATGTAAAATAGGATTCAACCGCGAAACATGTTGCCACATTTCAGGTAACAAGCTGATTGAATAAAAAACACCACCAAAATAAGTTAGCGGCGTTAAAATAAAAGTGGGAACTATAGAGATTTCATCGAAAGTATTGGCATAAACTGCGTTAATAAAACCCGCAAGTGAAAACAACATAGATGTTAACAACACAATTGTTAAAGTAATTAACCAACTATGCATTTGTAAATGGGTAAAGATAAGTGACATTATGGTAACCAATATCCCTACCGACAAACCACGCGCTACGCCGCCCATAGTGTAACCTAACAAAATCACATAATTTGGCGTTGGTGACACCAATACTTCTTCAATACTGCGTTGAAATTTTGCGCTGAAAAATGAAGACACCACATTAGAATAAGCGTTAGTTAGTACCGCCATCATGATCAAGCCGGGAGCGACAAATTGAATATAACTAAAACCGCCCATATCGCCAATACGGCCACCAATCAAAGTGCCAAAGATAACAAAATACAACGCCATAGTAATCACTGGCGGCAGCAAGGTCTGCACCCAAATACGCGCAAAGCGTTTTATTTCTTTCCGTAAAATAGTTAAGAAAGCAATCCACTGTTCGGTTAAATTCATACCGGAACCTCCAACTTTATAGGCGGTTGATTTGCGGATGCCTGATCTGTGGATAATTGGTTGGTAGCCGATTGGGCGATCATAGCAACAAACATTTCTTCCAAACGATTGGCTTTGTTGCGCATACTGATAATTGCAATACCTTGTTGCGATAGAGCCGTAAAAACATCGTTTAGGTTTTGGCCTTTTTCAACTTCAACTTCAAATGAATGGATATCAATAATTTGAACAGGAAAACCAGGCAGAGACAACGACTGCGGAAGATCTACCGCCACATCAAAAACAAATACTTCCTTTGTTAATCCCTGTAAAAGATTTTTAACACTAGTGTTCTTTACCAAAAGACCTTTATCAATAATCGCCACATTCCGGCATAAACTTTCAGCCTCCTCAAGATAATGAGTCGTTAAAATAATAGTCGTCCCGGCCGCATTAATTTCTCGCAAAAACTCCCACATTGAGCGCCGCAATTCAATATCAACACCTGCTGTTGGCTCATCCAAAATTAATAATTTTGGATCATGCACCAGTGCCCGCGCAATCATCAAACGACGCTTCATGCCTCCGGACAACATTCGGGCGGGAGTATTACGCTTTTCCCATAAATTTAATTTTTTTAAATATTTCTCTGTTTGTGCTTTTGCAAACTCTCGCGGCAAGCCATAGTAGCCTGCTTGTTGCATCACTATATCTTCAACTTTTTCAAACAGGTTAAAATTAAATTCCTGGGGTACCACTCCCAGAAATTTTTTCGCCTGCGAAAAATGAGTATCTATATTGTAACCAAACACTTCTATATCACCCGATGTTTTTCGCACCAGTGAGCTTATAATCCCAATTGTGGTAGACTTACCAGCGCCATTTGGTCCTAACACTGCAAAAAAATCACCCGGCATTACATCCAGTGAAATACCTTTCAAAGCTTCCAGTTTATTATTGTAAACTTTAGTTAAATTTCGAATTGAAAGTGCTGCAGACATAGCGCCTCGGCTTCAATAATAGAGTAAAAAAACAGAATATTAAAAATAGATTAGTAAAAAATGGAGAACCCGTAATATGAATAATGACAAATACGATCAAAACTACATTGAGTTTCACCTACGACTGCTAAATGCCTTTGTCGAAAAAGTGTCTCATCAATTGCCATTTTGCAGTGAAGATTGCAATCAAGACGATCAGGAGTTTTTAGTGGCATTAAAACAATTACCTACAGTTGGGGGCGCAGCACTATTAATTCAAGGTCAAGAATTGCTTTGCAAAATTGTAGCTGGATACCCGCAACTTATGCACTTTCTGCCCAGAGATTTACTGTGGTTTTTTGGCGGAGACTGTCTACATTATATGCCTGACGAAGAAATTAGCTTATTTCAATTACTGGATGAGCAACGCCAAGCGGCACGCGAAGCAAGCAGCCTGTTCTCTTACGAACACGCTCGCGCCCTAGCTTTTGGATTGCATTAAAGGTATGCATGCTAAAAAATTAGCTATGAAGGAGGCTTAACAAAAAGAGAAAAAATGGAGCGGGAAACGAGACTCGAACTCGCGACCCCGACCTTGGCAAGGTCGTGCTCTACCAACTGAGCTATTCCCGCAAATGGCGTCCCCAAGGGGAGTCGAACCCCTGTTACCGCCGTGAAAGGGCAGTGTCCTAGGCCACTAGACGATGGGGACCCAGAAACCTTCTGTAGCATACATATGCTGCATAGCCAGCAGAAGTGGGGCGCATTCTATGTAGCAAGCCCTACACTGTCAACACTTTTATTCTGAATGTTATAACTTTGGAAACAAGCACTTAGCTAACACCAGGAGTTGCTCAGTACATAATCTATTGCTCTTTTTTATTGGTGCTATAATTCAAGCAACCTATCATTTTTTCACAGTTGACCAATATGTCCACCTACATTGTAGCGTCAATTATTATTTTACTCAGCGCCCTCGCTTGCTATGCATTTATTTCTCAAGCAATTGAAAAAAAACGCGTCCAAAAACAACGCATACTCATGACCTTAAAAACCAAACACCGTAATTTTGTACACATGCTTAACGGTTTCCCACAAAATTTTTTACCAGTCGACTTATTGAGTTTAATTTATCGCGCACTGATTAATACCTGCGAACAACTTAATAGAATTGAACCTAACAATACTCGTCTTCAAGATGAAATATTGCTTTACAGCAATCAGCTCAACGCACTTGTCAAAAACAACACAACCCAAAGCGCTCTACTCGAAGATCCACAACAAATGAAGGATATTCGCCAACACCTGCAAGAGCTGCAACGTTTTGTGCAGCAGCTAGAAGCCTTAAAAACAATCCATAAGGTGCAAGCAAAAGCCTACCTGGAACAAATTAAGCAACTTGCATTAAAGATGGCGGTAGATACCTATACCTATCACGCCAAACAAGCACAGCAAAACGGAAAAACCCGCCTTGCCATTCATTATTTGACGCTTGCAAAAAAACTACTCACGGCAGAAAACATTACTCACGCCTTTGACAAACAAATCGCTCAATTGACTACCGTTCTTGTTCAACTTGAAGAAAAAGCACAGTCTAATGATGAATCTAAAAATACTGCAGCGCCGCAGAATAATCAAGCATCGAAAGAGTGGGACAATTTCAATAAGACGGAACAGGATAGTACCGACTGGAAGAAAAAACAAATTTATGACTAACTAATCGCCGACCTTTTCACTCAAATTTATAGATGCAGAGTTAATACAGTAGCGCAAGCCAGTGGGTGCAGGGCCATCTGAAAATACATGCCCTAAATGACAGCCACATTTTCGGCACATAACCTCAGTGCGACGCATGCCATGGCTTTCATCAAACTCTTCCAGGATTACACCTGGATTTAGTGGTGCGAAAAAACTTGGCCAACCACAACCTGCATCGAATTTAGTGTCCGATTCAAATAATGATTCGCCACAACCACGACAAAGATATATACCCTCGCGAAATACCTGCGAGTACTCACCTGTAAAGGGACGCTCCGTGCCTTTCTGGCGACAAATTCGATATTGTTCTGGAGTTAAATGTTCCCGCCAATAAGACTCATCGTTAAATTTTGATTCAGACATAATGATTTCCTTGACACATGTGTGGGCAAACACGGATTATAAATGATTGGCAATTCAAATTCTTGCGGCGCAAATTTTTCACAACAAAACTATTTTCACAACAAACTAAACAAAACAAACTAACTAATAGCAAAGGCATATTACTGCAAATGAGTACCATTAAGAAATCAGACAAGTTAAACGGTGTGTGTTACGACATTCGTGGCCCCGTACTTGAAC
>JANYIO010000306.1 GCA_025362015.1 Gammaproteobacteria bacterium | reverse complement strand
AAAGCTGACATTACCACGCTCGGCAAAGTCATCGGTGGCGGCATGCCGGTTGGCGCTTTTGGTGGCCGCCGCGACATCATGCAAATGATTGCTCCTTTAGGCCCGGTCTACCAGGCAGGTACCTTATCTGGCAATCCGGTGGCTATGGCTGCAGGTTTAAAAACATTAGAGTTGTTAGAGCAAAAAGATTTTTATAAAAATATCAGCGCACGCACGACACAATTAGTTGAAGGCTTACAAAAACTTGCTGACAACGAGGGTATTCCCTTTACAACCAATCACGTAGGTAGCATGTTTGGCTTCTTCTTCACCAATCAGCCGAAAATAACTAACTTCAAACAAGTTATGGCTTGCGATATTCCGCGTTTCAATAAATTTTTTCACGGCATGTTAAAACGCGGCATCTATTTAGCACCAGCATCTTATGAAGCTGGCTTTATGTCCGCAGCACATACGGAAGAGGATATTCAAAATACATTGCAAGCAGCGAAAGAAGTTTTTGCTGAATTAACGTAGGTTTAGCAATATCATAAAAATTAAAAAAGGGCTGATGATTCGGCCCTTTTTATTGAAAAAAACTAAATTAAACACCTCGCCGCAACCAGCGAGGTATATTTTTGTTCCAAAAATCTATTTCGTGACAAGCCACGGCGAATTTAACCCTCGTTTGCGATTAAAAATTTCATCTGCATTTAAGTTGAAGATCTAGCTCGTTCGTTGTTGCAAATTAAATGCGAGTAATGCATCTGGCTTATCGGTAAACACGGCATTGGCTCCCAAACATTGCAGCCAATTCCAATCATCCTCATTGTTAGCGGTATACACCCAGTTTTGCAAACCGCGTTTCCGGGCATCATCCAGCAACGCAGACGAAAGAAAGCTCAAGTGCGTGTTAAATGAGTAAGCCCGCAATGCATCACAACACTGTGCATAATCGAGCGGAATTCCTTCAATCAATACACCACGCCGTATCTGTGGCAACGCTTTTACACATTGATAAAGCTGCTGATGGTCAAAGCTCGATAGTATATATTGTTCAAAAGTAATCTGATGCGCATGACAAAAATCTGTGAGAATTTTTTGCAATGCAGGCACGCAGTTAAAGCCTTTGATTTCAATATTAAGTAATGCGCGATCGCCGACTAAAGCCAGCACGTCGTTAAGGGTGGGCAATGCCTCACCATTTTCTAAATGCTGTTCACGCACATACGCAAGCGGCAATTCAGTAATAATGCCCTGCCCCGATACTACTCTTCCCAACCTGCGATCATGAGTGACAAACAACTCACCTTCAACTTGATAAATATCGATTTCAATTGCATACACACCGAGATCCAACGCGCGAGCAATTGCCGCCAAACTATTTTCAGGTAAGGGTTGATTGTTAATTAAAGGGCCACCGCGATGCGCAATACACTTAAGTGATGACATAATATTTCTCGCAATATTTACCTAAAAACATTCATAGCTTGCGAACAGATAATACCGCTATTAAAGCATAACCTGTCGGCAAGCTAACAAGATTAATGTTATTAAATTTGCACCCGCGTACCCAACTCGACCACCGCATTATCGGGTAAGCGGAAAAACTCTACCACTCCACTCGCGTTGCGGCTCATAGTAGCAAACATATGTTCACGCCAGCTTGCCATACCCCCGCCAGGGGTTGGAATAATTGTTTCTCGGCTTAAAAAATAACTGGTTTGAAATAATGGCACTGCAAGCCCAAATGCTTCGCAGGCTTTAAGTGCTTGAGGTACGTCCGGCACCTCCATAAAACCGAAATGCAAAGACACTCGCCAAAAACTTCTACCTAAACTTTCCACTTCAACACGCTCGCTTTCATCCACCCAAGGTACATCTGCAAAACGCACGGTAAGAATTAAATTTCGTTCGTGCAACACTTGGTTATGTTTTAGATTGTGCAGTAACGCTTGTGGCACTGTGGTTGGGTCTGCAACCGGGTAAACTGCAACACGTGCTGCACGTTGAATTTCATCTGGATTCAAGGTGCCAATAAACGCTTGCAAGCCTACCCCTTCTTTACGAATTGTTTCCATTAATATTTCACGACCACGACGCCAAGTCGCCATCAATAAAAATAATAGTCCGCCCAAAGCAAGGGCAAACCAGCCGCCATCTAAAAATTTAATGGCGCAGCCAGACACCAATGCTAAATCTACAAGCAAGAAAAATCCTGTAGCAAAAAGCGTGAGTGGCTTTGGCAAATTCCAACTGTAACGCACCACAAAAAAAGTCAGTAAGGTGGTGATCATCATGGTTAATGTTACCGCTATGCCGTAAGCAGCTGCTAAATTTGGCGCGCTGCCAAAATAGATAACCACAACGACGACGCCTAATAATAAAATCCAATTTACTGCCGGCAAATATATTTGTCCCGCTTCATTTGCAGACGTATGTTGCACCGACATGCGCGGTAAAAAACCGAGTTGCATTGCTTGACGTGTCATAGAATAAGCGCCAGAAATAACAGCCTGTGAAGCAATAATCGCAGCGATGGTCGCAATAATAACAGCAGGCCAAATAAAAGCGGCGGGAAATAAATTATAAAAAGGATTCGCAATTGCTGCGGGGTCAACCAACAGCAAAGCACCTTGCCCCAAATAATTTAATGCTAATGCCGGCAACACCATTGACACCCACGCTATTTGAATTGGTTTGCGACCGAAGTGCCCCATATCGGCATAGAGTGCTTCTGCGCCAGTGAGCGCAAGTACAATTGCGCCGAGAACTGCAAACACCTGCCAGCCGCGCTCTAATAAAAATTGTATTGCACAAAGTGGATTCAGCGCTGTCAAGATACTGGGAGCTTGTACAATTTGACACACGCCCGAGATTCCCAAAATGGAAAACCATAAAATCATTAACGGCCCGAAAACTTTCCCCATTGTGCCGGTGCCTTTACGTTGCACTAAAAATAATGCAACCAAAATACCTAAGGTTATAGGCAACACAAATTGTGTCAACGTTGGCGTAACAACGCTTAAACCCTCTACGGCACCCAGTACAGAAATTGCTGGGGTGATTACGCTATCACCGTAAAAAAGTGTCGCGCCAAATAAACCCAACAATAATAACCACGGACGCATCCGTGGATATTTATCGGTAGATTGTGCAGCCAATGCGGCCAGAGCTAACACACCGCCCTCACCACGGTTATCTGCACGCAAAATTAACACTACGTATTTCAGCATAACCACAAGCATTAATGCCCAAATGATCGCCGAGACAGCGCCTGTAATATGCTGACTATCTAAAGCAACTCCCGTCGCAGGGCGAAAAATTTCTTGAAACGTATAAAGGGGGCTAGTACCTATATCTCCATAAACCACCCCCAAAGCGCCGAGGGTTAAGGCCGTAATGCCTTGGGTCTTATGTGCAGATTTTCTATCGTCAACAACAGCCGATGACTGAATTAAAACGTTTTGAGATGCCATGCCAAAACTCCTCTGGCGGTTAGTGTTAGAGTAAGTGTGGCATTTGGGGTATTAGGATTGCATAAGGATTGTGAATATTTATGTTCTCGCGCCCAGGGACAGCTTAGAAATGTATATTTAGTTTCATTAAAAAAACCATTGAGGATTAAAATGGAAACCCCCATTTTCAATATTCACGATCTTATTTTAATCATGACCTTTGCGGTAAGCGGAGTGCTTGCCATTTTTCAACCGATAGTAACTTACGAAAATCGATTCGCGAAAATATTATTAGGCACTTTTTATATTTGTATTGCTACAGACGCAGTTAGCATACTTCTATTATGGAGCGAGCACATCCATTACGGGCAGCTTGTATCTATTTTACTGCCTTACTTTTTGGTACTGGCGTCGCTGACAAAGGGTACAACATTGTACTTGTATGTTTTAACGATTACGAAAGAGAATTATGCCTTGCAGCCTAAGGATGCCATACATTTAATTCCAGCGTTAATCAGTGCAAGCCTGCTAGGAATTTTTAAAATTGATACTCATGCTATGTTGTTCGATGTAGATGAAATGAGTTTTCTATTTGAATATATTGTTCATAGCGTCTGGTACTTAATGAAGATTGTTCCTATCGGTTATGCCATTGCCGCAATTATTAGATTGTGGCGTTATCGTGCAGAGCTAAAGGATCGATATTCAGCGATTAATGACACCGCAATTAATGGATTGCATTATTTGGTGATTGGTTTTCTTTTTTCCTGGGTATGGACGCTGTCAGTAAACATTCTTGGCAACATCACCAACTGGGAAATTGTTTATACCTTTGGCATCGCGGAGAACTATATTACGTTCCTCCTTGTGATTGCCCTGTTTGCCTATAGTATTTCAACAGTAGCAACTCTTTTAAAAACAAGGGACGAAGAAAATTCAATTGCAATCGACGAGAACCCAAATGGTGCCATTATTGATAAAATTCGTAACGGCGTAGAGATTCGAAAATTATATTTAAATCAAAGTATTAATATCGAGGATTTCGCTAAAGAAATAGGCGCGCCTTACCGCGAAGTTTCGAATGTTATTAATAAACATTTCAATACTAATTTTTTTGAATTTATTAATAACCTGCGGGTCGAGGAAGCAAAACGAATGCTAGCCGACCGCGCCTATGAAAAACTAAGTATTCTCGACATACTGCATGAATCCGGGTTTAATAGTAAATCAGCATTTCAGCGTTTTTTTAAACGCTTAACGGGCTTAACGCCTAGGGAATTTCGTAAAACAGCAGGGAGGGAAGCAAGCCCTTAATAAACCTTTTGAATCTAATTTTTTAATGCCTTTTATAAATCCGCACACATCGCATGCAACGACAATACATGTTGAAAATATAAGCGCGCGCAAAAATGCTGCAGGCATATTATTTTATGGCAGACGTAAACCCATGCGCATTAATTTCTGGTAACACTGGATATTGATCGGCAAGGCTGCGCATTAAGTCAATGAGATTTGCATTGGGTGTTGCTGCATACAAATTCATTAATTTCTCGATGCGCCAAGCAAATACGCTATAGCAAGCGTGAAATGCGCGACGAATATTTTCGCCGCTGCCGGTGATACCTGCTGGGTCAGGTAAGCCCCAATGTACATGTTGTGGCGCGCCTACAAAGTTGGGGCAAATTTCTTGTGCAGCATTTCCGCAGACGGTAAGCACCGCATCCAGCTCCACCGCATCTGGCTGTGCGAATTCATCCCAGCTTTTACTGCGTGGCTGATAGTCAATGTGTAGTGGCGCAATTTGCTCACAGGCAAAAGGGTTTACTTTTCCAGACGGATGACTACCTGCGCTATAGGCTGAAAATAATCCTGCAGTGCATTGATTAAATAAGGCCTCGGCCATGACGCTACGCGCAGAATTCCCCGTACATAACACAAGAATTTTAATGGGTAATTGCAGAGCATAATTATTTTGTTGTATCTGTACTTTCTTATTTAACAACATGCTGCGCCACCTTCTGTTGGTTGACTTTTAGTGAAGGGTATTTCAGTTCCGCAACCCGCAAATAAACCGAAGTGACGACTAAAATCGCCAATAAATTCAAAGTGACTGGCAAAGCGAGTTTCACTCAACATGCGATAGGTATTGCCGCATACTGGAAATACTTTTCCAGTTTCAATTGTATGATGGCTGTCTAAAATAAATTCATCAGCAAGTTCGGGAACGGAGCCTTTATAAATCACGGCTTGACCATGGTCTTCGCAAGCGTCCTCCAATTCAGCAATTTTGAATAAACGATAAGTTGCCGAATAGAATGCTAGCTTGCCCACTCGCGGCGCCAATTCCGGATCTGTTATTTCCAGTGGGCGATCAGTCACCAAGCGCGGATCAATAAACCCGGCTTGTTTTGCAATACGTAAAAAGTCATTCCAGTAAAGTGCGCCACCCAAACATTCTCCGTAGAGTACGGGGTCGTTTTTAACCGAGTCGGGTACGCGGCGATCGGCATAGACATCCGAAAAAAATAATTCGCCTCCCGGTTTTAATAAGCGCTGTACACCCGCTAATACGGCGAGTTTGTCGGGCGATAAATTGACAACGCAATTAGAGACAATGACATCAAAACTGTTGGCCGCTAAATCTAACTCGTCTAATTTTTCAATGTAACCTTGAATGAACTTTACGTTGCCGTAACCAAATTTTTCCACATGATAGGCTTGGTGTTCACATGCAATAGCCAACTGCTCAGCAGTCATGTCAACGCCGACAACTAAACCTTTGGGGCCAACTAATTGGGCAAGTGCATAAACGTCTCTGCCAGAGCCGCAACCCAAATCCAACACGCGGCAGCCTTCCAACAAGGGTGGGCAAACTAATCCGCAGCCATAATAACGGCTCAAAACTTCAGGATGTATATTGGCAAGCAAAGGCTTTAGCCATTCTGGCACGAGGGTAATATCACAACAGGCCGATGTTTTTAGGTCGCTCGTTTGTTGCAATTGTTTTCCGTAATATTCTTGCACTAATTCATGCATATTTATAATCTCTGATAATGACAATAGGTATTGCGATATTTATATCTTTATTAAATTACACCGCTAATCTTTAGTAATAACTTCTTGATAGTAGTTTTTAATTGATCTGTGCTTTTAGTTAATCTTTGCTTCTGGCCAATGTGCTGGCAGCCAAACCAAATCACCTGGCTCATCTATATCGTGCAGTGGTGCAAATACATGTGTTCGCCATTGTAGATTTTTTAAAACAGAAAGCGTTGTTTCGCAAACACTGGACGTACTCCACTCGATATTTTTAAATAGTGAAGGATGAAATCGATTTAATCCTAACAAGGTATAACCACCATCCGTTGCGGGAATGATCACCGCATCAAATGTTGTTAAAGAGTTTGCAGCTTCCTGTAAGCATGCCGATGTTAGTTGGGGGCAATCTGTACCTATTAATAATACCGACTCACCTTGTGCCATTGCACGTTCGGTTGCGCGACCTAATCGCTCACCTAAATCACCGTCGCCTTGAGACGTTTTTTCAATGGCTGCATCGATGTCGAAAGCCTGCCAAATAGCATCACCAGGGTCCGGCACCACGCAAAGTTCCAGGGCAGAAAAATCAGCCAAAACACCTTGTTCAATCGTAGTTAGCAATAATTTTTTCGCAAGCGCCGCCGAGCCCTTTTTTCCTAACAAAGGAATCAATCGCGTTTTTGCAAAACCTGCGACAGGCGCTTTTGCAAAAATAATAAGGCGAATTTTTTTTTGATTCATAGATTTCTTCAGTAACGATAATTTTCTGCAATTTTTTCAATACTCACTCCGCGCCAATACTGCCAACGCAAGCGCCACATTAACAATATGGTTTTCCATATCCCATGTTTTTCCCAGCGGCGCCCTGATGTTATAACGCGTTGCCGCAAAGCAGCAGGCGAGTATTTCTTTCGTAAACGAGCGCTTAACTCAACATCCTCCATGAGTGGCTGCTCAGGGAAGCCACCCTTTGAAAAAAATAATGAACGGCGAATAAAAATAGCTTGATCTCCAGTTGCTATGTGGGTCATACGGGAGCGCAGATTCACGAGTGTTGCAACAACCCTTAACAGAGGTGATTTGCCAGATATAGTGACATCAAAACGACCCCATTGGTATTTCCAGTCGTGCAGTGCTTCGCTGATTATTGATAATGAATGAAGGGGGAGACGAGTATCGGCATGCAGAAAAATTAAAATATTTCCGGTAGCAAAAGTTGCCCCCAAATTCATTTGTCGCGCCCGCCCGGGCGCTGATGTCAACACTACAAAATCCGCTGCCTTGACCATTTCGGCAGACCCATCGCTGCTCCCACCATCAACAATCAGTATTTCACCGCCCTGATTTCTCAGAGTAGAAAGATGAAGCACCAAGCCGGGCACATGCGCAATTTCATTGAGCATGGGGACAATAATTGAGAAACTCATGCAAAATTATTTACGATTTATGTTTGTATCGTTTGGCTTTTGATCGTCTGGATGTTTAGCATTTAAGCTCCAATCATAGCCGCCGTATTCAATCTCAATAGCACCAGATTTTAGTGAAGCGACTTGTGCATTCGTTAAGCCAAGTGGCTCTGCATATCGCGCAAAAAAATCGTTGAGACTCTTAATACCCAAAAATCCTTTTTCAAAATCTTGATGGTACCAATCGAAGATAGGCGAAACAGTTAATGTATCTTTTATCAACCCATTACGACTTCTGTCGCGTAAAAAACGTTGCGTTTGCTCTTCAAGTTGCGCCTGCAATTTGCTGGCCGTGTAAGCCTCATTGCGTAAAGCAGGGCATCCGATGCTAGCGCAATTCACCGCGAAATGCACGCGTGGGTCGTTGTATCTATCTGAACCGCGTATAAGATTATGTTCTATCTCGTCAAGCGACACGACTTTTCCAAGCAAAGGAATAAATGTTTTTTTCCAGGGCGATTGAAACACACTACCTATGTCTTTTATCGATTTAATGTTGGCGTAGTTGTCAGTAATAAGTTTCACCGTCCAAGCATTGTAAGCGTTGATTAGAAACGCGAGCTGCTCGTCTTTAGGCCAGATATCAAATGTTTCTCGTGTAATACTGGACGTCATTTTCAAATAGCTTGCAAACACTATTTTGTCCGTCAGAATACCCGAGTAATTAACTTGCGTTGCGCTATTTCCCGGCAAAACAACCACATACTTTTGCAGAATAGTATTCCAGACACTATGATTAAATGCCGTTGGCATCGAACGAATTTCGGTTTCAGCCCAACACATAGTAGAGACAGATAAAAATATTGAAAAAATAAATATCCTTCGAGAAATGAAAGCCAATCGATAAATAAGATTCATATTGTTAACCTCTTTGCCATGTATGAAATTTGTCTGCCCAGCGTAATAACGATTGTGGCGCGTGCGCTCGTTTCCATTCGCCTGCAACATATTTGTTTGATTCCGCTAACGTAGGGTAAGTGTGAATAGTTCCTAAAATTTTATTCAGCCCCAAGTTCCATTTCATAGCCAGAACGAATTCGGCGAGCAAGTCACCGGCATGCTCGCCTACAATCGTTACACCAATAATTTTGTCTTTACCCGGTTTCGTGAGAACTTTGATAAACCCATAATTAGCGCTGTCAGCAATTGCCCGATCTAAATCATCAATGGCATACCGTGTGACTTCATAAGGAATATTTTTTTGTAAGGCCTCTTGTTCATTTAATCCTACTCGCGCCACTTCAGGATCCGTGAAGGTTGTCCAAGGTATTACGCGATAGTCCACCTTAAATTTCTTGAATGATCCAAATAGCGCATTAACTGCTGCGTACCAAGCTTGATGTGCTGCGACGTGGGTGAATTGATAGGGACCAGCAACATCGCCTGCGGCAAAAATATTAGGAAAAATAGTTTCTAGATATTCATTCGTCACCACTGTTTTTTCTACAGGAACACCTAACTCTTCTAAACCAAAACCAGTAAGTCGTGGTGCACGCCCTACTGCACAAATTAATAGGTCAAATTCAATGAATTTATTTTCACCTTTAGATTCCATGACGATAATTTTTTTATCGTCTTGACGCTCACAGCGAATTGCTTTGTGTTCAGTTAACACGGTAACGCCATCGCGAGAAAATGCTTCGAGCACTATAGCTGATACTTCTTTATCTTCACGAACCAGTATTCTGTCAGACGATTCAATTTGCGTTACGTTTCCACCAAGACGTGCTAGCGCATGAGTTAATTCTGCACCAATAGGTCCACCGCCTAATACAACAATTTTTTTAGGTATCTCTTCGTAGTTAACTAATTCATCCCACAGCGTATCGCTGGTAAGGTAGCCAACATCTTGCAAGCCGAGCAAGGGTGGAATAAAGGGAGCTGCGCCAGCAGCAATAACAATACTGCGCGTAGTTAAACGCTCTTTCGTTCCATCATGCAAAGTAATTTCAACCGTCCAAGGGTCAACAATGCGCGCGTAACCTTGCTTTACGTCTACTCCTAGTTTGGTATAACGCTCTACACTGTCATGAGGGGCAATTTCTTGTATCACCCGATGCACACGCTCCATCACTTTCTTAAATGAAAATTGTGGTGTAGTGCACTCAAGCCCATAATGTTCCGCGTTGCGAATTTGGTACGCAAGCTTGGCACTTTTAATCAACGCTTTGCTCGGCACGCAACCATAGTTTAAACAATCGCCGCCCATTTTGTGCGCCTCCACAAGGGTTACTTTTGCTTTGACTGTAGCGGCAATGTATGAGGTTACTAATCCTGCGGCACCAGCCCCTATCACGATAAGATTTCGATCAAAAGTTTTTGGCTTTTTCCAACGTGAATAAATTTTTCTTTGCTTGAATGCACTAATTATTTTTTTTGCGATTAGAGGGAATACACCTAACGCAATAAAAGACAAAAATAACGTGGGCGTAAATACATCAGCCAACGAAGTAATTTTTGCTAATTGCGTTCCAGCATTAACATAAACCAGGGTACCGGCTAGCATGCCGATTTGACTCATCATGTAAAATGTTTTTACTCTAATCGTAGTCAAACCCATTAGTAAGTTGACTAAAAAAAATGGCACTACGGGTAATAAACGTAAGGCTAATAAATAAAATTTTCCCTCTGTCTCTACGCCCTTGTTTATTGCGGCTAGCCTGTCACCAAATCGGCTCTGAATTAAGTCGCGAAAAATATAGCGCGACGCTAAAAACGCAAGTGTTGCACCTATGGAAGAGGCGAAGGAGACAATCAACGTGCCCCACCCTACGCCAAAGAGAGCGCCAGCCGCCAAGGTCAATATTGTTGCGCCAGGGAACGATGTCGCCGTTGCTACCACATAGATACCAAAGAAAAGCGCTGCTACAAATAGCGGCGAAGTACTTTTCCATTCTGCCAGCTGTTGAGTATTTTCTTTCAAATGAGTTAACGAAAGTTGTTTTCCTATATCGCTGGTAAAGAGAAAAAAAGCTACAACTATAGCGAGCAATAAAATAATTATTTTTTTCATTATAGCGAACCCCCACAGCTTGATCCGCTGCCAGCAGTGCAGCCAAAGCAATGATCGGCAACACGAATTTCAAAACCGTCTGGATTAACTGTGAGCAAAGATGATAAATGTGGGCGAGTAGACGCAATACGTAACCGAGGATCAGGGACAGACAGCTCAAGTTGCTGATTAAAATCGCAGTCGTAAATATACCCTTGCCAATCGACACTGATTAAGTTGCGACACATGACGTTGTCGAGGTTGCTGGGTTGGTGGTTTGCTTTTAATAAATCAACATAATCGTTAAATTTATTTTTTGATATTAACATTGATCCGAAACGTTTTATGGGCATGTTGGTGATTGCATATAAACGATTAAATTCAATACCAAAATGAGCATTCAGTTCGCGCTTATAGTCAGCCTCTAATTTCGTTTGACTAGGCGGTAAAACAGCGCCTTGCGGGTTGTAAACTAAATTTATACGTAGGCCCGAGCTGTCTCTTCCATAACCTAATGCATTCAGCTTTTGTAAGCCCGCAATACTTTTATCAAAAACACCCTTCCCTCGTTGTTTGTCCACATTTTCAACAGAGTAACACGGCAGTGATGCAACGACTTCAACTTGTTGTTCTGCCAAAAAATCGGCCAGATCCTCGTAGCCTGGCTCTGACAAAATCGTCAGGTTACAGCGGTCTATCACATGAACACCCATTGCTTTTACAGTACGAACTAAATCGCGAAAGCCGGAGTGCATTTCCGGTGCGCCGCCGGTCAAATCTAAAGTAGTAATTTCGCGTGCTTTTAATACCTGAGGGATTAGTTTAAGTGTTTTTTCATCCATCATTTCTGTGCGTGTAGGGCCTGCATTTACATGACAGTGCACACAAGTTTGATTGCATAAGTAGCCAATATTTACTTGAAGGCACGTTAGTGACTTTCGATATATCACGGGAAAATCTGTACTTTCTAGCAAAGGGAGTGTGGCATGCATGAGTTAGCTCCTGAAGTCGCCTAAAGTAACACAAGTTATTTGAGTGACGCATTAAAATAGTTTTTTGTATAGCTTTTTGTGTAGTTCTTTGAGTAGTTCTTGTATAGCTCTCTGAGATTCATGTGCACTTTATACGAAGTATTAACCGTAATCCTCACGAATTTGTAACATAAAACATTTTTTTCAAAGAGTTTTTTATTATTTTTTTAATATTATCCATTTTGTAGTGTTTCGTGATTATTTCGTGAGGATTGCAATTAATACTTCATCTAAAGTGCATTCCAGCCTGTACAACAATTTATATCCAGCTAACCCTAAACTCTTTTTGCCTTAACTGTTACTAAAAAATCAACGGAGAATAAACGATGAAACAAAAAAATATGCTTAAGTTTTCACTTGCCGCACTAATGCTGTGTGCAATGTCGCTGCCCTCTTTTGCGTCTGGCTCTGATGCTTTAGGAGCAGGTCAAACCGGTGATAGTGCTGAATACAATTTTGGTAAGCGTATTTACGCTACAAAAATAGCCTGCGACAGTTGTCCTATGGCGGGAAAAGCTCTCGATAAAGAAATGGCTCAAAATATACTCATGAAAGGTGCTGGCGTTGAATTAACAGAAAAAGAAAAAAATGCATTAACTGTTTATGTTAAGCGTCGCTTTGGTATGTAAAAACATAGCAACCATTTTTAATAGCAGTCACTTTTACTGAATTGGCTATCAGCCTAATCCGGCTCTTTGCTTAATTCGACAACCGGGTTAACTCGATTAGCCGCTTGAATGGAAAAAATATTATGAAAATTCGCATGATAGTTACCGCAGTATCTTTAACAATTCCCATGCTCGCCGCTGCAGAAGCAACATCGCCCTGGTTACCTATTCCGGGTGAATTAACGCTCACGGGTGGTTATTCTCATCAAAGTGGTAAATCAGCTTTTATTGGGGACAAAGAAGTGGCGGTTTGGGATATTACCGGTGGCGCCGCATCTAAATTTGAGCGCAGCAGTAAATCGTTAATATTGTCCTACGGTATTAACGACATGCTTGCGCTAGATGCGGCTATTGGTTATGGCGAAGTAAAAGCTGGCAAAGCAGATGAGGACAGCGGCATGGCAGACTCCACAATTGGCCTTAGCTGGCGTGTTGCGGATGAATACACTAAGACCCACCTGCCGACGATTACTTTGCATGGCGGATACATTATTGCAGGGAGTTACAAAGCGGAACGTTTAGCTGCTCTTGGCAACGGCGAAAACGGCCTAGATGTTTCGGTACTTATCGGTAAGCAACTCACCGACTACTTTTCGCTGGCAGCTGAATTGGGTTCTCAAAAACGTTCGGGAAAAATTCCTATTGCAACGTATTATGACTTAACGGCTGGCTTCACATTTTCTCACAACTGGGGCGCAACTATTGGTTATTCAAATAAACAATATGGCGGTAATTTGGATATAGGCGGCCCTGGTTTTAGCCCGGCCAGATTCCAGGAAGTTCGCGATGAGCGCACTGCAGTGAAAGCGAGCCTGAGTTACGCCATAGCGGGAAATCAAAATATAGCACTACATTATGCGTCACTGATTAAAGGGCGCAATACCGTAAACGATGACAACCTGCTAGGTTTGTCTTACACCATTGGTTTTTAATTTCTTAATTTCTCTGACTCAACAAAGTAGCAGGTATTTGAGAAAAAATATCTGTTACTTATTGCTTTATTGGATAGGAAAACATGCGTAATCGATTACGATATTTTTCATGCACCAATCAATCACTTTGGTTGTCTGCCTTTTTTTTATCGGCCGTCGCATCCGCACTCGTATTGATGATTGGTGGAAGTAGTGCAAGCGGTAATAATCCCATAAACGAATTTTGTACCATTTTTTTATCGAGTGCTTTCGGAATTGCTTCGCTATTTTTTGTTGTTACAACACAGTCGTTAGAGCGACTATCGCTATTATCTATTCTCGGTTTTGCATTGTTTTTGCGGTTAATGGCTATGCAAGCCTGGCCACTATTAGAAGATGATTATTTTCGGTATTTGTGGGACGGCAGACAAACTGCGTTATTCATGACGCCATGGCAATTTTCACCACAGCATTTTTTTGGTGACGTCAGCTTGGCGCCGCAGTGGCAAAATATACTGAGCAATATTAATCACCCCGACTTACCCACGCTTTACGGACCTATTTTACAATATATATTTGCATTGACCTATTTCATAAGCCCCGCTGCCTTATGGCCTATTCAACTTGCGTTGGTGTTAGTAGACATGGCTATTTTGGGTGTGCTCTTCAACATGGGCTTGAGCAAACGGTGGCTGTGCATTTATGCCGTTCATCCACTGGTGTTAAAAGAAGTTATTGCGAGCGCCCATCCAGACACTGTAATGGTTTTATTTTTGTTGCTCGCCGCATTTTTTTGGTCCCGCAAATTATCCGTTTGTACCGGCGTGTTTTTCGGAGCAGCGACCGCTACAAAAGTAAGTGCACTGGCGGCGTTGCCCTTTTTGCTAATTAGTCCAGCTGAAATATATCGTACTTCTACATACCAACCTGCAATAGGCGCGTGGTATAAAAAAATAGTTATTTGTTGTTATAAAAGTATTGCATGGTCGTCACTCGTTGTGGCGGGCAGTTTAATAAGTATTATTTTAATTTATCTCCCGTTCTGGAATAGCCATGCGAGCGAGCTAACCTCATTAAGTACTTTTGGACAACAATGGTATTTTAATCCGTTAGTATTTCGACTTATTGAAAAAATTTCTTTTATCCATAACGCTCGCTTAGTTGCTTCTCTCTGTGTAGTCACTGGCCTATTCGTTATTACCGCGCGTTGGATTATCACCTATCAAAAACCAGATAACCCAGCATCACATTTTGGTTTTCCGCCTTTGGATATAGCGTTTCTTTTGCTTCTGCTGTTCTCGCCCGTGGTGAACAGTTGGTATTGGTTATGGGTACTGCCTTTAGCCATTATGCAACAACGACTTTGGGTAATTATTTTTTGCTGCGGTGGTGTGCTGGCTTATATCAACGGCGCTGTTTTTTTACGATAGTGCATGGTTTAGTCAATTTTTTTCACCGGGATTATTTAAAGTTCCTGTTGTTATTGCGCTGTTGCAATTGGGAATGTTGATAGGTTGCTTTTTTCTACTAAAAACATATTCAATGCCTAGCCCAGACAAAATCGGAGTAAAACGTGTATAAAAATTTTCGAGTTGCAGCAATTATTCCCGCGCTTAATGAAGAAAAGGCTATTGCAAAAGTGGTGAAGAATTTACATCAACTAACCCACGCAGATGGCTTAAAGTTAATCGACTTTATTATAGTTTGCGATAATGGTTCCACAGATAACACCGCTGCAGTCGCAAAAAAAGCTGGCGCGACAATAGTCGAACAATATCAGGCAGGTTATGGCATTGCCTGCCTGACAGCTATTCGTCATCTACCTGATTGCGATGTAGTTTTATTTGTCGATGGCGATGATTCGTGTTTTATCAATCAAGCAATTAATTTATTAGAGGGTATTGCGCAAGGTGACGATGTGGCTATAGGTTCGCGAAGCCTTGGCCGATTGGAAAAAGGCGCACTTACCATGCCGCAGCAGTTTTTGTAATTGGCTCTCAGCAAAATTAATAAAAATTCTTTGGGGATATTCGCTAACTGACCTGGGGCCCTTTAGAGCGATTCGTCGAGATGTACTAAAACGCTTGGAGATGCAAGATGAAGCTTTTGGTTGGACGGTCGAAATGCAAGTGAAAGCAATTATCCATGGATTTCGCATGAGCGAATATCCCGTTGATTCTAAAGTGCGAATAGGAACATCAAAAATTAGTGGCACAGTAATGGGATCAATAAAAGCCGGTGTTGGCATTCTATCAATGATTGCTAAATTACGATTAAGAGTGAAACAAGCCAGCGTAAAAAACAGCCCTTGTTTAAAAAAAATTGTAATTTAATTTAATAGATTTGAGCTATTTTAAATTAACAAATAGCGAAATAAAGGCGAGTATTATTATTGGCGATAATCAGCAAGGTATAAAACCCCTGGTCGGTAATGAGGATGCCATTGCTTACGTGTCGATCGAGGCAGCTGCAGGCTTAGCCTTGTAGCTCACTAGATCCTATCTCGACTGAAATTATTGAAGAAATGATCAAGCGCCTAAAAGGCCGTTATACCATTGTTGTAGTGACGCATAATTTGGCGCAAGCGAAACGCATTGCTGACTACGCTGCATTTTTTTGGATGAAAGATAAAGTGGGTAAATTAATTGAATTTGGTCGTTGTCAGTCGTTGTTCGAGTCGCCGCGAGATTCTTTAACCGCGGCCTATGTCACAGGGCGTAGTGGCTAAATTAAACCGAAAACTTTCGAATAAATTTTTTATCGATGTAATTCTTTAGACGCCACAACCAAGTGCCTTGAATACAAAGGGTGCCCCAACATAAGATGGCGTAGCGGCGGCCACAGGCTAATATGTAGAGGTTATTTTTTTTCGGCATAAATTTCTTGAGTGGTTTATCTTCAAGCGCAGCAATTATATTCCTGGCGATTATGGGCCCTGCTCGCACGGCATTTACGCCTGACTTTACTAAATGCACATCGCTGCGAGCGCACACATCGCCAATAGCAAATATAGTATGATGCGATAAGCTACGATGAAAAGCATCAACGGCGATGAATCCGTTTGAATCTAGTGCGAGCTGCGAATGCGTAAGCCAGGTTTGCGCACGAGCACCAGTGGTTGCTATAACTAAATCAGCATGCAGCTGTTGCCCATTACTTAAGACAAGACCATGATGATCGCTCACTGCGTGCATGGCGATAAATTTTATATTGTTTTGTTGTAATTGTTGGTGAGCCATTGCTCTGGCTTTTTCCGTAAAATTGGATATCAAACCCGTGTTACCACCGATCAAAATAATATCGGCTGTTATGTTTGTAGAGTTTAATCGGTAGCTCGCGGCCAATGCGATTTCAAAACCAGCGGGCCCTGCACCAATCACTACTAAAGTACACGTTTTCGTTTTTGTTGTTTCAAGAAATAAGTTCCACTGCCGTTGAAAATCAAGCAGTGGTTTAATGGTTAATAAAGTATTGTTTAGTGAAGTTAAGCCTTTGCATTGAGTCTCACTGCCAATATTTATGGAGAGTAGATCGTAGTGAATATAGTTGCCATCACTCAAGCAAACATAACGCTTATTCGCATCCATACCAACAATAGGTTGGCAGATAAATTCAACGCCAGCCTTGCGTGCAAGCGCAGCCAGATCAATGAGGTGCTCTGCATGGGAATAGTGGCCAGCCATTACTCCTGGTAGCATACCAGAGTAAGCTTGAACGCTATTGGGGTTTATCAGTGTGATGGAAAGCGGTAAATGACTTTTTTTTGCGAGCTCTTTCAGGACGAACAAATGGCCGTGACCGCCGCCAACGAGAACTAAATGTTTCATTAAATAATTATCTTAATAGAGAGATTTTAAAATGCTTCAAGTGCAAATAGGTGTAGTAGGTGGAAGTGGATTGTATCGTATGGATGCACTCAAAGATATGAGAGAGCACCATCTTGATACACCCTATGGTAAGCCATCCGATCCGTTAATTAGCGGTACTATTGAAGGTATACCCGTAGTTTTTTTAGCGCGTCATGGCCAGGGGCACCGACTAATTCCCAACGAAGTTCCCTATCGAGCAAATATTTACGCACTCAAGCAAATGGGAGTTAAATATTTATTGTCTTTTTCGGCGGTAGGTTCGTTATGTGAAGAGATGGCTCCTTTAGATTTAGTAATACCCAATCAATTTATTGATTTGACCAAGCACCGAGAGTCAACTTTTTTTGGTAATGGTGCTGTGGCGCATGTGTCCATGGCTAGCCCTGTTTGTGCGTCTGTTGCCAAGGCATTTCAAGAGGCGGTTGCCGATGTTGGCAGAAACACACAATTAACACTTCACGAGCGCGGAACCTATGTGTGCATTGAAGGGCCACAGTTTTCCAGCCTCGCTGAATCCAATTGGTATCGTGCTATGGGCGCGCATATTATCGGTATGACTAACATGCCTGAAGCAAAACTCGCACGCGAAGCGCAGATAGCCTACGCAACATTAGCAATGGTAACGGATTTCGATTGTTGGCATCCGCGCGAAGAACATGTCACGGCCAACTTGGCGTTACAGAATTTGCTAAAAAATGCCGAGCATGCGCAACAAATTGCAGTGAGTGCCATAAAGTACCTGCACCAACATAAACCCAATTCAGAGGCACATACTGCACTGGCTAATTCATTAGTTACCTCGGTGGAAAATATGTCGATTGAAGTACGAGAAAAAATAAAAATATTATTGTCGTAAGCGATTATCTCTATTCACCCAAATACCTTTATACGCATCACACTTTAGCCTCCTTAAATTCGGGGGAGGCTCTATATAAAAACCGTTGCTTAAACCCAAACCCCAATTGGACTGTATTTAATGGAAATCAAAGTTAATTTTCTCGACAAACTCAGGCTTGAAGCGAAGTTTGATGATTTTACCGTCATCACCGATCAACCTATTCGCTACAAAGGCGATGGCTCTGCGCCTAGCCCATTTGATTACTTTTTGGCTTCGTCGGCGCTCTGCGCGGCTTATTTTGTGCGGGTTTATTGTTTGGCGCGGGATATTCCCACAGAAAATATCCGTTTGTCACAAAACAATATTGTTGATCCAGAGAATCGTTACAACCAAAAATTTCAAATTCAGGTAGAGCTGCCGGAAGATATTTCTGAGAAAGATCGGCAAGGTATTTTGCGCTCGATTGATCGCTGCACCGTAAAAAAAGTAGTGCAAACTGGCCCAGAATTTTCAATAGAGGCAGTGAATAATCTCGACCAAGACAAGCAAGCTATGTTGATGGCGAAAGTAGACGGCGGTACAAACACTTTTATTTTGGGTAAAGATTTACCACTTGAGCAAACCATCGCCAATATGACGCGTCTTTTAGCTGACCTTGGGGTAAAAATCGAAATTGCATCTTGGCGCAATATAGTGCCTAACGTATGGTCATTGCATGCGCGCGATGCTGCTTCGCCCATGTGCTTTACCAATGGTAAAGGCTCCACCAAAGAGAGTGCGCTCTGTTCGGCGTTGGGCGAATTTATTGAGCGCCTTAACTGCAACTTTTTTTACAATGATCAATTTTTTGGTGAAGAAATTGCCAACAGCGATTTTGTACATTACCCCAATGAAAAATGGTTTAAGCCCGGCCCCAAGGGCGCGCTGCCCAGCGAAATTTTAGACGACTATTGCTTGGCGATTTATAACCCAGAAGACGAGTTGCTAGGGTCACATTTGATTGATACCAATTCAGGCATGGTGGAGCGTGGTATTTGCTCATTACCCTATGTGCGTCAGTCCGATGGTGAAACGGTTTATTTTCCCTCCAACTTAATTGAAAACTTATTTTTAAGTAACGGCATGAGCGCGGGCAATAACGTGCTTGAGGCGCAGGTGCAGTGCCTGTCTGAAATTTTTGAGCGCGCGGTAAAAAAACAAATTATTGAACAAGAAATTGTGTTACCAGATGTGCCTATGCAGGTGTTAGAAAAATACCCGAATATTCTCGCCGGTATTAACGCGTTAGAGGAGCAGGGTTTTCCAATAGTCGTTAAAGACGCATCATTGGGAGGACAATTTCCGGTGATGTGTGTGACCTTGATGAACCCAAAAACCGGTGGTGTACTTGCATCCTTTGGTGGCCACCCGAGTTTTGAGGTGGCACTAGAGCGCTGTGTAACAGAGTTATTGCAAGGCCGCAGTTTTGAAGGTTTAAATGATGTGCCGCGCCCTACGTTTAACAGCATGGCAGTGACTGAGCCTGAAAACTTTGTAGAACATTTTATTGATTCTACGGGCGTTATCTCGTGGCGCTTCTTCAGTACAAAACATGACTATGAATTCTGCGAGTGGAATTTCTCCGGAACTAATGCGGAAGAAAGCGCATGCTTGTTAGGTATTTTAAAAGCGATGGGCAAAGAAGTTTATATTGCAGAGCTTTCTGATTTAGGCGCTAGTGCCTGCCGCATACTCGTGCCGGATTATTCAGAGGTTTACCCGGTTGAAGATTTAATTTGGGACAACACCAATAAAGCGCTCGATTACCGTGCCGATATTTTAAATATTCATGAACTCAGTAAGCGAGGCGTGATTAAATTACTCCGTCGTTTAGACGATAGCCAACTCGATAACTACACGGATATAAGAACACTCATTGGTATTGAATTCGATGACAATACCGTGTGGGGCCAACTAACGATCCTTGAGCTAAAAATTCTTGGCTACCTATCAATTGGGGATCACGAAGAAGCAATTGAATTAGTCGCCGATTTTTTACAATACAACACCAATACCCTGGCGCGTAACTTGTTTTATCAAGCGGTGCATGCAGTGCTTGAAATCACCTTGGATGAAGAGCTAGAACTTGAACACTTCATCGCCAACCTTAACCGTATGTTCGGCAAAGAAATTATGGACAATGTAGTCGGCTCAATAACCGGAGAAGTGAAATTCTACGGCCTCACCAAAACCAGCATGAAACTGGAAGGGCTAGACAAGCACCAACGGCTCATTGATAGCTATAAAAAACTTCACCAAGCCCGTGCGAAATATGCGGAAAATACTGCTCGTTAATGTTTTAAGAAAGACAATTTCGTGCAATATTTTTGATTTTAGTGCAGTTAAGATCTTGTCCTGATACGTAGGAAAACTATGAACCATAGGAAAAAGCTTAACGATGCATGCAATACAAAGCTCAAAAAGTTAAATACCACGTTACGAGTTAGCTTAAGCCAAAATATATTTCAAAAGCTGGACGTGAAAAAGCCATCGTGAAAAATAACGGTTGCGCTTGCAACCGGTTACTAGCGTATGAAGCAGAACACGAGGCGCTAGCTTGCGGCGCCCTCATCAATAAAGTCGAGTGCAACATCTAGCGCGGCCATAAACTCGTTAATTCGGATCGGCTTAGTTAGATATCGGAAGAAGCCAGCTTTCAACCCCAGTTCAACATCGTGCGGGATCGCATTTGCCGACAATGCCATAATCGGAATATGCGCCGTCTCAGGGCTGGCTTTAAGTATTCGCATAGCCTCAAGCCCGCTCATGATAGGAAGATTTATATCCATCAAAATGAGGTCGGGAAGCTGCTCGCGCGCCACCCGCAAACCGCTCAAACCGTCGGTCGCTATTAACAATTTTAAGTCACTGCGACGTTCAATTAATTGCTCAACCAAGCTCAAGTTTGCAGCGTTATCTTCTACATACAGCAAAGTGCGCCGTGCAGCATCAACAGAATCGCGCAGGCTATGCACACTCGATGCCGTGTCACTATCATCACTCACCACCGCTGCCGCTATAGGCAACTCAAACCAGAAGGAACTTCCAACACCTACCTCACTGTGCACGCCAATAACGCCGCCCATTAACTCTACTAATTGCTTGGTCACCACTAAGCCAATGCCAGTGCCTTCAGTGCTGCCGGCCTCATGACCGAGCCGATTAAAAGGTTGGAACAATTGCTCCAATAACTCTGGTGCTAAACCCAGCCCAGTGTCGGCGACGATAACACGCAACAAACGTTCTTGCGTGATGGCACAAGATACCGTGACCTTACCGCCTGGACGATTGTATTTGATCGCGTTAGACAGCAAGTTAATCATGACCTGCTTAATACGGGTTTTGTCGGCATCAATATAAAATGGGCTCGTGTCTTTTGGAAAATGAATCGTGATCGCACTTTCTTCGGCCAGGGGAATTATCATTACTTGGCAATCGAGCAAAATTTCTGATAAATCGACACTTTCCCGCACGATCATCAATTTTCCGGATTCGATCAGTGCAAGGTCGAGAATTTCATTGATCAAACGAAGTAGATACCAACCGCCCTTCAAAATCTGCTCAATCGATACCTTCTGCGCCGGCGATGGCAAGGGAGTTGCCGTCTCCATCAGCTGAGCAAATCCCAACACCGCATTTAATGGCGTACGCAGCTCATGGCTCATGTTTGAAAGGAACTCTGATTTCGCCAAATTTGCCTTGTCGGCTGTCTCGCGCGCGCTTTCGAGTTCGATATGCTTTTGAGCCAGAGCAATTTCAACCTGCTTGCGCGCAGTATTGTCGGTGCCGATAAACAGGTAGCCAATGAGCTCTTCATGTTCATCACGCAATGCGGTTACCGACACTATCGCCGGAAAACGTGTGCCATCTGGTCGGATATACGTTAACTCGACAATGTCTTCGATGCCGCGCGACGCTTTGTAAATAAGCGCATCAAGACCGGGGGCGATGCTCGTACCCAATTCCAGGCTGAGCGCCGTTGCACGCGCGATAAGTTCATCTGGGTCCGCCAAGCTGTCTGGCGTAATTTTATTGATAACGTCAACAGCTCGGTATCCCAGCATACTTTCCGCGCCAACGTTAAAGATCTGAATCACACCCAATAGATCGGTCGCGACATAGGAGAAATTGGGGTTATTGAATATCGCCTTTTGCAGCGCATCTACTTTCAGCACCGGCATTTTTCTGTTTGGCACCGCATGTTCGAGAGAGGTCATAATATATCCAATATAAGTCATGAAAAAGAAGCCACGTGATGAATCTAATCAGATAAGAAAGCAACTCCGTTGCCTCAAAAAAAATTGCCGCAGACGCGGTCTTTTAAGATACGGTAAGGTTAACCTATTTATGCTGCATAGGAATGGTATTTAAAGTTCGATCGACGTTATTGTCAGAGGTCAGATACACAACTCTCGGCTTATGAGTGTCAACTCTTCATCATTGAAATACCGCAGGTTGCGAAAATCACGCAGTCACCCAATGCCACTTTAAGTACAGCCGAACAGTTCGCAGAGAAAGTGCCTGAGCTGGGTTCAGCAGGAATGATTAGGTGTGAAAACGTATGAGTTAAACGAATGTCCATAATTTATTTCCCGTGAACTAAGGCCGCAGCAAGAAAAATAGTTGGGGGGTATTTCCTTGAATTTCACAAACCAAAACTACAGGAGGGTGAGTAAGGGGCTGTTACAGTGATTTCTTCTATCTGCGCATGTACGGTAGAGGTAAATATAAGAGCACACAAAATTGCAGTCAAAATAAGAATAAATTAAGTCATTTTGTTTATAGTAAATTCCTAGCTTCCTTGCGGGCGTAAGTACTTGAAAACAACCAAAGCAATACGCGAAAAACCCAAATTAATCAGCCGCCAAGAATGAGTGAATGAAGATAGTTGCGGTAGCAAAAGAATATCGCCATGCAGGCGATGTTTTCGATGTTCCACCGCTTGGGCGCGACATAAACTCACAGAAAATTTTTCAAAACAACACATTATTTAAATTTCCATCAGCCGATTTAGTAGCTGCGATTCCGCAAATCACAGTAAAGCAATAGCTAAAATTGAGAAGATTTTTCATTATGTATATCCTGACTCCATAAATAAATTAAACACCTCGCCGTAAGCAGCGAGGTGTATTTTTGTTGCAAAAATCTATTTCGTGGCAAGCCGCGGGGAATTTAACTCTCGTTTGCGATTAAAAATTTAAATTGTGGTTGGATCGAAAAAACACTTTTCTTGAATGTCGTCATATTGTAGCTTCGCTCCCACTGCGTCTTTTTCCATGATTAAAAATAGTTTCGATGACGCAGCCGCTTTCGAGGTCCGCTATAACAATCCTCAGCTTTTATTATTTCCTAACGCTTTTGGCCGCCAAACAAAAAGTAAAATGGAAATCCAAATTGCGTTAAACATAGGGAATCCTGACAAACTTAAAGGCATAACTCCCGTCGCGGTATAAAAAACCCCAACACCAAAATCAATCAGTTGAATAAATATCATATTACTAATCCACAAGCGATTTTCAAAAGGCGATTTTGCAATAGCGATAAAAGCTCCTCCGTAGACAATAAAGCGTGCGGCCAGCATACCTAATGGATAATTAATATCCGTCGGTGGAATGGAATGCCCCATGGATTGCAAGAACAGATGCGGAAAAAATAAATAGCCTAAGCCCAAGACTATTTGTACAAAACCCACTATTATCAATAACACTCTTAATTTCATAAAAACATTCTCCTGTGAATAAGAATCTAATTCTAGAAATATTGTTTCTTGAGCACAAGAACGCACTTTTTGGAAAGGCACTTACCAAAAAGATACTTACTAATAAATCAAAAGGTTAGCCGGCCATGATAAATGTAAAAAATGGAAAAAATCCTTGCCCTGAAGACTGTCCAGTACGTTTAACCGCCGATATACTCGAACATAAATGGGCAACTGTTATTATTCGCGATCTGCTTACTGGAAAAAAACGTTTTTCAGAATTGGAAAAATCGTTAGAATCTATAAGCCCTAAAGTATTAAGTGACCGTTTGCGTGAGCTGGAGAAGAAAAATATTGTATTGCGAACAGTTTACTCGACCGTTCCACCCACCACAGATTATGAATTAACAAATATTGGCAAGGAGCTAGAAGCAGTTATTCGCGCAATGCACACGTTCGGTAAGCTATTGATACATTCAGAGCCCTAATTTTTTATTGGCAATTCTATGAGCACTAACCAATCAAGACATCCTTCAATAATTGCACCGCCACCAGGCTTATACATTTCTACTTTTTTGATAGGATTGTTCTTTAATATAATTTACCCCGTGGCATTAATGAAGCAATTTCTTGAACCGACAAACAAATAATTTTTGCGTCCCAGAGCTACGAATCTCATGCAGCGCTCCGCGTTAGCAATAACGTTGGAGCATACGTTCCAGCTCTGCAAACACGATGGGTTTAGTCATGTGCGCATCAAACCCCGCATCCAGTGCCTGCTGAATATCTTCGGGTTTTCCGTAGCCAGTCAAGGCTACCAGCTTACTGGTATACCCCTTGGCACGTATGCGTCGTGCGACCTCATAACCATCAATCTCAGGAAGCCCGATATCGAGTAACACAATATCTGCACCAAATTTTTCGGCCAACGCCAGCGCTTCATGCGCACTGTAAACAGTTATCGTTTTGTGGCCCTTACTCTGCAACAGCAACGCAAGAGAATCTGCAGAATCAACATTATCATCGACAATCAGTAAACGCATCGGCGACAATTTTTCGCCAATATAATTTTTGTTATTCTCAAGCATAAACGGCTCTTCGATTAACGGCAGGCATATTTCAAAGTGTGAACCGCGCCCCAACCCATCGCTCATCGCAGTAACGTATCCGCCATGCATTTGTACCAAACGACGAACAATAGAGAGCCCAACACCTAGCCCACCTTGAGAGCGCTCCAGCGACTGATCAACCTGAAAGAAAAGTTCAAACACTCTAGGCAACATCTCTGGAGAAATTCCTATGCCGTTATCAATAACTTCAATCACTGCCATTTGATCAACAGAGCGAAGATGAAGCTGAATCGTGCCGCCAACGCCAGTGTATTTAATTGCGTTCATCAACACATTGGTCAAGCACTGAATAAGACGAATCATATCCCCTTGAATATAGAGTGCCTGTTCGTCTGCCTCATAAATTAATTCCTGCCCTTTTTTTGTTAAGAGTGGCTGCAAAGATTCAATCACTAGCTGGATTACGCCATCGAGCAGCAGCGACTCTCTTTGCAGCTCAATTTTTCCTTGCGTGATACGCGAAACATCCAACAATTCATCCACCAAATGCGTGAGCTGCGTTACCTGGCGTGCAATAAGAGCGCCGATGGTCCGCGTATTGGATCCGGGTGTTGAAGTTTGAATTAATAACTCACTGGCATTGCGAATGGGTGCAAGAGGATTACGAAGTTCGTGGGCAAGCATCGCCAGAAATTCATCTTTACGACGATCTTCTTCAATCAGAATTTCTTTGGCAAGCACGCTGTCTGTTACATCGTAACCATTAACGAAAATACCCGTAACCTCGCCATTCGCATCAACAATAGGCTGATAAACAAAATCGACGTACAAGTAATGCCTGTTACCACCGAGCCGCGCCAGAGAAAGTGGAGTCGCCATTCCGCTAACAGCCTTACCGCTGCGATACACTTCATCGAGCAGCTGTTCGAACTCCTGGCCATTCACTTCTGGAACGGCCTCTCTCACTGTTTTACCAATCAGCTCTCGACCACCTAGCAGGTCAAAATAACGGGGGTTCGCAAACTCATAGATATGTTGTGGGCCGCTGAGGATACACATGAAGCCAGGCGACTGGTTGAACAGTTCACGCCAACGTAGCTCGGCCGCTTTTTTGCGCTGCTCAGCTAATACCTGGACAGTAGCTTCCGTGCAAATAACAAGAACACCACCAATACCATTCGGGGAGCCTGGGTTATCAATAGGGCTATAGCTGTACGTCCAGTAAACTTCCTCCCGCTTACCACTGCGCCGCGTTATAGGTACGAGATGGTTCTCATGCCAGGTATAGCCATCGCCTGCCATGACCAGCTCAATCTGAGGGCCAATCATGTCCCAGATTTCGGCCCAGCATTCACGACCACCCTGCCCGAGAGCACTGAGATGTCGCGCCAGACCAACGGAGCGCCGATAAGCATCATTATAAAATTGGATAAGATCTGGCCCCCACCAGATAAACATAGGATGGCCGCTGGAGAGAAGCAATCTAACCGATGTTTTTAAGCTTTGTGGCCAGGCTGCAGGATCGCCGAGGGCGGTATTATTCCAATTATGTGCTCGGATCAATTCACCCATTTCGCCACCTCCGGAGAGGAATCCATAATTATTTTGGTCCATGCTACTTCATACTCTGTAAAGAATGATTTGGAAGAATTACACACTCACATCAACAAATGCTGTATTTGGCAGCAAGAATATTGCGAGGTTCAATAATAGAAACATGAGCGAAGTTTTTTAATACGAGTCAAATAATCACTGTCATTCCGCATAAGACAACTAAACAGATGACACAGACTTCACATAAATTAAAAAAATCTTTTTTAACACGGTTGAAAAATTAAAAAAATCCATTCAATCCATAACCGTGAAATACTTATTGTCTTTACCGACTATAGTCGTTACGGACTATTGTCTTAACGGACGATTGTCTCTACCGACTATTGTCGTTACCGACCTGTTTATTTTCAGGTGCGTCTTATCATAAAAAATATCGCCATGGGCTGTGGGAAATTTAAGATTCGCCCATTCCTCAGCTTAAGCTTAATTTTTCCGCATTATTTTTTACCAGAAAAACTATTGTGAAAATAATTTTACACAAAATCAAGATATTAGATAGCACAATGATGCATATCGCACATATAAATTCTGCACCTAGTTTAATTAGATGACAAGAAATTGATTTAGGTGACAGTAGTTTTAGGTAACTACAAATTTATTTTCATTTGTAAATAATATCTTGTAGAAAAATTTTCGCAAAAAAAAACAATAACTGCATGCGAAATAATCATATTTTATAATGATGACAATATTCATACTGCAGCTGACGCATCAACAAGCTCTACTCATCATCCGCCAACCTATAACCTACTCCCGGTTCCGTCAACAACAATACGGGATCAGCAGAATCAACTTCTAATTTTGCACGCAGCTGCGCCATATATAAACGCAAATAATGTGTGTGATCCAGATACTCTGCGCCCCACACATCTGCCAGTAATTGACGATGAGTCACAACACGGCCAGCGCTGCGAACCAAGCGCGCTAATAAGTTAAATTCCGTAGGGGTAAGGTGTACTTGCTCGCCATTGCGTTCAACACGATGTGCTGCCAAATCAATACTGACACCTGCGCGCTTAAAGTGAGTGATCGAAGCAGTAACGGATATGCCTTTGTGACGTAATGCGACACGCATACGCGCCAATAATTCACCGATGCCAAAAGGTTTTACTAAATAATCATCGGCACCTAAATCTAATAAACGAATTTTTTGGCCTTCTTGTTCCCGCGCAGAAATAACTATCACCGGCGTGGTGACTTGTTTACGCAATTCTGCGAGCAGTGTTTCACCATCGCCATCGGGCAAACCCAAATCCAACAAAATAAGATCCAGACTCTTGCCTGCACCAGATGAGTGAGCGGTAATAGCAAGACCTTCGGACAAACTTGCAGCAGTAATAAGTTTGTAGCCTTCCAACAATAAAGCATCGCGTAAAGTGACGCGCAATTCACGATCATCTTCAACTAATAACACATTGAAATTCACGCAATCTCTCCAGAATTTTTTGTGAGAATAGTTGTATTTTCGGGAAGTGAGCGCAGCGGTAAGTGCAACTCAAAACGCGAGCCGCCCTCTGCCGGGCAATCTACTGATAATTCGCCACCATGGGCGAGTGCAATTACGCGACACAGTGCTAAACCAACGCCAGCACCTATGATAGGCGTGCCATCATCTGTAACTGGGCCACGCTGAAAAGGTTCAAAAATTTTATCGCGCCACCGTAAGTCTATACCTTGGCCGTTATCGCTCACGGCAAATAAAAAGTAATTTGACTGAAGTGTTATTTGTATTTTTACAGGCGCATCCACTGGGCTATATTTGAGCGCATTATCCACCAGGTTTTCTAATAATTGCCCGATTAAAACGGCATCGCACCAGAGTAAAGGTAATGCAGGTTGACATTGAATCTGTAAGCGACGCTCAAGATTGCGGCCGCGCCAACGCCGTGTTAAATCACCAACAATTTCTTCTGCAGATTGCCAATCACAGGTTATACGATTATTCGCATCTAAACGTGCAAGCTGTAAAATATTATTGGTCATAATATTTAAGCGCTCGGCCTCATCAAAAATTCGCCGTGCAAGTTGGTGATGCTGTGCTCCATCTAATTTTTCAGTTTGCTCATCCAATGATGAAGCCGCACTCATGATAGTTGCCAAGGGTGTGCGATAATCGTGTGAAATCGCCGCAAGTAAATTGTTGCGCACCAATTGTGCTTGCGCATGCTCACGTGTATTAATTTCTTGGCGATGCAAACGGTAACGTTCCAGTGCATTGCCAAATTGATCGCAAATTGCTTGTAAATGAATGCGAGTGGAAAGTTCATGTATTTCGAAATTTTTTATCAAGGCCGCGCCCACCGCACGGCCGCGCGCACGCAAGGGCAAATAAACATCAAAAAACATTTCATAACGGCCAGTACCGCGCCCTAATTGCTGATTGTTGCGCGTGCTATACCATAGTGCTAAACGCTGTTCTATACCTGCATCACCTAATTGCCACACTTGCTGCAAATCATCTTGCGCAGGTAATTCATTTTTTAATACGAATAGCGCGACTTCTCTATGGCTGACTTGAGCTAATAAATTTTGCAATTCTTCGAGATGTTCATGCGGCGCTGAGGATTCGAGCAAGGTATCGCTCCATTGCCGTAAAATATCAGCCTCACTTGCATGGCGCGCAGCACGCTCTGCTTGCCCACGTCGCACCACCATTAAAATCATAATAATTAAATTTACCACCAACATCACTAACAGCATCAATGCGTGCTGATGGAAATCGACGGTGAAAGTGCCACGCGGTGAAATAAAATACCAATCAAATGCCAAGACACAAACAATAACAAGGCATAGTGAAACTCGCCAGGGCAAGCACACCGCCGCCAACGCAGAGGTGAGCACCAACAACATAGCTAAATTACTGCTATCGAAATGCCCGTCAAACAAAAACATAGCTAGCCACCCGACAAACCAAATTGCACCACCAAGGATGTAGTGCGATTTTTTTTGCGAGGGCATCATCATTACAGTAGCCACGCGATTATGGTGCCAACACGAAGAGGTACCGCCACGATTACAGTACCGACACTATAGCTTTACTGACGTAAGCCATTTTTTCTGCGGTTAAGCCTGCCACACTAATACGGCTGGTATCTGTCATATAAATACTAAAATCATTTTTAAGCTTGCGTACCTGCTCAACACTCAAACCTAAAAATGAAAACATACCAAACTCATTGGCGATAAAACGAAAATCGCGCTGGCTTTGTAATTTATTCAACGACTGGACTAAATCTTCACGCAAATTTTTAATACGTTGACGCATGATTGATAATTCATCGCTCCACACTTTAGTTAATTCACTGCTGTGTAAAATAATATCAATTAACGCCGCGCCATGAGCTGGTGGCATGGAATATAAAGCACGCGTAACACTTAATAATTGTGAATTGCCAGCAGTGGCTTGCGCCTCATTGGCAAATACCAAACTCAAGCTGCCGGCACGTTCACGATACAAACCGAAATTTTTCGAGAAAGAAGTGGCGATAATCACTTCTGGCAAGCGGTTCGCGAGCAGGCGCAAACCATAAGCATCCGCCTCCAAGCCTTCACCAAAACCTTGGTAGGCCATATCGACAAAAGGAATCAAACCATTAGCTTCACAAACATCGGCAACTTGTTGCCATTGTTCGCGCGATAAATCTGCACCGCTCGGGTTATGACAGCAAGCATGCAACAACACTAAATCTCCACGCGGAATTTGTTTCAGCGCGTCGATCATAGCGGTAAAATTAATACTGTGAGTGGTGTAATCGTAGTAAGGATATTCACGCAGTTTTAAACCAGCGCTGCCGAGTAAAGGTATATGGTTAGCCCAAGTCGGTGTACTCACCCACAAACTAGCACCGGG
>JANYIO010000107.1 GCA_025362015.1 Gammaproteobacteria bacterium | reverse complement strand
TCAGTAACTAATTAACGCTGTTTTGTTAACTATTGTCTTGCTAGCAACTTAAAATTTAGCACGAATACCCAAGTCATAGCGCGCCTCAAAATTAACCACGTTTGCATCTTGATCCATTCCATCTTTCAAGCGATATACAGTTTTATAATCCGTACTGGTGATGTTTGAACCCTGCAAATATACAGTAACATTGTCCATTACATCATAACTTATATTTGCATCTACAAAGAGTGATCCCAAGGCGTATTCAGAATAACCATTTGCCTTGCCGTTATCTCTAAGATATTGATCACTGCGGCTATTAAATGCGATACGCGCTTGCAACTTATTTTTTTGATACCACGCAATTAAGTTAGCGGTTTCTTTCGAGTTGTTTTCAAATGGATATTTTTTACCGGCAATGTTAGTAGCGGTGCCTGTTTTTTCGCTGGGTGAATAAGTGAAGTTAGCATCAATACCGAAATCAGCGAGGAAGCCAGATGTCAGATCGCTAAATGCTAATTTAGTGCCCAGTTCAAGACCATCTACTTTACCGCCTTTGCCGACAATAGGGCCATCACCCTCAAGGCTGTAGTTTGCACCGTTGATGACAAAGTCTCTGTTGTAATGGTGGCTTTCTACAAAGCTACTGATCGCAATGTGGTAAGCCCCAATGGAGACCATGCTCGCATTGCCAAAGTAGTATTCCGTAGAGAGATCAAAGTTATTTGCGCGCCATGGTTTTAGTTCCATATTGCCATTTGAGGCCCAGCCACTCGGGACACGCTTGGTAGGATCACTTGGATCAGCTGCGGTACGCAGATCCAGGCTTGAACCATAACGATCCAGGTCTAATTCTTGTTTGGTTCTTGCGGCGGCAAAGCGTACTTTAATGGCATCGCTAACATCTATTGCTACGTTTAATGCGGGCAAGATGTCGGTATAGGTCTTCTCTTGCGCAAGTCTGCCATTAGCAATGGTGATATCACCATTGGCTTTAGTCACACCGGTAGTTTTGTAGGCGTTACTCATAAGTGTAGTGTCGATGACCCTCACTCCCAGGTTACCGCTCACCATACCCATTTTGAAATTACTGTACGCATAAGCGCTAGTTTCTTCCAGGTTAATATCGTAACTTTGTGCTGGTGATATTTCGCGCGCAGAACTACCAAAAGCTTTGTTGGCAAAACCTATAGGGTCATCAAAGGTATGTGGATCTATCGCGTAGAAGCCAGGAATGCCTTTAACATTTGCGCCAAGGCTTTTCACAAAAGTTACTTTTGCGCCGTAAGCATCAATTTTAGTGGGCTGTAAAATGGTGTAGGGCGTGAATGAGGTAGGATCATTCTCGCGGCCAACTAAACGTTCGCCGGCAGAACATTGGCTATGGTTTTCGCCACCATCAAACGCCTGATCAATGGCTTTCCATTGCGCAGAGCAGCCAGCAATATTAACCGAAGGATTAGTTGGGTTAGTGCCGTAGTTGCTTGAGTTTTGATAAAACGGTGAAAACATCATAAAGGTAGTGGTATCCACACTACGTTTGCTGGATCTCAAACCTACTTCGACATCCGTGAAAAACATATCATCACTTTCAAATGCGTATCTACCGTGCGCGCTTAACGCACTGAGATCAGAGGACGCATCAACATTGTATTCCAGCGCATAAGAGCCAATCGTTTGGCTTTTTTCATTGGCCATATAATCAGCCAGTGTTGAGTTAGCACCCAGGCCACCACCAATAACACGATTAAAACCACCCCAGGTTTGCAGGTGATTTTTGCGGCTCAGCGTCAGCTGCGGATCTGAACCATAACCTTCAGGATTGGGGTTCACATAATAGCCGCCATTAACACCCACTTCGGTATGGCGTGTATCCGGTGTAAATTTATTGGCAATATCTCTAGGGTAAAAGGTATTTAACTTTTCAGCCTGGCTACCTTGCCAATTGCTAAAGTCGCCTTGGGCATTAGCGTGTAATGCCAAATTGGTAGCGGTGCCTTTTATTGCGCGTAAACCACCGGTAAATTGCCCACCGTTATCGTAATTCAATTCAAAATTATAGTTTTTGGAATCGGTAGTGGTCACGTTGTTAATACTGTAGGTATCTACCCAAAGCGCATCAATATCATATTGGCTCGCGGTTGCCCATTTTGTGCCATCTTTACCGACAGCAGTCGCTGTTGTGTTAGTCGGCATAGCAATAGCACCACCATGCCAGCCATTGCCTGCGTCACGCCAAAAACCATTACCTGAAGTCACGGTGTGTAGTGGGCCTACTGCATCTGGTGGATATAGTCCATTTGCATCAACATGCTCCGTGCTATTTGTTTCACTCAACCAACGATTGGAAATATCCAAACCTGTTGCACGATCATAGCTTTTGGAATGAGCAGAAAATGCCTCTGCGATAAATTTAAAACCATTACTCAAATCCGCTTCCAGGGAAACGTTAAAACCAGTGCGTTCGCGTTCTATTTGTTCCTTAAAAAAATCGTATCCTGGTGCGTTATCTGCAACATAAGTTGTTCCATTCTCAGCTAAAACTGCGCCTGAATGGAGACTGTCAAGGCCACCTTGACCAGTGCCGGCATAATCACTGGCGAGGTTCTTCGTGCCAGTAACGCCTGAAATCAAAATGCCAACAGTATCGGTACGCCAATTCAATAAAGCGTTAAAGGTAGGGTGGGTTTTTTTGGTCAATTCCCCCATTGAGGCTTCGATACCGCCTGCAGTGGTTAAGCCTTCTTTAAAGCTTAGTGGGCGGTAAGTAGTAAGGTTAACTGTACCCGTAATACCTGAAGTTGCGTTTCGTACATCCAATGATTTGTAAACAATAGTGCCATTCAATAATTGCGCGGGAATATCATTCAGGTTTGGTTGCGCTGAAGTTAGGTTACCCGCACCTAAAAATTGCTCGCCATTTAACATGGTGGCAATTTGTTGCATACCACGAATACTGACTTTAGAGCCTTCACCCGCGTTGCGCTGAATTTGTACACCAGTAATGCGTTGCAATGAATCGGTTACTGTCGCATCGGGTAATTTACCAATATCTTCTGCAGAAAAACCATCAACAATAGAAGCAGCGGTACGCTTCGATTCAATCGCGGATTTTTGTGCACCTTTAACGCCTAACACAACAACTTCTTCAACCTCATCAGGAGTTGTAGCAGGAGCAGTTTGAGCCAGTGCAAGTGTAGGTGAGCCCAAGGCGATGATGGACATTGCTAGCAGTGAGCGTCGGAATTGCATATTTTTCGTATGGTTATGGAACATGTGTCTCTCTCCATTCTAGTTTTAATAGGTCGTACATTTATTAAAGATAAGTGTGACATTCAACGTACAATTTAATTTTTTATGCCTGCGTTTTAAGGGTATTTTTTATTAGTTTCTTTCAAGGTAATGCTCGGTGTAATAGCTGCGTTTGCTTGCAATGAGCTGAATAAACAACGATGAAGCTATTATTTATAAAACTAATCACAGCTTGTTATAAAACTAATCACAGCTTGGCATCTAAGCCCGTTTTGAGTTTATCAATGCATTTTGCCCGACTCTACAAGTCGCTGAAGTTCGAACCGCAATTACTAAAAGTCACACGTTAATTTGTGTGCCTTGATGTTTTACAGCAAAGTTTGCCGGGTGCATTCAGCCTTTTTTATGGTGCACCGTAATAAATCTCGTTAAAGCTCCATCTTTTTTAGTCGGTTTGATGGGTGTACTGAGTTTGAAAATAATAAAATGTCGATATTTCTTCGCAATGCATACAAGCATTTCTTATCGAGAAAGCTGTATGTAGAAAGGCCTGAATTGAAAAAATATTCCTGCCTGAGGGACATTTTATACGGCACTGATGGGTGAAAAGAGATGTTTTCAATGCAGAAGCAATACTTTTCTAGCAATAGTATTGCCGATGTAGGTCGGTAAACTTGTTTTTCTCAACTTTACGAGATCGAATGATTGTATGAGATTGAACGACTTTCGTTGCGGGTATCACACATTCAAGGTTGCATCGTACTCGGCTAACACCACAAGAAAGTAAACGATTTAGGGTAAAGTCAATTGTTTAGAATGGTGGTGAACTGTTTAGAGTAGTAGTGAGTGCCTGAGTGGGAAATTAATTTTTACCCACGCGTACTGCCAATACATCGCATTTACTACCATGTAATACGCTGTTGGCGGTTGAGCCGAACATTAGCGATAAACCACTGCGTCCGTGGCTGCCTATGACCATAACATCTGCGTCGAGTTTTTCGGCCATTGCATGAATTTCAATAGCAGGGTTACCCTCAGCTAAATGTTGGCGCGTTGCAGGAATTTGATATTTCGCAGAAAATTGTGGCAGGTGGTATTTGGTCTTGGCGGAAAGATCTGTTTCCAGGTTGGGGTAGGCAAGAAAACTTTCGCTGCCAAAGGCATAATACCTTATCAATCACAAACTCGACTTTCTATTTTTAATTCAGCTTACAAAAATGATGTAACAGGTCACAGTGCTTATGACCCCGCTATTTTGCTAAGCATTATTTTGTTTGCTTACTCTAAAGGCATTAACTCCAGCCGCGAAATTCAATGGTGTTGTGAAAACAATATTATTTTTAAAGCACTCTCTTGCGATACGGTTCCACATTTCACCACCATTGCCGCTTTTATTAACTACAGGCTCCCAGCACTCTTCCCGTATTAGCATGGTGGGCCGTCTAGTTTTTCTTTTGTGCTCTCAACACATTTAAACTCTGAGCCTTCTATAAGTCTTGGTGATTTTTCGCGGATACTTTCAGTCAAACTTCCAACGAAAGTATTTGCATCAGAATAATTGTAAAATTTACGTGCGCCGCCAATACTTCCGGTATAACTGCCGTTACTCGATGCATAACACACTGGATCGTGTTCACAAGTTAATGCAACATACCAAACAGGAACCCTAATTTTAACACCAGCGAATGCTGGGGCGACAAACAAAAAACACAGTAGAAATTGTATTGCACGCATAGCCGCCACCTTTAATTTTGGTAAAATTTCAAATTCAGCTTACACCGAGATAATATTTATAACAAGCCGCTAACTCGGTATTAGAAAATGCAAGTTAGGAGTAATAATGTTACTTATATCAAGCTGGCTAATGTAATCTGGCAATACCTGTCGGTCATCATGGATCATTTTAGTCGTCGCGTCATTGCGTGGTCGTTGAGTGAGTGGCGTGATGCAGGACTTTCAGTCGCCACAATAGATCGAGCGGTTAAAATCGAGGTTGTACAAGCGGTATTATTTTCCATTCAGATAAAGGCTCGGAATATATTGCTACTACGTTTCGCGAATGTTTGGTTCGTTCTAATATCGACCAAAGTATGAGTCGAGTAAAGGAATTGAATGACAATGCTTATGTGGAGTCATTTTTTAATCGTTTGAAGTTGGAACGAATTAAGCGGCAGGTCATTGAGGCTGGCGAGCGACTGAAAAATATTGTCAGCCGCTACATGCACTATTACAATCATGAGCGCATACATATGTCGATTGGTGGTGTTTCACCAGTTAGTTATGAACGAGAATTTAATAATTAACAAATCGGTGTGTGCAAAAGCGGGTTAGATTCCCTATTAAAAATACACAGGCATACAACAACATCAACGAGATAAAAACTATGCAATATTTTAAACAATCGTTCCGCCCAAGCCTGTTAGCATTTTGCTCTGTGCTTGTGCTTACACTGAGTGGTTGCAGTTCACCTGCACCCGGCACAACGGCTGAGAAAACTCCGGCTCCTCAAAAGAACAAAGTGGTCGAACCACCTAAAGCCTCGGTTACGCACAGCCCTTTCGGTAAGCTACCGGATGGCACGAACATTGAGCAGTTTACTTTGACCAATGCGTCGGGCTCGGAAGTTCGTATTATCAATTACGGTGGCATTGTTACTGCACTCAAAGTTCCTGATCGCGATGGCAAGCTGGCCGACGTCGTACTGGGGTATGACACTTTTGATAACTACATAAAAAATCCCACCTTCTTTGGTGCAATCATTGGCCGTTTTGCCAATCGTATTGCCAAAGGCACATTCAAGCTTGATGGCAAAACCTACGACAAGCTTGCGTTGAATAACAAACCCAATACCTTGCACGGCGGCCTCAAGGGTTTTGATAAGGTTGTGTGGCAAGCGGAGCCATTGGTGAAAGCTGATGCGGCAGGTGTGGTGCTAACTTATATCAGTCCAGATGGTGAAGAAGGTTACCCGGGCACTCTGACAACACGCGTGATTTACGCTTTCAACAATGCCAACGAGCTTTCTGTGGATTACACCGCCACTACCGACAAAGCTACCGTTGTGAACTATACCAGCCATAGTTACTTTAACCTGGGTGGCGATGGCTCCGGTGATGTATTGAGCCATCAATTAATGATTAATGCTGATCGTTATACGCCGACTGATGCAACCGGGATTCCGCTCGGCAAACTGGCAAGTGTTGCTGGTACGACGCTGGATTTTCGCACCAGCATACCTATAGGTACGCATATTGAGGCCGAGCATAAAGTTGGCCTTGGCTATGATTATAATTTTGTAATTAACCGTCCAGCTAATGATCAAGGCAAGGATCTTGTTCTTGCCGCTCGCGTTCAGGAACCAAAAACTGGCCGCATTTTGGAAGTGCGTACCACTGAGCCGGGGATTCAGCTTTACACTGCTAACCACATGGATGGATCACTCATCGGGAAAGCAGGTCACGCTTACAACAAGCACAATGCTTTTTGCCTGGAAACCCAACATTTCCCGGATTCACCAAACCAGCGATCCTTCCCGACAACTACTCTTAAGCCTGGTGAGACTTTTCATTCACAGACCGTGTACGCGTTTAGCGCGAAATAATGAATTTTCTTTATCTTCGGCAGGCACTGCTAGCTAGTTGATTAAGTCGCCAGATACATAAAAAGATAAGTACGCGACTAAAAATAAACAAACCCGGTGCGTGATGGCCGGGTTTTTTATAATTAAAAAGTGTCACTTCTTAAAACTTAAAAAATGCCGTTAGCTCGGCGTTAGTAAAGACAAAAAACAAATCATAGATGAAATAAAAGAGGAATACATGGACATAAAAGTAAAATTATCTACTCTCTGGTTGATAGTAATGCTAAACATGATTTTTGCAGACATCTTAACTTTTATTACTCCGGGAGTTCTTTCTGAAATGATGACAGGCAGAGCTGGAGAATTAAAAATTACTGAAGGAATCCTATTGGTATTCGCTATTCTTTTAGAAATTCCAATTGCTATGGTTTTCTTGTCTAGAGTTTTGAAGTATGGACATAACAGAATAGCAAATATAGTTTCAGGGGTAATTACAATTCTTTTTGTTGTTGTCGGAGGCTCACTATATTTACATTACATCTTTTTTGCTTCTATTGAGGTTTTTTGCATGTTGCTAATCATATGGTATGCGGCTCATTGGAAAAATAAGTAGAGCCATTTACTAGTAAGTCGTTGAGGCACCGCTTGGAGCGTGTTATTAGCTACTATCTGTCCACATTGTTTGTCGGCGTGTACTGCGCAGTAATGCCGAATTTTTATAACTACAGTTATTGGTGCGGCACATTAGCTTACTATCGTATTATTAATTGCAATGCTTTCATGAGCGTTGTTTTTATTCATTACGCCAGTTATTTTGGTGGCTTTCTTGATTTTATCATTTCGCTATTGATTTTTTGGCGTAAAAAATAGCATGCAAGTCGCTCGCATAGCTAGACGTTATGTAAAAGGAAAAAAATAAATGACCTTGAGTAAAGTTGCAATTATTACTGGCGCAAGTAGAGGTATTGGTGCTGAAACTGCAAAGTTATTTGCAGAAAATGGCTATTATGTTTGCATCAATTATCTTTCAAATGAAAGCGCTGCGGAGAAAGTTAAAAATGAAATATTACAACGCGGCGACCATTGTATAACTGTAAAAGCAGACGTTTCTATAGAAAGTGAAGTTGCAAGATTATTTGAAACGGTAGAGAACCAGTTAGGCTATATATCTATCTTGGTAAATAATGTAGGAATTTTGAGGACTCAATGTCGCCTAGAGGAAATTTCTGCAAAGCGTTTCAGTGAAGTTTTACTAACAAACGTCATGAGTTGTTTTCTGTGCTCTAAAGAAGCTGTTAAACGTATGTCTACTAAAAATGGTGGGTCAGGTGGTGTTATTGTAAACGTATCATCTGGTGCTTCAAAAAGTGGCTCTCCAAACGAATATATTGATTATGCAGTTTCGAAGGGAGCTATAGATACCTTAACCAGAGGTTTAGCATTAGAGGTTGCTGCAGAAGGAATACGGGTAAATGCTGTACGTCCTGGTCTTATTTATACAGAAATGCATGCTTCTGGTGGTGAGCCAAACCGCGTAGAAAGATTGAAATCAAAAATACCTCTGCAAAGAGGCGGTCAGCCTAAAGAAGTTGCTGAGGCAATACTTTGGCTTGCAACAGAAAAGTCGTCATTTGTAACAGGTAGCTTTATAGATCCAGCGGGCGGCTTATAATACTTAGTTTGGAGTGCGACAATATGGATTGAATTTTATTCATTGGTTCCTCCGGTGTTTTGACGCCCTATTTTTTCTGGATGGGGTGTTTATTTTTAATGTGCGCGGAATCAGATGTTGCTTTTCGATTAAATCACCCATAAATATTTATCAAAGGAATTTTAAGATATGTCACGACAATTATTACATGAAAGCTTTATTCACCCCGCTATCAGCACTCATATGGGCGGTGGTTATGAAGAGACACTCAACGAAGTTATTCATGCCATTGCAAATAACCCGATAGTGATTGTCGGTATGAAGCAAAACCCATTTTGCAAAACCGTTAGAAAAAATCTGGATCTTGAAATATTGAGTTATCACTATCTTGAGTATGGCAGCTATTTCAGAGGTTGGCGTCGTCGCCTAGTGTTAAAAATGTGGAGTGGCTGGTCAACTTTCCCTATGGTATTCGTTCGCGGCCAATTGGTTGGCGGCAGTCAGGATGTTGATGCTTTGCTGGCGTCAGGCGAGTTGAGGAAATTATTGGATCACGCAAAAGTTTAATATACCGGGCAGGTCTGACTTTTTGCTTTTCGATACGGTTATGCGTAAGTAGAATCTTGTGTGGTTTTAAATTTTTATCGACCGCAAGCGGGGCTTGGGGTCGATAAAAAATATGGATAGACGTTTATTTTTTCCTAGAACTCTGGTTAAAAAAAATCACCATATTCACTATTCACACATTTTCCGCCGCCGTCGAAGTTCACATGGATACAGTGCATAGATCTGGGTGGCGTAAGCAACGAGTGAAGTGAGCGACAGGTAAAGTATTGCTGGAAGGCTGATCCCAAGTTCCGTAGGGAATTGAATTCATAAAAGCGACATAATTCGCCGTATGATCACCTTGAAGAGGAAAGTCTGCAGCAAAATCTTCGGGACCATCGAACTCAGACGTGCAGGTTCCACCCATACGACTTGTTCAGTAATAGATAATAATTTAATAGAGAAGAGTGTATGAAGTATTTTAAAGTGATTGTTGGTGTTTTAATATTTTTTATGATGGGTTTTATCGTGTTAATCAATTGTCTGTTTTACACGCATGGCACTGATCTGGCTTATATATCATCCAATGGAAAATGGACGGATCATGAAATTTTATTCAAGGGGCGTGACTTTAACAGCATCGTATATTTTTTCGAGGAATATAAAATAAAATGTAATGTGCCCGATGTTACGCTTGAAAGGCTCAGGTCAAAATCCGAATGGTATTCTTTTAGCTCATTGTTTGATAAAGATACTGATATAAAATGGAAGATTCCGTTATCCTCCAATTCTTTATTTGTGACTTCCGGCTTTTTATTGCCGGCTATAGAACCAGCGGCTTGCGATAAATATGTATTAACTGAAGAGCAGGAAGCTCAAACAGAGTTGGAGGCAAGAAAATATATAGAGTCACTTTAAATATTGCCACTGAATATTTACCTTACCCACAAGGAAGCATTATGACAATTGCCAGCATGTTCCCGTTATTTGTGGCCCTGGTTATTTTGGCAGTAATTCCTGGTCCAGGAGTTTTTACTGTTGTTGCCAGATCTATGGCATCTGGCTTTTCGCATGGGTTAATTACAATTTGCGGCATCGTTTGTGGTGACTACATTTTCATTATTTTATCGCTTTATGGTTTGTCTACTTTAGCAAGTGCAATGGGTGGTTTCTTTACATTTATAAAATATGGCGGCGCTCTTTATCTGATCTGGTTAGGTGTTAAATTAATTTTAGAAAAACCCAATTCTGTAGAAGTTAAACCAGTTCTTGAGTTATCCTTTCTTTCAAATTTCATTGCTGGCCTTATTACTACTCTAAGCAATCCAAAAGCAATTCTTTTTTATATTAGCTTTTTTCCTGCATTCGTAAATATTCAAAGCGTAGCTATTATTCAAATTGGTGAATTATTGTTGTTAGCATCTGTCGCGGTAGGTTCTGTTATGACTGTTTATGCTTATACGGCAAGTAAAGTTAGTAAAATCTTCAAAAACTCAAAAGCCACTAAAGCACTTAATGTGTCTGCTGGTAGTATTATGGTAGGCAGTGGACTGTTGCTAGCTACCACAGTGTAACCTAAAAACTGCTGCTTAGTTCGGCATTAAATGAGGCGTAATAATTGAAAATTATCTTGCTGCCGGGTATGGATGGAACGGGCTTGTTGTTTAAGCCTTTGCTTCCTCTTCTTTCGCTTCCACACGAAATAATTTCATTTCCTTCTGCACCAAACCAAACTTACGAATCAATATATACGCATATAAAGACGCGTCTTCCAAGCGAAGAGTTCTACCTGTTAGCAGAATCTTTTTCTGGTCCTATTGCAACCCGGCTTGCATTTGACAATATAGAGAATTTGAAGGGAGTTATTTTCGTGGCAACTTTTCTTTCCTGTCCTTCAAAACAACTTGTTTGGTTTGCAAAGAAGTTACCTTTAAAAGCTCTGTTAAAAATTCCATTCTCTGCGTATTTCATTCGCAGGTTTCTTATTGGCCCTGAGTTTCCTATAGAGTTATTTTATAAGGCATTATCCGAAGTTTCAGAACTTGAGTTTAAATTTAGGCTTTCCGTTTTAGAAAACCTGAGTGAAAAAGCTATTAAAATAAAGTCAAATATTCGGGCACTTTATCTTTGTGCTGAAAATGACAGTCTTGTTTCCAGAAATCATGTCAGTGAATTTGTTTCACTGTTTTATAACATTTCGGTTTTTGATGTTAAGGGTGCACATTTTTTGTTGCAGTCAAATCCAGGCGGTTGTGCAAAACATATCAGTAAATTTGTAAGTGAAGAAAGTGCCTAATGAATAAGCTGCTGCTTATTAGGAGCCCAGAGTAAAAAAGTATTTCTCCTTTCACCACTTTGCAAAAACAAGAGCTACTTCTAATTTCTGCTCGCCATTTTGTGTCATTATACGTCCTATTCTACTTTCGCAATACGACTGACATATATCCCATGATTACAACTATGAACTCACTACAACAATTACGTCGAGCCAGTTTATCTCTCGCTCTCGCCTTTAGCTTAACCGCATGTGGCGGCGGCGGAGAAAATAATTCGGGCACTAGCAGCGTAGCCTCTTCGACGCTTAGCGTACTGGTCAGCAGTTCTAGCTCTGTAAGCCTAAGCAGTAGCGCTGCATCGGTAGTTGCATCCGCGAAAACATCGTCAAGTGTTGCTACGAGCACAAGTAAAAGTTCGTCGAGCGTTTCGTCAGCAATTCAAAAAAGCCCCAAGCGTGGCATCGCCTACAACTTGGCAACTCCCGAAGATATAACTGCAATTTCTGCTGGTGTGAGTTGGTGGTACAACTGGAGCGATCGGCCAAATAGTAATATTCCTGCGGATTACCAAACACGTTACAACATGGATTATTACCCCATGTTATGGAATTTCAATTTTAACGCGACGGATGTGGAAAACTTTTTGCAACAAAATCCTGGAATAAAATATATTTTGGTATTGAACGAACCCAACTTAACTGATCAATCAAACAAATCTCCACAAGATGCTGCGACCGAATGGCCCAAGTATGAAGCGATTGCTAATCACACTGGCGTAAAAATTGTCGGCCCTGCAATTACCTGGGGAACACAAACCAATTACGAAGATCCGGTGAAATGGCTCGACGCTTTTTATGCAGCTTATCGCGCGGCCAACAATAACCGCGATCCACATATCGATTACCTCGCATTTCATTGGTATGACTATGGTTTGGCCGGACAACTCGATCGCTTGCAAAAATATGGCAAGGAGTTCTGGATCACTGAATTTGCGAATTGGCATCCTCAAAATGATGGTGCGCAAATTGATACGCTTGCAAAACAAATAACACAAATGACTGAAATGGTTTCAATTTGTGAATCGCGTTCAGATGTATTCCGTTACGCCTGGTTCACGGGCCGCTGGAGCAATGATGTGCATTTCACCAGTATATTAGCTGCAAATGGCCAGCTGACAGATTTGGGCAAGAAATATATTTCATTGCCCAATAAATAAAATTTATAAAATACGCCGCACTAAAATAAATGCTACCCGCAATTCGGGTAGCATTTATTTTTCAAACCTTCACTAAAAAATTATTAAAGTTTTTGCAATAAATAATTACTCACTTTTTCTGCAGTTGGACTAAACAACGAACCTAACTGTGCGTTCAACACATAAATATCATTGTCGACAACTGTTGCGCTGGTTGGAAACGGCAACTTACTATTGGTGACAGATTTAATGGTTGCAGATTTCCAATCATCGTTGCTAATTAATTCTACGGTTCTGTCGATCCCCATATTTTGAACCGCAATTAATTTGTTGGATGAGCGCAGCAGCAATCCATCTGCGCCTTTAATTGGTTCCGCTAAAGCAACTTTCTCGATATGCGTTGGATTTTTAACATATCAATTTTAAACAGCTCGCCGGAATTATATTTACCTACAAGCAAATAACCTTTGGAGTGATAAACAATTCCATTGAGATTAAACCCTTCGCCTTTAAAAAGATCGCTGGTGGCAAAGATGCTTGCTTTGCCATTCGCGTCTACGCGATAAATAATTGGCGAAAAACTATCGGTGACATAAACGTTGCCTTTGTCATCCAGGGCGATGTCATTTGCAAAGTGCGCGCCTTCAGAAAGTTTACCCAAATCGTGATAAGCGATTTGCTCACCAGTTGCTGCGTTGTAAGCGACCAATGCTGCTAATTTTCCTTGCGTAGTTTCACTGCTGCGATCAGAGGCACCGCTATCAGAGTTTGCTACCCACAAAATATTGCGTTTGGCATCTACTTTAACTCCCACAGTTCCCACCAATTGTTTGTCTGTGATAAATGGTGAATAACTTCCCTGCTGATTCACTTTGCCGATAATTCCGCGATGCACCGAGCCTACAAAAAAAGTGTTTTCTTTTGCAGACCATGCGGCACTTTCTGGATAGGTTTGATTGGTACTAAAGCTGATATCGGCACTCGCCATGCCCTGTGTGGCCATATTCTGTGCAGCCATAGTCAGTTGCGCCGTGAGCATGATGGATGAAGCAAGAGCACTTTTAAGGCTGGTTAATTTTGATTGGGGTTTAAGGTTGAACATACTATCTCCTGGGGCGGTTCACGCCGTTTGTGTAGGTGAAGCCATTGTTAACCGTTTCGAATTTTGCAACAATCATCCAACTTGGAAACCTATTTTGCGAAAAATGCAAAAATGAATAAGATTAAGAGGCGACGATGATTGAAGAGCTGCGTTTATTTATGGCCGTGGTTGAAGCGGGAAGCCTGTCCAGGGCGGCTCGTGTTAAAGGCGTCGCGGTCTCTTCCGTACGCGAAAAATAGATCAGCTTGAAGGAGAGTTGGGCGTAAAGCTGCTACGTCGCAACTCGCGGTCGATGATGCTGACAGATGCGGGGCAACAGTTTATCGCGTCGGCTCGGCATATCCTCGACGAGGTAGATAGCGCGAAAGCCGCATTGCTGGATTCTCAATCTGATCCGCGCGGCCTGCTCACCGTTACTGCGCCTTCGTCATTTGGCCGACGACATCTCATGCCGGCAATTACCCGCTTTTTGAAGCTGCATCCGCAAATAGAAATTGAGTTGCATCTCAATGATCGCATGGTCGATTTAGCGGAACAACGAATTGATGTTGCCATCAGGATTGGTGTATTGCCCGATAGTGATTTAGTCGCAACACCGCTCGCAACCATTCGTCGAATTGTCTGCGCGAGCCCCGAATACCTTGAAAAAAATGGGCGACCGCTAACGCCGGATGATTTGTTAAAACATAATTGCTTAAGCGTCGCATCTCTGCCACTACCGGCGGCCTGGTGGAGTTTTTTAGGCATTAATAAAGGCGCGAGCTTGCCTGTTAAAGGAAGTTTTCGTTGCACAGATACTGAGGCTTTATTAAAAGCTGCGCTGGATGGCGTGGGGATTGTTCATCTCGCTAGTTGGTTAGTTGGTGATAAAATTGCTACTGGCGAGTTGGTTCCTGTACTCACAGAGTTTGAATCAACACCTAAAAAAGATATTAATGCGGTGAGGTTGCCGGGGCGCTCGCACAATCTGCGTGCTAAATTATTTATTAGTCATTTAAAACAGGAATTTGGTGAGCCTGCTTATTGGGATATCTAATGAATGAATGGGGAAATCAACTATATATATTCTAAAAATGATTTTTCTAAAATTAATGTTTATTGCCAATAAAAAATGCACAACCACTTGCGTGAGTTGTGCATTTTTTATTGTTTGTTGAAAATATAAATTACGCTTTTAGCGGTTTGTACTTCATACGTTTAGGTTGTGAATCATTGCCTTTGCGTTTGACAAAATCTTCGTGATATTCAGTGTAATTTCCTTCAAAGAATTGAATATCTGAATCACCTTCGTACGCGAGAATGTGCGTTGCAATACGGTCAAGGAACCAGCGATCATGCGAGATCACCAACACGCAGCCCGGGAAAGCAAGAATTGCATCTTCCAGCGCGCGCAAGGTTTCAATATCCAAATCGTTTGAAGGTTCATCGAGTAACAAAACATTCGCGCCTTGTTTCAAAGTGTTGGCCAAATGCAAACGGCCACGTTCACCGCCAGATAATTCGCCCACGCGTTTTTGTTGATCAGCACCTTTGAAGTTGAAGCGGCCAACGTAAGAACGCGAGCTGACTTCGTAGTTACCAATTTTCAAAATTTCCTGGCTGCCAGTAATTGCATCCCACACCGTTTTTTTATCGTCGAGACTTTCGCGTCCTTGTTCAACGTAAGCAACTTTTACCGTTTCGCCCAGCGTGACTGTGCCGCTATCTGGTTTTTCGGTACCGGCAATCATGCGGAACAACGTAGATTTACCTGCACCATTACCGCCAACAATTCCTATTACTGCACCTTTGGGAACGGTGAGTGAAAAATTATCGATGAGTAACCGGTCGCCATAAGCTTTGCTGATATTTTCCAACACAATAACTTTGTCGCCCAAGCGCTCGCCCGGTGGAATATAAATTTCGTTGGTTTCGTTACGTGCCTGGAATTCTTGCGATTGCAATTCATCGAAGCGTGCTAAACGAGCCTTACTTTTTGCCTGACGGCCTTTAGGGTTTTGGCGTACCCACTCAAGTTCGGTTTTGAGTGCTTTATGGTGGGCGGCTTCGGTGCGTGCTTCTTGCTCCAAGCGCGCTTCTTTTTGCTCGAGCCAATTGGTGTAATTGCCTTCGTAAGGGATGCCGTGGCCGCGGTCGAGTTCTAAAATCCAGCCGGCTGCGTTGTCGAGGAAGTAGCGATCATGGGTAATGGCCACTACGGTGCCGGCAAAGTTGTGAAGGAATTGCTCTAGCCAGTAAACCGATTCTGCGTCCAAATGGTTGGTGGGTTCGTCGAGCAATAGCATATCGGGGCGCGACAGTAACAAACGGCAAAGTGCGACACGGCGGCGTTCACCACCCGATAGTTTAGTAACATCTGCATCCCACGGTGGTAAGCGCAAGGCATCGGCAGCGACTTCTAAAGTGTGTTGCAGGTTGTGTGCATCCCAGGCTTGAATGATGTCTTCGCATTTTGCTTGTTGTTTGGCAAGCGCATCAAAGTCGGCATCGGGCTCGGCATAGTCAGCGTAAACTTTGTCCAACGCTGCGAGGGCATCTACTGCTTCGCGCACGCCGTCTTGTACGTTGCCGAGAACATCTTTGGCTGGGTCAAGTTGAGGCTCTTGCGGTAAGTAACCGATTTTGAGATTCGGCATGGGGCGAGCGTCGCCATTAAAATCGGTATCAACACCAGCCATAATTTTTAACAGGGTGGATTTACCTGACCCGTTTAAACCCAATACGCCGATTTTGGCGCCAGGGAAGAATGAGAGCGAAATATCTTTCAGAATTTCACGCTTGGGCGGCACAATTTTGCCAAGCCTGTGCATGCTATATACGAATTGAGCCATGGGGCACCTCGGTAGCGGGGAAATAGTAAAGCGCGTAGCCTTTTATGAAGCGCGTACTATAGAGAAAGCCAAGGTGGAGTGAAAGGAAAGTACTCTATTTTTTTGATGTTTTTTACCGCACGTTTTACCCCACGTAGTAATGAGAAGCCATTAACGAATACTGTTTGATTCAAAACTTTATGATGGCTGCATGGGATGCAGTAAGCGGCTGGAGCTCTTCTAAAAACTCGGTCGCTTGCGACCGAGTTTTTAAAGGCTGTTTATCAGGGATGGTACTTTTTTAATGTCTTCTGTCGTCATCTTTTGAATCGCCACGCCGCATTCTGTTGCCTCCGTCATTGTTGGTGTGCTCCTCGCGTGGACTTTCACGTTGTGTTTCAACGCGACGTGTCATGCTGTCATCAATACGCATTGCGCGGCCGCTATTCGTGTCGACTCTGCGTTCGTTGTTTTGCGCGCGCTCTTGTTGAATGCGATCTAGCCTTGACCCGCCATTATTGTTTTCATTGCCTTCCTGACGAGGAGGGTTTACTTGCACGGGCGCCTGTTGTGCATGAGCTGTACGATTCTGCTCTTGCTGAAAGCGTTCGTGCGCTTCCTGGTTATTGGTAGTGTTGTAATCTGGATGATCAGTCGTTTCAGTGCGAGTAACTGGTTGATGATTATTATTCGCTCTGTCGATTGATCTTTCGTTATTTTGCTCGTTGTTTCTATCGTTAGAATGGTCAACTCCACCACGGCTTAACGTACGATCAATGCGTTCAGGTCCGCGCGAATTAGCATTGTTATTATTCACATCTGTTGGGCGTTGCATACGTGCACGTAATTGTTCTGCGCGATCAACGGGTGGATTGTTATTGGTAGCTTGATTAACTGGCGTGGCAAAACTAATACCATTTGATGGATTTATACGAGAGTTCCCCCGATGGGTTTCATCAAAACGCGTTTGGGGATGCGTAGGTGCGCCTCTATTTTCTTCATTATTTCTTTCGTTATTTTGGCCGCGATATTGGTCGCGATAAACATGCGCATCGCGATAGCTTTCATGACGACTGCCATAATCATCACGCAAGCGATTATTATAATAGGCAACGCCGCGTCTATGAATGGGTTCGTGATGCCATTCTCTTGCGCCTTCATAATGTACGATACTTGTGCTGGTATAAAAATTAGGGCGTGCATAACCGCGATCATAATGATCAATTACCACAACATGGCGGTCGTGCCATTGACATGAGCTGTAGAAAAAAGTCGGGCCGATAAAAATACTCGGGCCCCAGTAAAAACCTGACACATAGGTATAGCTGGGGTAATGCCAGTACACCGGCGGATAATCTGGCCACCACCAATTGCCATAAACTACGCGAGTATCGTAAACCGGTACATACACCACGCGCTCTTCCGCTGGTTCAATCACAATTTCATCATCATCGCGTTGTACTTTTAAGTGTTGAACTTTGTTCAGGCTACCTGAGGCATAGGCCTTTTTGCGCAGGCTTTGTACGCTATCCATTACGCGACCTTCATCGTTTAAAAATGCATCGCCGAGTTTTTGTGTCCAATCAACATCATCGCTCATGCGCTGTAAAATATCGGGAAAGGCGACCAACGCTTTTACGCTTGGATCCCAATCTTTGTTCTCTACCAGTTTCACTGCATCTGTACCTTTTGCTGTGGTGTGAGCACGCGCCCAACGGTCAGCTTGAACTACCTCAATGGGATAGGTTGCAGCAATTAAGACCTGAGAGAGAATGGTGTCTGGATAAAGCGCAATAGGTGCGAGAATTTGATCAAGCTCTGCCTGGCTAAATTCTACAGTGTCAGGTTTTTGGTGGGATGTATCATTTTCGGCACGGGCGGGCGCGGAAATCATAACTATAGGGAGTAGGGCAAAAGACAAAATGGCAAAGGCCCGCAAAAAAAGCTGGTTGGTTAAAGCAATGCTGCTGAACAGTTTCATGATGTTACCCCGTGTTTTGTCCTGTTGGCGATAGCTCAGATGTAACTCTGACTTCCAAACCCTTTATAAGTTTTTGTGCCTTAACCGCGACTGAATAACAAACCATAATGGAGTAAGCATCGGTAGGGTTCAAGTACTTTGGCTTGACTGAACCAAGTGACTTGACTAAAAAACTACGGGCTTGATAATAGCGGCCTAAAGTATGACTCTTACTTATGCAGATGAGCACGTGTAATGATTGATGTAAGTTTTCAGCTTAAAGGTAGTGCGTTAACGGTAGTGGTATTGGCTTTAATAGACTACAACCCCAAAACACTCTCTGCCGAGCTTAAAGAGAAGATAGACCAAGCTCCTCATTTTTTTGATAACTCACCGGTACTGATAAGTCTTGAAAAGTTAGAAAACCCGGAAAAATGCACAGCGCTAATTAAAAATGCTGCACCATTGGTGCAAATTTGCCGCTCACTCAATTTACAGCCGCTCGGGTTTACTTCCGTGCCTGAAGTGTTGTTGGCTAGCGTGCAGGCAACGGGCTTGGCAGTATTATCCAAACCCTCTGAACGTGCATTAAAAATACCGATACAAGAATCCGCTAAAACTCTGGAAGCTGTGATCGAAGAGCGGGTTGTCATTGAAGAGCGCTTGGTGCAGCGTGTTAGTAAAGTTATTACACGCCCCGTGCGTTCCGGCCAGCAGATTTATGCTGAAGGCGCTGATTTAATTGTGCTCGCTCAAGTTAGTGAGGGTGCAGAAGTTTTAGCAGATGGACATATTCATATTTATGGATCACTGCGTGGTCGTGCGCTTGCGGGTGTCAAAGGTGATGTGGGGGCGCGAATTTTTTGTCAGCAATTCGAAGCTGAATTAGTTGCTATTGCAGGTAACTTTGTATTGCAAGAGGCCTTGCCTAAAGAATTGTTTAAAAAGCCTACGCAAATATCTTTAAGTGGCGAAAAAGTTATTATTGAGGCATTAGCAAATAGTTAAACATTATTTTTTATTTTCATTTTTTTTAATTATTTATTATTTTAATTTAATGTATGGGAGCCTCACTTGGCCAAGATTATTGTTGTAACATCAGGTAAGGGTGGTGTGGGTAAAACCACCACTAGTGCTGCAATTAGTACGGGTTTGGCTATGCGTGGTCATAAAACTGTCGTCATCGATTTTGATGTCGGTTTGCGTAATCTCGATTTGATTATGGGTTGTGAACGCCGTGTAGTTTACGATTTTGTGAATGTCATTAAAGGTGAATCCACACTCAATCAGGCATTAATTAAAGATAAGCGTACTGAAGGTTTATATATTCTACCTGCATCACAAACACGCGATAAAGATGCGTTAGTGAGGGATGGTGTGGAAAAGATTTTAAATGAACTTGCAAAAGATTTTGAATACATAGTGTGCGACTCACCTGCTGGGATTGAGCAGGGCGCACTCATGGCATTGTATTTTGCGGATATTGCGATTGTGGTAACTAATCCTGAAGTTTCATCGGTGCGCGATTCGGATCGCATTCTCGGTATTTTACAAAGTAAATCGCGCCGTGCAGAGCAAAGCCTTGAGCCTATTCAAGAGCATTTATTATTAACCCGTTATAATCCAATACGTGTTGCTAATGGTGAAATGCTAAGCGTTAGTGACGTAGAAGATATTTTGGCAATTCCATTGTTAGGGGTTATCCCGGAATCAGAAGCGGTGCTAAAGGCATCCAATCAGGGTACTCCCGTTATTTTAGATGCAGAGACGCAAGTGGGGCAGGCATATAATGATGCCGTGGATAGATTGCTTGGTAAAGATGTGGCCCATAGGTTTCTTGAGGAAGAAAAGAAAAGTTTCTTCAAGCGTTTGCTAGGAGGTAAATAATTGTGAGCTTTTTCAGTTACTTTCAAAAAAAGAGTGAGCCTACATCGGCGGCGCGCGCCAAAGAACGGCTACAAATTATTGTTGCGCATGAGCGCCATAGGCGTAAACAACCGGATTTTTTACCGAAGATGCAACAAGAAATTATCGATGTTATTCGCAAGTACATTAATATTGATTCGGATCAGGTCGTTGTAAGTTTGGATGAATCTGATCATTGCTCGGTATTGGAATTAAATATTACTTTGCCAGAATAGCAATCAATAAGATTAATGCATCGGAAAAACAAAAAAAGCTCCTTAGTCGGAGCTTTATATTTTTAATCGATATTTGTTTTTAGTGAGTGAGTTTTATGCGCAATTGTATTCAACAATATCACCGCTCACTCATTATCTTGTTAATGGCCGCGGCACTCATGTCGGTGTTGTCTTCTTGCGGTTATCTGATTCAGCCAAAAATAAAAACCGTTATTGCGTTACTCGAAAAAGGTAGCTATAAAACTGACCCTCAGCATACCAGTGTTTTGTTTAAGATAAATCACATGGGCATGTCGACTTTTGTCGGGCGCTTTAATACGGTGGAAGCAAGTTTAGAATTTGATCCAAAAAATATGGCTAATGCAAAATTATCGGCGTTGATTAATATTGCCAGCGTTGATGTTAATAACGAGGACCTTGAAGACACTTTGCGCGGTAGTAGTTGGTTTGATGCTGAAAAATATCCACAAGCTTTATTTAAAACCACCAGCGTGCAACTGCTCGATGAAAAGCATGCAAAGTTTACCGGTACGCTGGCTTTGCATGGTGTAACTGAACCGATTGTTTTAGATGTGGTGTTTAATGGTGGTGGGAATAATATGTTAACCGGAAATTACACATTAGGATTTTCTGCAATCACAAGTTTCAATCGCTCCGTTTTTGGTATTGATTATTTAGTTCCCGCGATTGCAGATAAAGTTGATGTAGAAGTTTTTGCGGAATTTCAGAAACAATAATTTTTCCATTAGTAAATCTCCCCAAACAAATCCAGTTGCGTAAGATACAAACGCACATCAAATTCGTATTGATGGTAATTGGGTTCCATATGCCGGCAAAGTTGGTAAAACGCTTTGTTGTGCTCCTTCTCTTTAAAATGCGCCAGCTCATGCACCACAATCATTTTTAAAAAAGCTTCTGGCGCAACGCGAAAGAGGCTAGCGATTTTAATTTCATTCACTGCCTTGGTTTTATTGCCTTGTATTCTGTTGATGTAATGATGTTGACCGAGTGCGTGCTGAATCACTTTAATTTTGCTGTCGTAGGAAACTTTGCTAAGTGGGTGTGCCTTGCTCATAAATTGATTTTTTAAATCCATAGTGTACTGATACAGGTTGTTGTCGGTGCGTACCGCATGAGCGTGGGGATATTTTTTAAGCAGGATTTCACTCAAGCGCTGATCAACAATAACCTGTTGGACTTGCTCGGTAGTTTCGCTTGGATAGCCAGTAAAGTATTTCAGGTGGGTCATAAATAGTTATTTATCGGTAGGTAGTGATCATTATATAGCTGCGGGCTTGATAGTTGCATGATAACTTAGACGTCATTATCATTATTCTCATGATGAAATGTGATGTTTTTAGTTTTATGACTGGAGATGCTCAATGCTTGGCTCAGATGATTTTGTAACCATTCGCGGCAAGCGACTTGGCTTGAAGGAACTTGTTGATCCGTGTTTATACGATGAAGCTTATTTGCTCAATTTGCGTAATCGCCTGCAATCTGCCCAGCCATTTCAACACCTTATAGAAAATAACTGGTTCAACCCGGTGCTGCTTGAGTTGATATTAGAAGAGTTTGAGTTAAATGATGCATCAGCATGGCGCTCGGTGGCAAATAAAAATCAAAGTACGCAACGTTCTGTCCTGGGTTCGAGTCTTGGCCCGGCCAGCCAAATATATTTTGGTTTGGTAAATTCTGGCTGGTTTGTGCAGGTACTTTCACTCTTGACGGAAGTTGATGAGTTACTGGTTGACGCCCATCTTTATGGTGGTGGGCTGCATGAAACCAAGCCAGGTGGACGTTTTGGGATTCATCGGGATTTTGACCGACATTTACGTTCAGGTCTGCATAATGAAATGGTAATGATTACCTACCTCAATAAATGCTGGCTACCGGAGTGGGGCGGTGCACTGGAATTATGGGATGCCACCGCTACACAGCGGGTAACCAGCGTTGAGCCAGAGTTTGGTCGCACTATTCTAATGCGACATGGGCGCAACAGTTTTCATGGTCACCCGCATCCTCTTACGCCTCCAGAAGGTGTAAAACGGCGCTCACTGGCGTCTTATTATTACTCAAATCGTTTTGCCAAAATTGATCGCGAAGCTCGGCAAAATTCACTCTTTTTATTTATGAGTAAGTCTGACCGGGCTAGACGGATCGGGAAAGCAGTGATGCCGCCTATGCTCTGGGATGTGATAGGTAAGCTGGTGCGACGCATCAAATAGAGCTGTGCATCAAAAATAGGAATTGTGTATCAAAAATAGGAACTGCTTATTAAAAAACAGGAACTGCGTATCAAAAAATAGGAACTGTGTATCAAATAGAGGCCGAGTATTCAATAGATGCCCGCATGTGGGCATTTACATAAACAATTTCCGCGACATTAAATGATTTTTTATTTATACATTTCGCAAACAAATAATCCGCACAAAATAAATCCACCTCTTCGCGGCCTTTCGTTAAAACGACAATTGCTCCGCTGACAGTATTGTATGTGTGCCAACGCACCGATTGAAGCCATCTTATTTTATATAGTTCTGACTCCTGGTCACAAAAGATTTTATTTTTTCTGTTGTGCATTACTTTCATGAGCATTTTTTCAGGGTGTGCCTTGAAATGAAGCGCGCGCCATTCAGTATTCTTGAATTTTTTTCCGTTGTTTTTACATATCAAAAAATATTCAATTTATTTTTATGATGTATTTTTTGGCTTGATTAGTGCAGATCACATGAATAAGGTAGTCATCTGCGTGGAGAGTTCGTTATGGGTAGTCAGCAAACATTGGGAGCCACAATGAGCCCGATTGAATTGTCCGCAAAGCCGCAGGAAATTCGCTTGCATCATTCCAATATATTGGCGCTGTTTCGTGCGTTTGATAGCTTGCTTATTATTTTTTTGCTTTGGTTCATTTTGCAAATTGCACAAATAGAATGGAATAACGTTTATACGATGTTCGCCATAAGTGCTGTTATTATTTTCGGATTGTTCGCTGAAAGTAATGAAATATATTATTTATGGCGCGGCCATTCTATGTTGAATCTTGCATCTCGCATAATGGTCGCCTGGATTGTTACCGAGTTAATTATTAGCGTGCCAATGTTTTTTATTCACCCATTTAAAGGCGTAAGCCTGTCCGCAATATTTCTCTGGCTAGTGGTGACTCCTATCATAATGATCGGTTTGCATTGGAGCCGGCGTGTGTTTTTGGCGAAGCTACGTTCTAATCCTTCGGAGCCGCGTCGAGTAGCTATCGTCGGTGCAAATGATCTGGGTTTGCGTATGATTAACACCGTCAACGATATGCCTTGGTTGGGTTATCGTATAATAGGTTTTTATGATGATCGTATTGCTAACGATGATGTGGGTCGCCGTTTAATAGGACAAAATATTACGGTGAATGGCGGATTGGATCAGCTTTACGAGGATGCTCGGGATGATAAAATTGACATCGTTTTTGTTACTCTTCCCATGCGTGCTGAATTGCGTATGCACGCGGTTATTGATCGTCTAGCAGACACGACTGTAACGCCGTATGTTATTCCTGATGTATTTAATTTTGACTTGCTTCACTCACGGTTAACCTGCTTTCAGGGTATTCCTGCGCTGAGTATTTATGATTCACCGTTGGTTGATAATAGTTGGGCAAAACGACTTGAAGATTTGGTCATTGGTTCTGGTATGCTCCTATTGTTAACGTTACCCATGCTGATTATTGGATTGGGTGTTAAGTTAACATCGCCAGGTCCTATATTTTTTAAACAAACGCGTTATGGCATGGGCGGTGAACGAATTAAAGTATGGAAGTTTCGTTCTATGACGGTCTGTGAAGATGGGGACAATGTAACCCAGGCGAAACAAGGCGATATGCGTGTAACAGCTTTTGGTAATTTTTTACGACGTACATCGCTTGATGAATTGCCGCAGCTATTTAACGTATTATCAGGAAGCATGTCATTGGTTGGCCCGCGGCCGCATGCGGTTGCGCACAACGAATTTTATCGCGGACAAATTAAAGGTTACATGTTGCGCCATAAAGTAAAGCCAGGTATTACCGGGCTTGCACAAATCAATGGCTTTCGTGGTGAAACTGAAACTCTGGACAAAATGTCGGGACGTATTGCTTACGATTTAGAATACATTCGCAACTGGTCTTTGTTATTGGATACCAAAATTCTCTGGGGCACTTTATTCAGCGGATTTGTTGGCCAGCAAGCCTATTGAGTAAACTTCGAGATTAGTCATTGATGCGTAATTTTTCTAAAGTATATTGTTGTTTATTTTTTTTATGTTCTTTTATTTCTGCCTATGCCAAAGCGCAAGAACAGTTATTCCATGCTGAGACATCAGCGCAGGAAATATGGGATAGTAATTTTTCGCGGACTCCTGCGGCGGATGCCGAAAAAATTACAGTGACCTCCGCAGGTGTTAGCTTTGACGAGCGATTTGGGCGTCAGCGGCTCGTTGCTATTTGGCATGTTAGCAATTATCAACATGATGAACTTAGTGATTTCGATGCAACTCTTCATGAGGGGCAAGTCCGTTGGAATGGGCAGTTTGGTAGTGATTTTAATACAGAAATTGAAGGCCTACGCAATGCTCATTTAGCGGACCAGTGGGAGTTTTTTGAGAAAGATATTGTGAGCAGGGATGATCTAAAAGCAAAAGTTGGCTTTGGCAATGATAACCGACTCACTTTTCATCTGGGTGGGCGCCAGACGCGCCAGATCCATTCTAATTCACTCCTGGAGGAATTGAATTTTGATGAAAAGGAAACCTATTTCGATGCTGGTTATCAAACCGCGAATAATTCGACGTTAGTGTTGCGCATAAGATCGGGAAATCGGTTTTATGTAGAAACACCACTGGATATTTTTGATTTTGATTTTCAGCAACTTGAATTGGAAAGTACCTGGAAAGTGTCGCCGAAAACCAGCATTACTGCTACGTTTGCTCATGTCGAACGTAAGGGAGTTATCAACGATGGCTCCGGTGAGCTGGCTACCATTAATATGCAGTGGGATGTTTCTCCAAAATTGCGTTTGGGAAGTGGGTATTCCCTCAGTCAGCCCGCTGTTGGTGAAACAGTGGATACCCCTTCTAAAGTGCAAACTTATTTCATTTCAGCACATTGGCAATTCACCGATAAAGTAAATATTAGTAGTAGTGTAAATTACGTTAAACGATATTATGAGCCTATAGCTGAACTGAATCGTATAGAAACTCTTACTGTGCTTGCCCCTTTTGTGATTACATACGAACCTAACAAATCTTTAAATATTATCTTGAATACTGGATGGCGAGATAATCAATCACCTGATATTTCTCGCGAATACACCTCATTGCAAGCAACACTGGGTATTGTGTTGCGTTATTAGTCGCAAGCGAGGGTTAAATTCCCAGTGATTTGCATAACAAACATATTATATTAGCCTTTAATAAATTTATTGTACTCAGGGGGTATGATAAATTTAGGAGCAAAAGACATGATTAAAAAAATACTTTCTTTTACCGAAAAAAGACGCAATGGATTTCCCCGGTTGCCTTACCCCCATGTGGAACTGTTTCATTGGTCGCCCAATGATGGTCGAGTTAATTTTGGTGATCGTCTTGCGGATATTGTTTGCCGGCAAATGCTTAGTTTGCGTGGTTACAGTCTTGATGATGAAGTTAACCGGGAGGAGCGCTTGTTGTCGATAGGTTCAATTCTGCATTTTTCCGAAACAGGGGATCATGTTTGGGGCACCGGTTGGAATGGAAAAATTCCAGAAAAGAATTTTAAAGCTAGGGGTTTAAAAGTACATGCGGTGAGGGGCCCACTTACGGCTGAGTTTTTAAAAAAGCGCAATATCGAAGTGTCTGAGGTTTATGGTGATCCAGCATTGTTAATTCCTCATATTTTTCAAAATAGATTTACCCCTCGTGCAGAAAAAGATTATGTTTTTGTACCTAATTTGCATGATTTGGTATTGGTAAATGGCTTGCAAGATGTGGTCTCGCCATTGTGGGGCTGGAATATTGCGATAACTAATATTTTAAAAGCCAAGTTAGTGTTAGCCAGTTCGCTACACGGGCTAATCATTGCAGAGGCATTTGGTATCCCCGCGCGCTATGTTCGGCTTTCTGAAACAGAGGATTTGTTTAAATACAAAGATTATTATTTTGGCAGTGGACGCAAGGAATCAGAATTTATTTTTGCAAATTCAATTGAGGAAGGGCTGGAGATGGGGGGTGCACAAGCTATTCGTTATGATCACACCGCGTTAATGAAAGCATTTCCCTATGCGTTGTGGAAGTAGCGGCCTGGTTCGTAATTTTTCTTAGTGAAAGCCAATGCGTTTGTAACCTCGTAACGATCGATATACGCCACCAATAATGCTTATTGGGTTAGTCTGTTTTAGTTTGAGGATTAATCGCGACGCTTTTTTGGGTGCGGATAATTCGATATTGCTGGAAAATTTTAAATTTCCTGTTGCTAAATGTTTATCCTGAGTACAGAGCGCGGGATGAAACTGCAGGATGTTAAGTTCTTTCGCAATAATTGAATCATCAAAATTATATAAAATAACATCTGAAGGCTCATGATACTTCGCAGGTAAATTTACGAGTTGTTGTGCTGTTCTGCGATTTATAAGGTAACCCCCCGCGCACCAGCTGGTAGATTTCACACCGAATATTTTTCGCTTGGCATGTGTTAGTAATGGTTGCGATGTTAAGCGAACTCTATTGGTGGATGTTTCAAGACGAATAATATCAACGTCATCTGGTATCCAACTGTCATCGTTCAAAATTTGTTTTAAATCATCCGATATGTGAATGTCATCTTCGAACACCGCATAAAAGCGCTCATTCCCTTGAGAAGCTTTTTCCCACGCAGCGTAATGACTTAAAAAACAACCCATTTGTCCCCGCATCCAGGATTTATTATTGCGCGGGCGAACCTTTAAAAATTCCTGAAAGGCCTGTTCAGAGAATGTTCGCCCATCAATAGCGGCAATTCGTTCAAATTCAATTCCCAGCTTTTTAAAATTAGCGGTAATAAAATTAAGTCGTTCAGAGTCTTTATCAAGATTGATAAGATAAGATTTAATCATGATGCGCTCTTTTTTTAAGTTAAATTGATTAAACGTTGAATGGCACCAATGTAAGGTTTTACATTACTGGGTGCAATGTCAATGCTTTCCGTAAAGAAATTTTTTGTCTCCTTTTTAAAAAGGATTATCATTAATAGCATGTAGGATATGGCGCCAATCGCGCATAAGACAATAATATTCAGTGCTGCAGGTAAATGATTTTCAAACAGTGATTTGCTGACGAATACTACGGCGAACATGATGGTTGAAGCTATAAAGCTGGGCGCCAGGTTTTTCAGCATATCGTTGCAGCTAATATCAAAAATGTATCTGAAGAAAAATAAACTTAAGCCTGCAATGAGATAACTACGAAAACTGAATCCCCACGCGGTTGCTGTTAATCCCAATGGGACTGTCAGTGCACCCAAGCTGCAATTAATAATAAGTGCAATAATGGCAAGTAACATAACAAAGCGTGAATTGTCGCTGGCGGTTAACGCGGCATTAACATGTAAGCCAACAATTATCGGCGCTATACCTATCGCGAGGATCGTCATAATGTTGCCGCTCTCGGCCCATTTTTCGCCAAAGGCCAATGTAATAAATTCAGGTGCGACTGCCGCTGCGCCAAAAAAAATAGGGAATGTCAGGTATGAACTCATTCGTATCATTCGCACGGTCGCCCGAGCTTGTTGTGATACTCCGTTTACTCTTGATAATGCGGAGAGCGCTGTATGTTCAAAGGGTTTTAAAATAATATCTTGTAAAATATATAAGGCTCTACCACCAACGCGATAAAAGCCAAGTGCGGCGGGGCCAATAATAATGCCAATAAGCAATTCAAATATTTTCGAGCTGATATTGCTAATCAGCTGTGACAGCATTAATGGCGATGAAAATGCAAGCAGCTGCTTCGCTTGCGTGAAAGAAAAAACAAATCTCGGCATCCATTTCGCAGTAATCAATGTTAGAACTGTTACCACAATTTGATTCAAAAGCTGCTGCCATACCAGCGCCCATACGCCAAAGTTATGTAGCGCCAAATAAATTCCTACTGTACCAGGTATTAGGCCGGCAAGTATGGTTCTAATAGCGATAACTTTAAATGAAAATTCACGTTTTAGTTTTCCTTCATGAACAGCTTTTAACCCTTCTATAAAAAAAATAATTGATAAAACTTTTACTATGGGTTCAGCTTGGGCCTGGTAGTAATGGCCAATGAGTGGTGCGGCTATAAAAATAACCACGAGTGTAACAACAATTGAAAAAATAATATTTAAGTAAAAGCAAGTTGATGCATAGACGTCATCCCATTCTGGCTTTTGCACTACGGCTTGAGAAAATCCTGCATTTACGATGATCTTGCCAATCTCAACTACAATCAGTGAAAATGCCACTAGGCCAATATCACTGGGTGTAAGAATTCGCGATAAAACAATAAAAATAATAAAGCTGATGGCACTATTGCCAGTGGCGGCAAGGCTCATCCACGCGGTGCTACTACCTAAACGTTTTTTTAAAGTCATGACATCACTTGTTGATTGCGAGTGGCTGGCGGTAGAAAAAGATGTTGATAAAATGCAACTGTTAATGCTGCAAGTTTATTCCAATCGTAGTTTTCTAACGGGCAAATTGTGGCACGTTCTAGTTTTTCAAGTTCATATAACGCTGAAGTTAAGGTTTGTGTTTGTAAATCACCCTCATAGCTATATACCCATTGCGAGCCCAATTCTTGCTGGAGTGCAACGAAGGCACCAATGTGTGGGGCTATGACGGGTTTGTTAAATGAAAGGGCCAATAGTAATGCACCGGAATTGAGTATTGATTTATAGGGTAATATCACAACGTCTGCTGCGCTTAAATAAACATGGAGTTCCGCGTCAGGAATAAAACGTAGAAATAAATGGATGCTTGAATTGTTGCCTTTTTGTTGTTGCAATTGTTTTGCAAGTTGGAGTGAGTCTGGGTTACCCGCAATCACTAGCTCGTAGTCAGCGAGCTGAGCTTGGCTAAAATTTTGAATAAGTGAGTTGATGTTTTTATAGGGTTTTATCATTCCGCAAAAAAGGAGAATTTTTTTATCCGGGGATAATTCGAGTTGAGTTTTTGCAATCGCCTTGTCAATGGCTGCAGGATAAGAGCTACGGTAGTGGCCGTGAGGGATAATGGCATATTGAATTGTTGCTGGTGGTTGGTAGAGGTTAAAAAATGTTGTTTTGCTGGCTTCGCTCATGAATATTAAACCATTACAACGATTAATAAACCAATCCATAAATAAACGCGAAAGTTTCGGATGATAGGCGTCGTGTGGTGCAATATTGTGAACTGTCCATACGATTTTTGCGCCTTTTAATTTTGTCATTAAAATGATCAGAGAAAATATAAATGCTCTTTGGATGAGCTTTAATAAGCTACGCTGATTAATGTATCCGTCCGGCCAATGAAAATGAATTATGTCGTATTTTCCCAGAAATGCTTTTTTATGTGAATATTCGCTTACGGATGGTTTTATGATTTTGCTGTTGTTGGTTTTTCTATCGATAGCTTTGTTGGCGATAGTTTTTGAATCGATAATTGTAGAGTCGACAGTTTCTGTAGCAACAGTTTCTACAACAACAGTTTCTACAACAACACTTTCTATGCCGCGATAAAGCAACGCATTGTATGGGTTAACTTTTTCATTCGCAAACGCGGGTGAAGCTAAAATTCGCATTGAGTTTGTCCTAATGAGTTTTCATGGCATTTTTACGCCATTTTTCTGTGCGAATACAGAGCGCAAGAAATACTGCAATATCAAGGGTATATCTCCGCATTAAGCGCGTAGGCTCTAAACATAAGCGATACAGCCATTCGAGGCGAAATTTTTGGATAAGATGTGGTGCGCGAGGTTTATCTCCTGCCAGAAAATCCAATAGGGCACCTACACCAATAAATACTGATGCGTTAAGCAGTTGACGATTTTCTAATATCCATTTTTCTTGCATCGGGTTGCCCATAGCGACCAGTACTACATTCGCGGCTGATGCATTTATTTCTGCGATAACTTTTTGCGTATCTTGTGATTGTGCGTAACCATCGCAGCTGCCAACAACGTGAACATTAAATTGCTCGCGAAGTGTCGTGGCTGCGCGTATTGCAATGCCTGGCTTTCCTCCCACTAAAAACACGCGTGCCTGATTGCAAACACTGTGCAAGTAGTGCGGAATAAAATCGGTGCCGTTAAGATTTTCAGGGAATTTTTCGCGATGAATAACCCAAGTAGCAATATCCACACCTATACCATCATTGACGATGAGAGTATTTGCAGTTTGCATTTGCGGTTGTAGGGCTTGGCATTTAACGATGAAGTTGGTGTTGGCAAAAAATAATATTTTTTGCTCAGCAGCATTCAAGGCTAGCGCAAGTTGTTGTTCAAGTGCGGCGCCCGTTGTGCGCAAAATACTAAAACCACCGAGTGAAATATTGTGTGATTGATCACGCGATTTATCAGGTGCATGGTTGAGCGATTTATCACGTGAGTTGTTGGGGAAGTTATTGCGAGAGTTTTCAGACATGCTCATACCGCCATTTCTGTGTCGCGAAATAATTGTGGTGCTAACATCCGATCGGTAACCTGGCTCCAGCTAAATACAGGTCGAGGTATTGATCGTGCGTGTGGATTTAAGGCGTGATTAATGGCCTGAGTAATACTTTCAGCATTCCCAATTTGGTAGCCATAACGATTGGGATAATCTGCAGCGATAAATGTTGGGCAAATTGCCGGAAGACTAAAAAAATCATATTGTAGTAATTTCAATGAGGTATCGCGTAAATAGGCGGGCATATTGTTGCTGCTATAAGGAGCGATCCCCAGCTGTGCGTGTTTGATGTAAGGCAGTGTTTGCGCAAACGGCATTTCACCGTACACGCTTACGTTAGTACCGTATTCAGAATGCCTCGGTTGGCCAGAGCCAATGATATGAAAATGAATATTAGGAAAGTTTTTCGCAGCGAGAATAAAAAAGCTCGGATCAAATAACATAGAGCCAATGGATACTGCATGAATTCCCGGACCATAAGGTGATGGATCGGCTTTTTCGGCAATGGAGTAATCAATACCTTGCGGAACAAAAGCTAAATTATGGCTACTAGGAATTGTTTCCGCTAGAGCTTTTGAGGGTAATACAATCGTGTGAATATCAGCCGCGATGCGTGTAAAAGTGTCATTAACATAGGCAGCAACATTAATAGTTTCGAGAGCATCTGACGCACGATAGACAATGGTCGCATCGGGATTTAATCGTTTAATCAGATCAAAAAATACCGGGGCCACACCACTTTCTAAAATAATAACGGATGCTTCTTGTATCCACTGGTGTAGCACAGAATTTTGGCCCTTGCTGTACCAGCGGTACATCCAGGTTTCCGCTAAACGCAGCCAGTTACGGCGAGTATTAAAGGGATGGATCAAGGTTTTCCACAGGTAGCACTCCACACCGTTATGTATGTCGATACGATTAGCTTCGGCATCCAGTGTTAGGCGTGGGTCAGCCGTGTAACGCGATAAAAAACTATAACGCAACGAGAAAAAACGAGTGCGTCCGCGCTTCGCCAATTCTTCAGCAATAAAATGGACACCTGCCTTGCGTGGTGAGCGGTAATCATGTGCTGAGAGCACTAAAAAAGTCTCGTCAAACGGTGTTTGCGCTGCAGTCGAATCTGCTTCACGGATAATAGCCGCTGCATTGGACATAGCCTTATTGGACATAGCCTTCTCCATTGGTTGGATTCATCATCGTTTATAGGTTTTTGGAATAGTTACGTGTTCAGGTGGTAGCGGTTGGCTTTTGTTAGCAAGATTCCCGGCAAAATATTTTTTTAATAGCTGCCATTGTGGCGATGGTGTTTCAGCATTAGTGTTTATCGCCAAAGGGTAACCGCCCCACCAACTTCCTGCTGCCCAGTAGCTCCAACCTTTCCAGGCTGGACCATTCATTAATGTGAGAAACCGTTCTAACGTCAGTAAGCAGTCTGCTGATGGAGCCATTCCAAATTCACCGAGAAAGAGTTGTTGCCCATTCTCGTTTGCCCAAGCACCAAGCTTGTCAAATAGGTCATTGAACTGATCGGCGGAGCGGCAATCACTACCGGTACCCGAATGGTTCTGATCTGCGTATTGGTGTACCTCCACAATCGCGCGTTTCAGCGGATCTTTAATGTCGGCAAAAACGCTTGCGTTAGAGATGCCATCGCGCTCACTAAACCAATCGTGCAAGCCGCTCCAGTGGCCGCCGCCAATAAATACTAAATTTTTTGCATGGGAGTGTCGTAATTCAGCAAGGGTACGTTTGGCAAGTGTTGCCCATTGTCCATTGGACATATAGTTAGGCTCATTCATCAGGTCGAAAGCCGTGCTGTTGGCGTCCGTAAAAACAGCGGCAAGACGCAGCCAGAGATCTACAAACGCATCTTGTAACGCAGCATCGTCTTGCAGTGGTTGGCTGTAGTATTTGGCGTAATTGTGAACATCAATAATGACGCACAAGCCTTTTTCATTAGCAGATTTAATAGTTTTTTGTAGACGTTTTACTTCATCTGTATCGAGCGGGCTGAGAATTTGGTGCTGGATACGCTCCCAGCGGAACGGTAAGCGAACGACGTTGGCGCCCTGCGCAGCAATATAGCTAAGTTCGCTTTCTTTGGGGTACGCGTAGTCTTTTTCCGGGTTGCCGGGTAACTTATTTGTATGAAATTCAGCACCGGCGAGATTAACGCCGGTTAAACGCACATCATTTAAACAGGATGCTGCTGCGAGTGGGGACGCGAGCAAGCAACTGAAACCCAATATTGCTGAGCGCTTTAGCAAGTTGTGCAGCGAGTTTTTCATGCGGATGCTCCCCATTTTTCATACAGCGCTAAATAGTTGTCGGCAACCTGTGGCCAAGCATACTGAGCGGCAAAATTGATCGCTGAAGTACGACGTTTGAGGTATGCCGAGTTACCTTGTGCATGCAGACTGGTCAACTGGTTGACTGCTGTTCTCATGTTGGATAGGTCGTTTATAGTGAAACCTAACTCTGAATTGTCGATTAGGCGCCGGAATGGGGGAATATCACTGAGAATTGGCGTTAGGCCGGCACTCATCGCTTCAATCGGTGCAATGCCGAAACCTTCATGGCGCGAGAGGCATAGATAATAACTGGCCTGCTGTATTAGCTTACAAATTTCAGTGTCACTGGGATTTGCAACTAGCTGTACACAGTTTTGCAACCCCATCTCATTTACCAGAGTTTGTAATTCGATTAAGCTGTGGTCATATTCTCGCCCGGTAATAATGAGCTGCCAGGCACTCGAACGAGCATGCAGTTGAGAGAATAATTCGAGCGATTCCAGCAAGCCTTTATTGGCTGACCAACGCCCAAAATAGATCAACGTAGGTTGCAGTTCGCTCGCGGCTTGAGTGGCAAACTTTTCTATGTCCACCCCGTTTTCAATCACCTGTAATTTGGGATTGCCCATAATTTGGCCGAACAATAGGCCGTCGTTAGCACTGGTAGCAATCACGCTGTTATAGGCATATGAAGATAAGCGCGTAATAGTGTTGAAATAAGCTTGTTTGGCGCGCGAGGCAAAACGGGTATGAAAGAAACCACCGTGAGTGGAAAGAATAAGTGGGCGCCGATGTAGCCACTTGGTTGCGGCTAAAAAGTCATAGAAAAAATCTACCCCATGTACATGAACTACATCTGTTTCACTTAGCTGACGGAGAATGCTCGGGCACAGCGGGTAACGGCTAGAACCATAATATGGGAGCCTTATTACCTCGATTCCATCCATTATTTCGCGAGCGGGGAGCTGTTCTTTTGCGTTGCGAAACAATCTATTGAGCGTAATGATGCGGATACCCTCGTAACCTTTACGTACTTGATGCATGGCGATATTGCGCACAACCTCTTCCATGCCGCCGATGGACGGTAGGTATTGACGCACGACATGGGTAACCTTAATCGACATATTTTCTACTCTCGATTGAGTTGCTCATAGTGGGCAGGGAAGGCTCAAGTGATGGCAAAGGTTTAGGTAAAGGGGCAGGTGTTTTTAAGCTGCAGCCCATTAGAAACCAAAGTACACCGGCACTCTTGAGCGCAAATAGTGAGTAGCCACTAATGCAAAGAATCAGGGCGATATAAATAGAGCTGAACGCGCGGAAACGTTGACCGCGTTCGTCGGGCATAGTTAGAAACCAGAAGCTAAGCCAAAGCAGAATGCATATAGGCAAACCAAAAGTAGATATGACGTATGCGTAACCCTGGTCTGAAAAGTTATCACCATGTGCAACACCAAATAGCGTTGGTAGATCGAAATCCAGAAGTGATCTACCGGACAATGCTAAACGATCGTGAAAATTGTCATCTCCTCTTCCTGATGTGTGGTATCCCAATATCATTAGTAAGCCAATGGCTGCGAAGGGTGCAAGCACGGTGAGGTTCAGCGCTTTACCATTCAACAGCAGACGCATTGCAATCATTAGGGTGACCGAGATAAGTGCAAAACGCGAATCAGATAACACCATCAACACAACTGCCGCACCGACAAAAAATACTATTTGACGTAGCTCTGCTTTATCCCGGCTTAAACCCCAAGCTGCGCAGATAGTTGCAAAGTTACCAAGTGATACCGGTTCCAAAAACACTGATGAAACACGATGACTACCTAACAGCGAGGGCAAGAGTGTTCGACCAATGCCTTCAGGGCGAATACCGTTAAGTTGCAGGTGACTTTCACGAACGTAATCGGTAATGGGTTGCAGGTTACCTATACTCACGTAGTAGTTGAAAATGTCGAAAATATTGGTGTATTGATCGAGAAACAATAACTCCATCATCCCCAATCCCAACACAATCATAATGGCGTAAGTCAGCGCACGGTCAGCAAGTTCGGGGCGGCCTACATTACATCCTAGCCAAAAATAACACAGTGGAATTAGTAGGTCGCGAAAGGCTTTAATATTTACTTCTCCACTGAACAGCGTCAGCAGAGTAAGCATCGCGCCCGCGAAGGTGGCAATAATAATAATTCCAGGTAGCAGCCGGCGCGCCAGAATCGGGAGACACGCTAGCAAAATTACTACTTCCGCCAAGCCTACCAAGCTGCGCGATACTGCATGCAAGTGAGTATTAAGCATACAGAGCATGGCCTGGTAAGTGACCGTGGCGATAACAATAGCAATTACCAAATTTTGATCGGTGGGGGTGGCCGGCTGAGCGAGTGAGACAGGGGTTGTTAACATCTGTGGAGAATAACCGGGCATTACAGAATGCATGTCAGAATCTAGGTTGTGCTGGTGTGAGTAATTCATCATGGCCCCTTTGGGAACGCTTGCTTTACTTGCGTAATGCAGCGCCCAGCAAACGAACTCCAAATCCTCTTAAGTTGTTGCAAATGGTTTCGACATCTTCCAGACGCGAGACATCTTCCTGAACCACCACCAGTGCAGCACCTGCATGGGCTGCTACTAGCTGAGCATCAAGCGTACGATTCAAGGGTGCCGTACTGAGGAGAATTAAGTCAAAGTTTTCACTTAACTCCCTCATGCGTTTTGAATAGTGTTGGCTGGCAAGTAGTTCTTGTGGGTTGGGGGCCTGCGTGCCCGCCGGTAACAGCCACAGTGAACCCAGCTCTGGAATAGCATTGGGCTCAAGTAATACTCGCTTCGCAATCAAGTCTGTGAGGCCGGGATTGCGTTCGTTGAGGCCGAATAATTTATGTAACTGTGGTGAGCGTAGATTGCTGTCCACCAGTAAGGTGCGTATACCTAATTGCGCAAAAGTAATAGCCAAATTGGCGGTGGTAAGCGCTATACCCAATGCGTCTTCGGCGCCGACTAAGGCAAGGCTTAAATGGGGGCGATGATTAAAATAGCGCAGTTGCAGTTCACTTCGTAAACTGCGTAGTGCTTCTGTTTGGCGGCTATCGGGACGAAACGCCGTGAATAAGCGTGGATCTAATTTGCTGTTTGACTGAGGGATGAGTGGGTAGGCAAATTGCTGCGCTAGTACGTCTTGGATATCCGCTGTATTGGCTAAACCTAATTCTAAAGCAGCATCGCCAAACCGTAGGTCTCGTGCTACTTGAGTCTCCAGTATTGACTTAAAGTCAGCGGCGCTAATTTTCCCGCTATCGAGCAGCATCCTTCCCATTTTGGAGGGCGGCTTTTGACCCGTAGTTTCGTCTTGACGCATGTTAGCTAAATCGTTCACACCATCACCTCTTTGTGTAATAAATTGCTGCCGCGATCAGCGGGAATGCAAGCAAGTACTGGTAAACCTAATATTTTTTCAAGGTCATTGGTACCGCGAATTCGCCTATCCAGCCATTCCCAGCAAAGCACCATTCCAACGCCAAATAGCAGGCTACTAACGCCTGCTAAAAATAAGATCATGAGTGATTTTGGTGAGGTTGGAGTGGTAGGAACTGTTGCGGGATTTAAAAGCGCAATATCTGTTTGCGCAATTTGGCTTTCGAGTTTAGTTGCTGTAGCGCGTGCAAGAGCTGCGTCATAGGCTGATTGGGCATTATCGACTTCTTGCTTAAGCAAAGCTAATTCGTTGCGATTACCGCTAAGTTGCATAACACGCTCTTTTTGCGCAGCTAGTTCAGCGGTGAGTTGAGCCTCACGCGATTGGGAAAGTTCAACCGAGGAACGTAAGCTGCCATTGATGAAACGGAGTGCCTGGTCTAGTTGTTGTTTTAGCGAATCCACTTCACCTTGAATTTGGCGGTACTGAGGATGGTTTTCACCTACCTTGGTTGCCATATCCTCAAGTCGGGCCTCTGCTTCGGCAAGTTGGCCTGACAGCCTTTGAACCTGCGGGTTATCCAGCGCTTGTGAAGGTACAGCACCGCGTTTGCCCGTCATTTGCTCGTTGCGATTGGTGCTATTAAGCCGTTCACTTTGTGCAGCAATCAACATGGACGATAATTCAGCTAATTTGGCTGACTCCAGATCGAGCCGGTCGGAAGACGCTAAAATATTATGTTTTTCCTGGTACGCAGATAAAACATTCTGTTTTTCAATAAGATTGACGCGCAGTGAAGTGAGTTGTTCGTCATACCATTGAGTAATTTGTTTGGCAGGCTCAATACGCAACTCGAGGTTGGTTTTGATATAAGCTTGCGCGAAAGCATCTGCCAATTGTGCGGCTAGTTCCGGGTTACGTGCTGCAAAACTAATACTCAATACACTACTATCACGTTGAGGAGTAACATCCAGCCCTCCGTTCAAATATGAAAGTAAGGCGCGACGTTTTATTTGCTCGTCATCCACAAGATGCAGTTCAGTTGCTAAATCAGTATTTAGCGTTAGTTTTTGCTGATCGATAACCTTTTTTGCGACGTTCCGGCTGCGAATAATATCGGCTTGGGTACCAATATAACCTGCTGATAAACGCCCCTGCAAAACCTGCCCGCTAATTGGATCTTGACCTTTACCATCGACAATCAAGTCAGTGGTAGCCGTGTAGGTTTTTGGCATAATAAAAATCAGTAAGCCAGCAATTACTAGCGCTCCAAGTGTGATGCCAATGATGATTCGTCTGTGTGCAAATAAAATTCGAATTAACGTATTTAAAGTCATATTTTTCTCCTTAGAAGAGGCTTTCCTGAACAACCAGTACATCACCATCCAAAACTGATTCATCAGGTTTAGCGCGCAATTCTTTCACTGAGCCATCGGCTTGTTTACGAAACAGCTTCACTGAGCGTTCACTAGCGCGGGAATTGAGGCCGCCACCTACGCCCAATGCCTGCATGACATTGAGTGGTCGATCCAAGGCATACATACCTGGAGCATGAACTTCACCATTAACATAAAAGCGCCCAGCAACAGGGATATAGAGTGTGTCGCCATCTTTCAGCCACACCACGGGGCTGGTGTCAGCTTCACGATTAAGTAGTTTTTGCAGATCATATTCATGGCGCTCTTCACGGCCATTGACATTGTTACGAATCAGGATAATTCGTTCGCTGCCTGCATCTGCCACGCCACCAGCCCAAGCTATGGCTTGAGTTAGTGAGGTTGCGCCTTCCAAAATGAGTTTGCCGGGGTGATTGACCTTGCCCAAAATGGCTACCGTTTGGCTACGATATTTGGTAATTAATACATTCACCTGCGCACTTTTTAAAAAATTACCATTTTGATAACGCTCAGTAATGACTTTGGCTGCCTCTGCACTGGAAATCCCCGCTATTTTTACATTTCCGAGTAAGGGTATCTGCATGGCGCCATCGGAATTGATTTGACCTTCAGCGGTGAGTTCTGGCTGTCCGTAAACTGTTAGGTGTATTTCATCGCCTACACCTAATAAATAGTTGGATTGAGCATTTGTAGTGTTCGTGAGCAAAAGCAGCCATAAACCACTCCATATTAATATTCGAAACCTGTTCATAAAACATGACCTTAAAGGGTTGAAGGCGCCTTAGCAGCAGGATGCTTGGACCTATGTATTATCTGCATTGCAAGACTAAGGCCGAAACCGCAAGCACTTGGCAAATGCAGCGATGATTTAGGGAGAATCTTTGAAATACATCCCACCTTTGTTAACCCCATCGCTGAAGTGACGCAGGTTGTTGGCGCAAAACAGCCCTAAGGAGATTTGCTCCCTCGATTTTACCTAAGTAACCTAAGTAAATGAACGCATAAGGATTTTTTTGCAAACCATAATGATTTGGCTCAGCATTAAGTCCTGAATTAAGAGCTAAAAAATTAGTTTTGCACGGTTGTGGTGCGATTTTTCTTGCGACCATAACGGGATTTCATATTGGCTAAAGAAGTGTTTCAGGTCTGTGCGCCAGCGAACGAAAATATATTTTTAGATGGTGTTGTCCTTTTTAGTATGAGCCAAATTGATGCTCATCATGAGTGTTTTGCGTGGCAGCTATTTACTGTCTTGATGTACAATGCTCACCTAAACTTTTTCCCCTTCTCATTAATTCGGCAATCCTTATTTCGCAAATAAGGCAATTGTTGGTCTACTTAGGATTCCTCTATGTTTGATAAAAACCAAACTATCGCTTCTTTCGATCCTGAAATTTGGGCTTCCATTCAAAATGAAGGTCGTCGTCAAGAAGAGCACATTGAATTAATTGCTTCAGAAAATTACACCAGCCCTGCGGTGATGGCGGCGCAAGGTACAAAATTAACGAATAAGTACGCGGAAGGTTATCCAGGTAAACGTTATTACGGCGGTTGTGAGTACGTTGATGTGACTGAGGCGCTAGCAATTTCGCGCGCCAAAGAATTGTTTGGCGCAGATTACGCAAATGTGCAACCGCACTCAGGGTCGCAAGCTAACTCTGCGGTATATGCAGCTTTGTGTAATCCGGGCGATACAGTGTTAGGTATGAGTTTGGCTCATGGCGGTCATTTAACTCACGGTGCAAAAGTGAGTTTTTCTGGCAAAATATACAACGCTATTCAATATGGTTTGAACCCGGAAACTGGCGTGGTGGATTACGACGAAGTTGAGCGTTTAGCTATCGAGCATAAGCCTAAAATGATTGTTGCCGGATTCTCAGCTTATTCCCAAATTATGGATTGGCAACGTTTTCGCGACATCGCCGATAAAGTAGGCGCGTATTTATTTGTGGATATGGCGCACGTTGCCGGTTTAGTTGCCGCAGGTGTTTACCCAAGCCCGGTGCAAATTGCTGACGTAACTACCACAACCACGCATAAAACCTTGCGCGGTCCCCGTGGCGGCATCATCCTCGCTAAAGCCAACGAAGAGATTGAGAAGAAGTTAAATTCCGCGGTATTCCCCGGTGGCCAAGGTGGCCCATTGATGCATGTAATTGCAGCTAAGGCGATTAGTTTTAAAGAAGCAATGACACCTGAGTACAAGGTTTATCAACAACAAGTCGTCGTGAATGCTAAAGCAATGGCAGCGACTTTCTTGTCGCGCGGCATCAAAATCGTGTCTGGCGGTACTGAAAATCATTTGATGTTGGTTGACCTGATCGGAAAACCCTACAGCGGTAAAGATGCCGACGAAGCCTTGGGTAAAGCGCACATTACCGTGAACAAAAATGCTGTTCCAAATGATCCGCGCTCACCTTTTGTGACCTCTGGTATTCGTGTAGGTACACCAGCAGTTACTACTCGTGGTTTCGGCAAAGCTGAATGCGTACTGTTGACCAACTGGATTTGCGATATTTTTGATGCATTGGAAAAGGGTAATGCAGATGAAGTTATTGCCAGTGTGAAAACAAAAGTTGCTACCCTATGTAAAGATTTTCCGGTGTACGCGGCTTAATTGTTGAGAACTGTAAAAAGCAGCTGTTATTCAGATGTGGCTGTTCAGGTGTATAAAAACTCTGTAAGTAAAAGAGCCATTGGAGAATGCCCTTATTGAAAGATATGGGCATTTTTTATGAGCTGTATACAACGTAAATCGTTCAGTTAGAAAAATTTATTTATCGTGTTTTTGGAGATTTATTTTATGGCAAATGCACAGCTTTCAGTTTTATTCTTTATTCAATTATTTGTCATTCTAACGGCGTGCCTTGGCATTGGTTGGGCGGGGAAAAGATTTTTTAATCAGCCTCTGGTAGTGGGAGAAATGATTGCTGGTGTATTGCTCGGCCCAACATTGTTTGGGTTGATTGCCCCAGAATGGCAACATGCACTTTTCCCTAAAGAATCTATCAGCGTGCTTTATGTTGTGGCGCAGTTAGGTATAGGCTTGTTTATGTTTTTGGTGGGAATGAGTTTTCGCATCGACCACTTCAAAAATAATGCAGGTACCGCGGCGGCTGTTTCAATATCGGGTATGGCCGCGCCTTTTATCGTAGCGTTACTGATAACGCCATGGTTAATGTCTGTGCCTGGGCTCTTTACGGAAACAACCAACCGTTTTAATGCTACTTTATTTATGGGCGCTGCAATTGCGATTACCGCTTTTCCGGTGTTAGCACGAATCATTCATGAGCGAGGATTGAGTAATTCTCGTCTGGGCGCACTTACACTTTCTGCAGGTGCTGTTGATGATGCAGGAGCATGGTGCGTATTGGCAGTGGTTTTAGCCAGCCTCGGTGGTAACCCGTTTCTTGCCTTTAAAACTGTCGGCGGCGGAATTGCCTTTGTTAGTGTAATGTTATTGCTCGGCACTCGTTTATTGGCGCCTTTGGGGCGCATTGTTGAGCGCGACGGAAAAATTACCCCGCAAATACTTTCAATCATCTTAATGGCACTTATGATGTGCGCTTTTATCGCCGATAGCATTGGCCTGCACGCAGTATTCGGTGGCTTTTTACTGGGGACTATTATGCCACGCGGTGTATTTACCACCGAGCTTACAAAGCAATTGGAACCACTTGCCGTCGTGCTACTCATACCAATATTTTTCACTTTCTCTGGCCTTAACACTCACATGACCATGATCAATAATCCTGAGTTGATATTAATTGCAGCAGCAGTGTTGATTGGTTCTATCCTTGCCAAGGGTGGTGCTTGCTGGGCAGCAGCACGTTTATGTGGTCAGGATAATCGTACTGCCTTAGGTATTGGTGCACTCATGAATGCTCGTGGCCTGATGGAATTAATTATTATTAATATCGGTTTGCAGCGCGGTATTATTGGTCCGGCGCTTTTTTCCATGCTCGTGTTGATGACGATAGTGACTACTCTGATGGCCACTCCTGTTTTTGAATGGGCCTACGGTAAACACGCTCGCGCAAGTGGTGAGTTGGGTGCATTAGATGATGATCCGGTAGATGCCAAATTGGCCCCTCATTCCTAGTTAATTCTTGCGTAAAACTATAAAGTTTTTGTAATAGACCAAAGCAGTCCTAGTGGCTGCTTTTTTTATAGTGCGATAAAGCCGTTATAAAAAATTAGGGAGCAGCGAAATCTATGTAATGGTATAAGCGGGATGTTTTTTGTGAGGGATGTAAATTGCCTATAGGCTTTTTGGGTAGGCTTTGTTATAAGAAAACGCTTATTCCATCAAAAGTGAGCTTTAAAATTATTTATCCTTATTCGTAATGGAATAAAGAAACTCATTTTCCTCGCAATACTCTCTTTTCATAGAACTAAAAAAGATAAAAAATTTTCAACTAGATTTTGTTGTATGTCGCAATAAATTACATTCGATTTGTTTTGTGAACTGGTCTATCTTTATATTAAGAACATCCATATCGGCGAACGAGTTCGATGCAATGAGAAATCATAATCTACCATCAAAACAAAAAAACTATGTGCTTGCACTGACAGTTATTGTTTGTGTGGTTATTTATGTATTTATTCGGGGCGAGTCGCAGTCGGATATAAGTTCAGTGGTAAACCCTTCAGAAGTGACCCCCCAGGCATCGACATTATTGCCAGTGACAACACACACAGCAATTGTTGCTGAGGCGGATCTTAAAAATGATCTGTGCAGTTTAAGTGATAAACAGAATCCATGTGCTGTAAAACAAAATTCTGAATCTGTAAAGGTTGATGTAAAAAATAATACGTGGAAAATCGGCGGTGTAAAGGCTCCTATTCCTAGTATTCCATTAAATGAAAAAGTTGTTGCTTATGAAATTGTAGAAATTGATCAACATCCGGAAAGTATTCCACAAGTGGGTGAACAAGTTGAACTGCCAATGTTGCATGGCCAAAAAGTGATGGTGGATGTGCAATCAATAGCGACTAGCCCTAATGGTGATCAATCCTGGAGTGGACATTTGCAAGGGCAGGGCACTGATTATCCTGTCATTATGACTTACGGCGAGCATTCTATTTTTGCGATGATTACTACACCCGAAGGCAGTTATAGTATGGTGTCAGTTGATGGCCTTGGTTGGCTTTATAAAAATCCGTCAGAATTTGAGTTATCGGCGGTTGGCAGTAAAGATTATCTAGAAACAAATGAAATTTTATAATTTATTTTTTAAATTTTGTTCAAAAAGAATTTTTTAAAGCCTTAAAAAATTAACCTTAACGAGAGATGAAATCATGAAAACATAACCGCTACCTTGGTGGACTTTAATGGATGCGCGCAATTATTGCTAATCATGGAAGGTTTTAAGTAAAGTCACATTAACCTAGGAATTTTAATCATGATATTTTCAATTAAAAAAACAATTTTCTCTTTTTCCGCATTGGCGACAATATTTTTTACTCCAATTACTTATGCAGCTAATACCGTCATCGATGTGCTGGTGGTTTACACCAAAGGTACTACAGATCTTTACGGTAGTGACCCTACCACTCGCTTTAATCAAATTTTTCAAGTTAGCAATCAAATCTATAAAGATAGTAATGTAGATGTAGAGCTAAGATTGGCGGGATCAAAACTGGTTGATTACACCGATGATAATGATGCCGGTGTTGCTTTGAATGATATTACTTACGCAAAAGTTCCTGCGTTCAGTGATGTAGCTGCTTATAGGGATCAAGTTAAAGCAGATATGGTGGTTTTCTATCGTCCCTATATGGCGAGTCACGGCAGTTGCGGTATTGCGTGGATTGGCGGCGGTGCTAATGGTGACTTTGCTAATCCAGACTGGAAAAAATATATGTACGCCCATGTTGCCATTACTGCTTGTGGTGATTACGTAACAGCGCATGAACTGGGTCATAACATGGGTTTAAAACATTCACGTAAACAAGATGGTGCTGGCGGCGCTTTCCCTTACGCGTTAGGTTATGGTGTAGACAATAAATTCACTACCATTATGGCTTATCAAACATCATTTAATGTGGACTATTGGGCAGGAAAATTATATAAATTTTCTAATCCAGATTTAATGTGTAAAGGCGTTCCCTGTGGTATTGATCGTAATGATGCAGCAAATGGTGCAGATGCACATTATGCACTGAATATTACTGCGCCACAGATTGCAAAATTCAATGTGGCAGCTTCATCCAATAATGTGAGTTCGAAAGCTGCATCTTCAGTTGCAAAATCTAAGATAGCAAGTTCGAAAGCCGCATCGTCTAAACCAGCTTCTTCCAGGGCTGCATCTTCAGTTGCAAAATCTGAGGTGGCACGTTCAAAAGCTGCATCGTCTAAACCAGCTTCTTCCAAGGC